>WQYP01000104.1 GCA_009781185.1 Phycisphaerales bacterium | reverse complement strand
TGGCGATCGGGTGGCCCCTACCGGGGCCAACTCCCGCCCGATTGCTCCACAATTCATACATATCTACGTCCACGAAATTGAGAGAAGGACATTCAATCTTTCTTGGAACGTAGCATCTCCACCGGCAAATACGCCACTCCCTCCCGCGCCAACGGACGCGGCGCACCGACCACCTTTCGCCTCGCACAGCACGCCCCCGCCCGCCCGCACCTGGCATTCATCGCCCGTCTCGCACGGCGAATGAGATAAAGCACGCTTCCCGCAACCACCAGCATCACCAGAATATCCTGCATCCCTGTCGCCATAAATCACGCGAATCCCATCCATGTCCCAGCCTGATAGACCAGCAGGCTGCTGACATATGCAAGCACATTCATGTAGACAATCATAAAGATCGGCCATCGCCACCCGCCGGTTTCACGACGGGCGATCGCCACCGTACTGATGCACTGCATCGCCAGAACGAACCAGACCAGCAAACTCACCGCCACCAGCGGCGTCCAAACCGGCCGCCCGTCAGCGTAGCGATCCGCCTGCATCGCCGCCGATAAATTCTTCATCTTCCCCTTTTCCGCGGTATCCACGGCATAGCTGATGCCCATGGTCGACACAAATGTCTCACGCGCCGCAAACGCCCCGATCAGTCCCACGCCCATTTTCCAGTCGAAACCCAGCGGCCGAATCGCCGGCTCCATTCCATGCCCAATGCGACCCACAAAACTGTACGCCGACTGCGCCGCCGCAACAGCGTTGTCCGCATTCGCAACCTGCTGACGAATCGCCTGCTCCTGCGCCTCAGGCAATCGCGGATAATACGCCAACGCCCACAGCACAACGCAAAACGCCAAAATCGTCGTCCCTGCCTTGGTCAGAAACTCCCACGCATTGCTCCAGACTTCCCGCGCCACCTGCGAAACCTGCGGCACCTTGTAGCTGGGCAACTCCAAAATAAACGTCGTCGCCCCGCCTTTGAGCAGCGACCGCTTAAACACCCACGCCGTAGCAACCGCTGCCAGAACGCCCAGCGCATAGCACAGCAGCATCACGACCGCTTGGAACCACCACCCGTACGCCCCGAAAAGCGTCCCGATCAACAACATATACACCGGCAAACGAGCGCTGCAGGACATAAACGGCGTAATCAGAATCGTCGCCAATCGATCGCGGCGATCTTCGATGCTGCGGGTCGCCATGATGCCGGGAATCGCACAGGCAAAACTCGACAGCAGCGGAATAAAGCTCTTGCCATGCAATCCGACCCGTGCCAGAAGACGATCCATGAGAAACGCCGCCCGTGCGAGGTACCCCGAATCCTCCAGAATCGCCAGAAACATAAACAGCATCGCAATCTGTGGCACAAACGAAACCACCGTCCCAACCCCCGCAAAAATCCCATCATTCAACAACGATTTCACCGGCCCCTCTGGCAGACGCACCGTCACCACCTGCCCCAGCCATTGAATCGAATGATTGATCGCATCCATGGCCGGTTTCGCCAGCCAGAAGATAGCCACAAAAATCGCCGCCATAATCAAAACGAAAGTCAGCAGCCCCCAGACCTTATGAATCAGAATCGCATCAATGCGATCGGTCTTGCGGAGGCGAGGCGTGACGGCGTTGTCATGATGCCCAGCCACGGCAGCCTGAGCCACCGAATCAATCCAGTGATAATGTGCTTCGATATCCGCTTGCATCGGATCGATCCTCAACTCCGCCAATCGCCTGCCCGAGCTTTCCAACGCCTTCGCAACCCCCTCCACCTTCATCAATTCCTGCAGATCACTCGCCTGATCCCCCACCAACAACCGCTCCGCGATCTGAGCCGCGACCGTAAGGGAGCGACCGTGCGGCAAAGCGCCAGAGATTCCCCGCAACTCCTCCCGCATCGCCTCCGGCAATTCCCACGCCGGCATTGGAGCCACCCGAGCTCGAACAATCGCCTCTTTCAATTGTTTAATCCCTCGCCGTTTATATCCCACCACCGCCACGACCGGTACCCCGAGCTTCTTTTCCAACTTCTCCGCCGAGATCATCAGCCCACGCCGCTTCGCCACATCCATCATATTCAGCGCCACTACCAACGGCCGCCCCAACTCAATAAGCTGACTCACCAAATACAAATTCCGCTGCAAATTACTGGCATCAACCACCACCACCACCACATCCGGCTCAGGCGTGTCCGAACGCAGTCCACGCAAAACTTCCATCGCCACCTGCTCATCAGGCGCACGGGAAATCAAACTGTAAGTCCCCGGCAGATCAATCACCTGTGCCCCCCCCCCCTTTTTCCCTCCCCCTCTCTCCCCCATACCGTGCAGTTCGCAGCGTCCGGTCTTCTTCTCCACCGTAACACCGGGATAATTCGCGACTTTCTGACGCAGTCCAGTAAGTGCGTTAAAGATCGTCGTCTTGCCGGAGTTCGGATTCCCCGCCAGCGCCACCACCAGTTCACCCTTTGTTCGTGGTAACAGTGCGTCGCCCAGACTGCAACAACTCTGTGTCATACCCTACGGTCATCCCCCTCAATCGCCACGGTGACATGCCTGGCCTGTTCCGCCCGCAAGGAGACATAATAGCCTCGAATCGCAAACTCAATCGGATCCCCCAGCGGCGCCCGGCGAACGAGCTGTACCCTGGCGCCATTACAGAACCCCATCTCCAGCAATCGCCGACGTAATTCCCGATCCCCCCCCACAGACGCCACCCTCCCCGCACACCCCACCTTCAGCTGATGCAGCCGACAGGACGCCCCATCATCACAGCTTTCGCAACAGATGCCATTAGAAGGGAGAGACTCTTGCACGACGAACTCCAAACAACCCAATCGAGTCTATGAACTTTGAGACTCGGTTTCAACATCACTGAGGGGCGCGTGACACGAAATGCCTGTAGCGACCCCGCTTTGCGGGGTGGTGGTGGGAGACCACGCAAGAGTTTAGCTGTTGATCGAAGATCAACGCTCGCTCGCCTTGGATGCGATATGGGAAAGAGGTGGCCTGCAAACCATGTCACGCACCCTATCACTGATTTAGGGTAATCCAGTCACTGGTACGCCATAAAATCTTCACTTATACTAACGACTCCTTGGATAGGACATGCCAAACATATCGTTTTATAAGGATGAGTCGAATATGGATGCGGATAAGGCACTCGTAAGTAGTGATGCTGACAGGAGTTCCAGTCGTCGTTCGCTGGAGGCAATTTTCAACCCCAAAAATGTCGCGGTCATCGGCGCCACCGAAGCCGCCGGAAGCGTCGGCCGGACCGTGCTTTGGAATCTCATCAGTTCGCCATTCGGGGGAACAGTTTTCCCAGTGAATCCCAAACGCCCGAGCGTTTTGGGCATCAAAGCCTATAAAACAATCCAGGATATTCCGGAAAAAGTCGATTTGGCCGTGATTTGTACCCAGGCCGGCATCGTTCCGGGCGTCATTGGTCAATGTGCCGACGCGGGTGTACCGGGAGCGATCGTCATTTCTGCCGGCTTCAAGGAACTCGGACCGGAAGGGGTCGAACTGGAACGCCGAACGATGGTCGAAGCGCGTCGTGGCAACCTGCGTCTAGTCGGCCCGAACTGCCTTGGCTTGATGAACCCGCGCACCGGCCTCAACGCCACCTTCGCCGCCGGCGTAGCGAAATCGGGCAATGTGGCATTTCTGAGCCAGTCGGGCGCCCTGTGCACCGCTGTGCTTGATTGGTCCTTAACAGAGCAATTTGGTTTCTCCGCCTTCGTTTCGCTCGGCTCCATGCTCGACATCAGTTGGGGCGACCTGATCGACTATCTCGGTCGCGATCCCAACACCAGCAGCATTCTGATTTACATGGAAACCATCGGCAACGCCCAATCGTTCATGGCCGCAGCTCGCGACGTGGCGAACAAAAAACCCATCATCGTGATCAAAGCCGGCCGTTCCGCCCAGGCGGCAAAAGCCGCCGCATCGCATACCGGTTCGCTGACCGGTTCCGACGAAGTGCTGGACGCCGCATTCCGCCGTGCCGGCGTGATCCGAGTCAATTACATTTCCGACCTCTTCTATCTGACCGACGCCTTGGCGAATCAGCCCTGCCCGAAAGGCCCGTATCTGACGATCCTGACCAACGCCGGTGGCCCTGGCGTGCTGGCGACCGATTCGCTGGTGAACACCGGTGGCCAGCTCACAACGCTCGCCCCGGAAACAAAAGCCGAGCTCGACGCAATGTTACCGCCGCACTGGAGCCGGTCCAATCCTGTCGACATTCTCGGCGATGCGAGTCCTGATCGTTATGCCAAATCTCTGGACATCGCCGCTCGTGACCCCAACGCCAATGGCATGCTCGTGATCCTCACGCCCCAGGACATGACCGACCCGACAAAGATTGCGGAAGGCTTGGCTCCGTACGCGAAGCTGGAAAAACCTGTACTAGCGAGCTGGATGGGCGGCGCCGGCGTCGCGGCAGGCAAGGAAATCCTCAATCGCGCCGGAATCCCCGCCTTCCCCTTCCCCGACACCGCTGCACGGGTCTTCAACTACATGTGGCAATACACGCAGAACCTCCGCGAAATGGACGGCACGCCCCGCCCGCCCACCGCCGACGATGTGCATCGTGCCGCCGCTGTGGAACTGATCAAGAACACCGTCAAGGAAGGACGCACACTGCTCGATGAAGCGGAATCCAAAAAGCTTTTAGCCGCTTATGGCATCCCAGTCGTCCGCACCGAAGTTGCAACCACCGCCGACGAAGCCGCCAAAGCCGCGGATGCCATCGGCTATCCGATCGTGCTCAAGCTTTATTCCCGAACGATCACGCACAAGACGGATGTCGGCGGCGTGAAGCTGAACTTGCGCGACGCCAACAGCGTCCGTGACGCATTTACACAAATAAAAACGTCCGTCCTGGCAAAATGTCAGCCCGGCGATTTCCTCGGTGTCACGGTCCAGCCCATGATCAAACTCGCGGATACTTATGAAATTATTCTCGGCAGCAGTATCGATCCCCAGTTTGGCCCGGTGATGCTCTTTGGCGCCGGCGGACAGTTGGTCGAGGTGTTTAAGGATCGCGCCTTGGGTCTGCCGCCGTTGAATGCGACCCTGGCAAAACAGATGATGGAACGGACAAAGATTAACAAGGTCTTCGACGGCGTCCGCGGTCGCCCGCCCGTTGACCGGGCAAAACTCGAATCCGTTTTGGTACGCTTCAGTGAGTTGCTCGTCGAGCAGCCGCGGATTAAGGAACTGGATATCAATCCACTGCTGGTGTCGCACGAAGGAATCATGGCCGTCGACGCCCGGGTGATCCTCTTCCCAGCCGATGTGCCAGACGACAAACTGCCGATACCGGCAATGGTGAAATGATTGGTACCACGACCGTAAGGGAGTGCCGGATCACATGTTCGATTTGTGGGGATGTGAATGAATGATATGTTTCGGAACGGGCGTCCGTTCCTTTCTATGATGTTCTCTGTCGCTCTCCGTTTGATGCGACAACCAGTAGCGTAGATTCGCAGAAGGGTTTTTCAAAATGGCAGACAAAAAAGTTGTAACGATGGACGGTAACGAGGCGGTAGCGCACGTGGCGCACCGATTGTCGGAGGTCGCGGTGATTTATCCCATCACGCCTTCCAGCCCGATGGGCGAATTTGCCGACGATTGGTCGGCCGCCCGCAAAACCAACCTCTGGGGCGGCATTCCGCAAATCGTCGAAATGCAAAGCGAAGCCGGCGCCATCGGCTCTGTCCACGGCGCCTTGCAGTCCGGCGCTCTCTGCACCACTTTCACCTCATCGCAGGGACTCCTGCTGATGATCCCAAACATGTTCAAAATCGCCGGCGAACTGACCAGTTTCGTCATGCACGTCGCAGCCCGCTGCGTCGCCACGCACGCTCTCTCCATCTTCGGCGATCACTCCGACGTGATGGCCTGCCGCGCCACAGGCTTCGCCATGCTCGCCTCCACCTGCGTTCAGGAAGCCCACGATCAGGCCGCCATCGCCCTGGCCGTCAGCCTCCGCACTCGCGTCCCCTTCATGCATTTCTTCGACGGCTTCCGCACCAGCCACGAACTCAACCGTTGCGAACTGCTCTCTGACGAACAACTCCGTGAGCTCATCAAGCAGGAATGGGTCGACGCCCATCGCGCCCGCGGCCTCACGCCCGACAAACCCAAAATTCGCGGCACCGCCCAGAACCCCGACACCTTCTTCCAGGCCCGCGAAGCCTGCAATACCTTCTACGAACGCGTCCCCTCCGTCGTCAAAGAGGAAATGGAACGCTTCGCCAAAATCACCGGCCGCCGCTACCTCCCCTACGAATACGTCGGCCACGCTCAAGCCGAACGTGTCGTGATCGTCATGGGCTCCGGCGCCGAAACCGTCAGCGAAACCGTTCGCTACCTCGCTGGCAAGGGCGAAAAAATCGGAGCGATCATTGTTCGCCTGTTCCGCCCATTCGCCGTGGAGATGTTCCTCGCCGCAATGCCGACCACCACGAAGAAAATCGCCGTGCTCGATCGCACCAAAGAACCCGGCGCCACCGGCGAACCGCTGTACGCCGATGTCATCGCCGCCCTCTATCAAGCCCAGCGTTCCGCGGAAGTCATCGGCGGACGTTACGGCCTCTCCAGCAAGGAATTCACACCCGCCATGGTCAAAGCCGTCTTCGACGAACTGGCCAAACCTTCGCCTAAAAAACGCTTCACCGTCGGCATCAACGACGACGTCACGCACCTCTCACTGACCGTTGACAACTCCTTCGACATTGAATCGCCCGATACCGTCCGGGCGTTATTTTTTGGCCTCGGCGCCGACGGCACTGTCGGAGCCAACAAAAATTCCATCAAAATCATCGGCGAAGATACCGACCTCCACGCTCAAGGCTATTTCGTCTACGACTCCAAAAAATCCGGAGCCATGACCACCTCGCACCTCCGCTTCGGCAAGGCCCCGATCAAGGCCCCTTATCTGATCAAGCAGGCCAGTTTCGTTGCCTGCCATCAGTTCCAGTTTCTGGAAAAAATTGACGTGCTCGAATCCGCCGCTCCCGGTGCGGTCTTCCTCCTCAACGCCCCCTTCGCCAAGGAAGCCGTCTGGGATTCCATTCCTCGCGAAATCCAGCAGCAGATCATCACCAAAAAACTTCGCTTCTTCGCCATCGACGCCAACGCCGTCGCCAAAGCCACAGGCATGGGTACACGCATCAATACCATCATGCAAACTTGCTTCTTCGCCATCTCCGGCGTCCTGCCTCGCGAACAGGCAATCGAAGCCATCAAAAAAGCCATCAAGAAAACCTACGGCAAACGCGGCGAAGAAGTCGTCCGACGCAACTTCGAAGCCGTCGATCAAACGCTCCAAAACCTCCACGAAATCACCGTTCCCGCAGCCGCAACTTCAAAAATTGCCCAGACCGGTTTCGAGCAGCCCGGTATGCCCGATTTCGTCAAACGCGTCACCAGCGTCATGATGGCCGGAAAAGGCGACCTCCTCCCAGTCTCCGCCTTCCACGCCAACAACAACGCCGACGGCACCTGGCCCGTCGGAACCACTCAGTACGAAAAACGCAACATCGCCATCGACATCCCAGAATGGGATCCCGCAACCTGCATCCAGTGCAACAAGTGCTCCTTCGTCTGCCCCCATGCGTCGATCCGACCGAAAGTGTACGAAGCCTCCGCTCTCGCCGGAGCTCCGGCAACATTCAAGTCCACTGCTTACAAAGCCCCTGACTTCAAGGGCATGAACTTCACGTTGCAGGTCGCTCCCGAAGATTGCACCGGCTGCAGCCTCTGCGTCCAGGTCTGCCCATCCAAAAATAAAGCCGATCCAAAACGCAAAGCCATCAACATGCGTCCACGCATGGAAATCCGCGACGTCGAACGCGCCAATTACGCTTTCTTCCTGGGCATCCCGGAAGTGGACCGCAGCAAAATCGCCAAGATGAACGTCAAGCTTTCCCAGTTCCTCCAGCCCCTCTTCGAGTACTCCGGCGCCTGCGCCGGCTGCGGCGAAACGCCGTACGTCAAGCTCCTCACCCAGCTCTTCGGCGATCGCCTGGTCATCAGCAACGCCACCGGCTGCTCCTCCATCTACGGCGGAAACCTCCCCACCACGCCTTACACCACCAATCGCGATGGCCGCGGCCCAACGTGGGCCAACTCCCTCTTCGAAGATAACGCCGAGTTCGGCTTGGGCCTGCTGCTTGGCATCTCCGAGCACAAAAAACAGGCCGAACGCCTGCTCAAAGAGCTTACTTCTCAGGTCGGCGACACCCTCGCCACCGGCCTCCTCACCGCCAGTCAGCAGGGCGAAAAAAATGTCGCTGAGCAGCGTGCCCGCGTGGCCGCTCTTCGCACCGCCCTCAAGAATATCAAGTCGCCAAGCGCTACAATGCTCAACGACATGGCCGATTACCTCGTCAAAAAATCCATCTGGCTCCTCGGCGGCGACGGCTGGGCCTACGATATCGGTTACGGCGGACTCGACCACGTCCTCTCGCTCCCCTTCGACATCAACATCCTCGTCCTCGACACCGAAGTCTACTCCAACACCGGCGGACAAGCCTCCAAGTCCACACCCATGGGTGCCGCCGCAAAATTCGCCGCATCTGGCAAAGGCACACAGAAAAAAGACCTCGGACTCATGGCCATGTCCTACCGCAACGCCTACGTCGCCTCCGTCGCCTTCGGCTCAAACGACAACCACACCGTCACCGCCTTCACCGAAGCCGAAAGCTACCCCGGCCCATCACTGATCATCGCCTACTCCCACTGCATCGCTCACGGCTACGACCTCAAGATCGGCCTTGATCAGCAGAAGTTAGCGGTCGATTCCGGCGTATGGCCGCTCTACCGCTACGATCCGCGTCTGGTCTCGCAAGGCAAAGCCCCGTTGCAGATCGACTCCGGCCCAGCCAAAGCCAACGCCCGCGACTACATGCGGAACGAAACGCGATTCGCGATGGTCGAAAAAATCGACGCGGAACGATTCAAAATTCTTTCCGAGGGCTCGGTCCGCAACACTGCCGAGCGTTTGGCTCTTTACAAGGAACTTTCGCAGATTGTTTTCCCGACGAAAACAGACTAACGGAGACCAATTAAGACGAAAACAGACGAAAACGGATGGAAACGCCAATTGAGTAGTACACTTCTCTAACAGAAGGAGTACGCCGCATGGATATTTCCACGAGTTATCTTGGCTTTAAGCTCTCCACTCCCTTGATCCCCGGCGCCTCACCGCCATGCAACGATTTAGCGGCAGTCCGCGAGCTGGAAGATGCTGGGGCGCCTATGCTTACGATGCATTCGGTGTTTCAGGAACAGTTTGACCTCGAGGAAATGGCGGTGAATCGCAGCCTTGACGGCCCGCTTGGAAACAGCCCCGAAGCTCTTTCATACTTTCCCTCTCCGGAGCAGTTCCGCCTCGGCCCGGAGGAATACATCGATCAAATTATCAAGATAAAAAAAACCGTGAAAATACCGGTTATCGCATCGCTTAATGGGCGTACGCCGGGCGGATGGGTCAGTTACGCCACGAAGATTGAGCAGGCCGGGGCTGATGCATTGGAGCTGAATATCTACAACAATGTGTTTGATCTGGAACGTTCCAGCGAGGCGATTGAGAATGATACGTTGGATGTGGTGCGTGCGGTTCGTCAGGCGGTGAAGTTGCCGCTGGCGGTGAAGCTTTCGCGGAATTACACGGGGTTGCCGCAATTTGTCAATCGCCTTGTGAAGGCCGGCGTGCAGGGGCTCGTGCTGTTCAATCGCTTCTATCAGCCGGATATAGATATTGAGGATCTTGATGTTCGTCGGGAGTTGAAGTTATCGACTTCGGATGAGCTGCTGCCGCGGATTCGTTGGACGGCAGCGCTCGCTGGGCGCGTCAAGGCGGATTTGGCGGTCACCGGCGGTGTCCACAGCGTCGAGGATGTCGTCAAGGCTTTCATGGCCGGCGCTAGTGTCGTTCAGATGGTTTCCGCTCTTCTCACTCGCGGGCCTCAATATCTCAAGCACCTCGCTGATCGTCTTGCGAAATGGCTCGAAGAACATGAATATGAGTCGCTTGCACAGATGCGAGGCAGCATGAGCTTGCTCAAAACGCCTCATCCGGAAGCGTTCGAACGCGGAAATTATGTGAAGATTCTGCACGCCTGGGAGCCGGCGTGATGAGGATTTGGTGATTTGGTAATCTGGTGATCTGGTGATTTATTTTTCAATCACCAAATCACCAGATCGCCAGATCCCCAAATCTAAAAGGAGACTCGGCGGATGATCGACGTGAGTGTTCTTTATGGTGGACTGGAAAGTCCGTCGACGCCGCATCGGTATGGGCGTGAGATAAGGCAGATTGATCCGCCGGCGTATCAGAAGATGGCGGTTGCAAGGTCGGCCAGGGAACGACGGCCGATCGTTGTGTGGAACCTCACTCGCACCTGCAACCTCAAGTGCGTTCATTGTTACACGGCTTCCGAAGCGTGCGCGTATTCCGATGAGCTTGGCACGGATGCGTGCAAGGCAGTTCTTCGTGATTTAGCGGAATTTAAGGTCCCGGCGGTGCTTTTCTCCGGAGGCGAGCCGCTGGTGCGTTCGGATTTTTTTGAGCTTGCCGCCTATGCACGCGAACTCGGCCTTCACGTGGTTGCGTCCACGAATGGCACCCTGATTACCCGAGACGCCGCCGAGCGGTTCAAGGAACTCGGTTTCGCTTATGTAGGCATTTCGCTGGATTCTGTCGATCCCGCGATTCACGACGAATTCCGCGGCGTAAAAGGGGCCTTCGATCGCACGATGCGTGGTTTCCGTCACTGCGTCGATGTCGGTCAGAAGGTTGGGCTGCGTCTTACGCTGACCTGTCACACGTCGCAGAATCTGGATCGGCTTTTTGATTTTATTGAAAAGAAAGGCATTCATCGGGCCTGTTTTTATCATCTGTGTCCGGCCGGTCGAGGGAGGGACTTGATGGCGATGCGGCCGGAGAACGCTCGGGAGGCGGTCGATACGATCATCACTCGCGCCAACGATTTCGTGAGGCGCGGCAAACGAATCGAAATCCTCACCGTCGATAATCCGTGTGATGGTGCTTATCTGTACATGCGTATGCTGATGGAAAAACGCCCTCGTTCGCGGCAGGTGCTCGATATGCTGCTCTGGAACGGCGGTGCCCGCTACTCTTCGGGTGTTGGGATTGCCAACATCGATTTTTCGGGGAACGTCCACGCGGATCAGTTCTCCATGTCCCGCACCTTCGGTAATGTGCGGCAACGGAAGTTCTCCGAAATTTGGCAGGACACTTCCGATCCCATCATGGCCGGCCTCAAGGACCGCCTCGATCTGCTCGAAGGTCGTTGCGGGGCGTGCCGGTTTAAAGCGATCTGCGGTGGGGGGCTTCGTGCGCGGGCAGAAATTTTCACGGGCAACATCTGGGCCGCCGATCCCGGATGCTACCTCAGCGACGAAGAAATTTCCGGTTTGCCGGTCGAGGAGATCGGATGAGGGCGTGGTCATCTTTTGTGGCAATGCCCCATCCTAGCCCGCGGCTCTGCCGGGGGGGCATGCCGGTGATGGTCATTCCGCGAAATGATCATCACCGGTTCGCTCCCCCGGCAGAGCCGGGGGCTAGTGGAGTGGGGCGTTGCCACAAAAGATGGCCACACCCTCGGATGATGAGATGGCGATGGATGTGTGGGCTGCTGGTCGTTTGCATGGTGATGGCTTATGGCTGCGAGCGACACGTTGAGGGGCGGTTGGCCTTTGATCGGGAGGAGGAGCGGCGTTTTCTGAAGGATCCAGGTTGGACGGGGCCGCTGAGTTCGCGATTGGGCGTTCGTGTTGAGGCTGCGAGTTGGGAGGAACTGGTTGCGAAGGTGAAGCCTACGTTCACCTGGGGCAACCTCGACGCCTGGGCTTGTGAGGCGTCCAACACTGGGCTCCCGAAGATGATGTGGATTGATGAGGACCTCGCCGGCAGGCCGATCTTTCGGCTCGAAAAGGCGTATGCGTGGCAACCTTCTGCGGATCAGGAGGCCCGCTGGGTGTTGGTGAAATTGATGCCAGCCGATGGCGGCGGGTCAGATATCGAAGCGAACAATTTGCTTGGCGAACAGATCAATGGCCGGGCGATGCCGATTTGCGTGAAGGTAACGGATGCAATTCCAGACGCTCCTGGCGATGGTATGTTGGCGGACTATGCGATCATTCGAGGCCGCGATCCGCGTGGCGGGACGGTGTATGAAATCGGCTGGTCGCACGAGATGTGCATGGGCTCGGGTCACTGGGTATATCGCGATCTAATCTACGTCTGGCGCGACGCGAAAGGGGTATGGCGTCTGCTGGGCGAGGGGGCTTGTGAAAGCGAGGGATGTAACGGTCGCCGTGAGTGCGGCGGTAGCTGGTGCGAAGTGAGTGTGCGGTGGCAAGGCGAGCCCGTGAGGCCGATGGTTTTCTTTGCACAGGGGATGCGGCGAAGTGAGGCGGGTGAAGGACCCATCGGATTGCCTGACCTTGTTTCTTATGGTGATGCGGTGCTTGATGGCACGGGCGACACGCTGCCGGTGGCGTTGAAGTGGTCGGGCGGGGAGTACATGCGGGCAGAGAAGGGCGATACGTTGGAGAAAATGGCGTGGCGCCTGGTGGTCTGGCGTGAAGTAGATACGATGGATTCTGCTCATTATTGGGAACCGTGGCTCGACAAGCCGAGCCCGGAACTTTTGCGCCAGCGTGAAGCCTGCCGCGAGGAACTTCTGCGACTGAATCCGAAACTGTCCGCTAATGACAGCGACGAGCTTGTCGAGGGAACACAGGTATACATGAGAAATAATTGAGTATGGTTCGTGAAGATGCGTAAGCCCAGGGACTGCAGTTCCTGGGCTTTTTTGGCTGTCTGTGATATTGTCCAGAACAGGTATAAAAAAAGGAGTTTGGTTGTGGCGGAAGTTTTGAAGGTCGGGCGGGAGTGGGAAATCGTTTGGACGATCACGGACAGGCGGTTAGCGACGGCGTATGGGAATCCGGGGGTGGCGGTGTTCGGGACGCCGGGGATGGTGGAAATGATGGAGCAGGCGGCGGTGGAGTGCGTGCTGCCGTGCCTGGAAGAGGGGCAGGGAACGGTGGGGATTAAGGTGGATGTGGAGCATACGGCGTCGACGCCGGTGGGGATGAAAGTGTGGTGCGCAGCGAGAGTTACCGCGATTGATGGACGGAAGATTTCGTTTGAGATGGAAGCGCGTAATGAGGTGGAGGTGATTGGGCGAGGAAAGCAGCAGCGAGTAGTGGTGGGGCTGGGGAGGTTTGTGGAAAAAGCGACTCAGAAAAAACTCGAAATTCGAAACTTGAAATTCGAATAAAACTTGAATGTTCAAATGTTTCAATGACCGAAACACCGCCTTCAAGCGGCTCCGTTTTGGTCATTTGAACATTTGAACATTGGAATTTGCTTCGAATTTCGAATTTCGAGTTTTTCTCAGTATTTGCCGATTTCTTTGGCGAGGGTGACGATTTTTTTGTAGGTTTCGAAAGAGACGGCATCGGGGACGGAGTGGTCGGAGGAGAGGATGTAGCCGCCGTTCTGTTTGAGAATGGGGACGTATCTTCGCATCTCGTCGGCGTATTTGTCGAACTCGTGCATGACGGCGGCGTTGAGGCCGCCGTGGAAGACGAGCTTGTCGCCGAAGTCTTTTTTGAGCTTGATCGGGTCCATGCCGGCTTTGATTTCAAGGGGGTTGAGGCAGTCGATGCCGATGTCGACGAATTCGGGGACGAAGGGCATGACCTGGCCACAGGAGTGCAGGCGCGCGTAGATACCGTGGGAGTGGGCCCAGTCGACGGCACGTTTCATGACGGGTTTGAGGACTTGGCGGTACATGTCGACGGACATGAATTGGTGCATTTTGAAGCCGAGGTCGTCGGGCCAGTTGATGGTGTCGAAGGTGTATCCTTTTTGCCATTGCTCTTCGAAGATGGCGATATCGAGATCGAGGTATGTGTTAAACATGTCGATGAGCCATTCGGGGTCCTCGGCGAGTGCCATCAGGACGCGATCGGTGCCGGTGGCCCAGGAGTGGGTGACGTCGAAACCGAACCACCAGTAGGCTTCGAGCCAGGCGCCGCGTTTTCGCCAGGTGGCGTATTCGTTCTTGAGACGGTCCCAGTCGATGCGGGTGTTGTTGGGGGTCATGCGTTTTTTTGCTTTTTCCCATGCGTCGCGGTCGATGATGGTGAAGTCGAGGAATTCCGGGACGCCGCCGTGGTTCTTCCATTCTTTGATGGTGGCGCCCCAGAGAGTTTTGCGGATGCGGTATTCTTCGGTTTCTTCGAGGAGTTGTACGGGGTATTGCGGGGAGTTGTCGCCCCAGAGGTAGACCTGGTAGTCGACGCCGAAGTAGTCTCGCCAGTCCGCGGATTCGGGTAGGCCTTCTTTGATCCAGCGGGTGAGAGTGGACTTCCATGGCCCATCCGTGATCGGAACGCGGTCTGCGGTCTTGTGCTGGTACATACGCGTGAAACGTTCGTGGCTGGTGAGCTCAATGGCCATGAGAGACTCCTATTGAAGAAGACGCAAGACGATACCACGAAGAGACGAAGTACACAAAGAATAGCGAATAAAGGTAGCGACCCCGCTTTGCGGGGGTGAAGGTGCAGGCTGTCGAGTCACCCATTCACAATTCACTATTCCTCATTCACTATTCTCTTCGTCGTTTCGTTATCGTTTGTGTAGGATAGTGTCATGCTTATCTTTGCTTGGCCGATGATGCTGGGGGTGGCGGGAGGCGTGGCGGCGCTGGGAATGCTGGCGCTGTGGCGAGGAGAACGCGGACGCCAGCGCGTCTCTTCAACAAAATTGTGGGAAGGCTTGGTGGAGACGGCGGCAGGCGGAAAGCGGCGAGCAATGGACCCCGTCTGGGTGATGATCTTCGCGGGAGCACTGCTGGGAACTCTGGCGGCGGCGGGGCCGGGATGGCAAATGAAAAAAACGGGCGGAGGGGCGGCGATGGAGATGCATGTGGAGTGGTCGGTGCGAAGTGTGGGAGGTCGCGGGGGGGGGGGGGACCCGGGGTTGTTTTTGCGGGTTTTGAAGGCCGGGGGGGGGGGCCACCGGGGGTGGGAATTGGAAAGCAAAAAGCCAAAACCCAGAACCAAAAAATAAGAGGCCAGAAGCCGGGGGG
>WQYP01000103.1 GCA_009781185.1 Phycisphaerales bacterium | reverse complement strand
GATAGCTGCGTCGTACAAACACAGTTTAATCGCTGCGATTCGGAGAAGCCCTCTGCTTCCTATATCTTCACGGGGCTGCGCAGTTCGCAGACCCGTGCCGCAAGCGAACACGGGTATGGGACCGAGGTTGTCCCATACCCGTGGCACCCGGCCCCCGCCCACCCGCCATCATGAAGAGGTGGGGTTATTTTTTGTCGAGGGCATTGCCGATTTTATCAGCGGGTTGGAAGGAGAATTTTTGTCCGCCTATGGCGGCCTGGACCATCAGGCCTTTGCGAGGCAGGGCGAAGGCGACGATGCCGTTGGCATAATCGGCCTGAGCGCCGGCGCCGGATTTGGCGGCCACGGCGGTGGCTTTGGCGTCGAACTCCAGCGTGCCTGTTTTGAAGTTGCTGAAGGCGGCCTCATTTTGGAAGAAGACGGCCTGGACGAAGCTCTGTCCGCCGATCTGGTAGCCGATGTTTCCGCCGGAGACGTTGGAGTACCCGACGAATTTGCCGCCCTGGTAGACTTCGCCGTTGCCGGAGAAGCCGCCGACGCCCAGACCGCCGGCAATGACGTTCGGGAAAATGGCGTAGGCGTACGCATGATTGAAATATTTTTCCAGAGAGGCATCTTTCTCCTTCAGGTCCACGATGGCCTGATTCACTTGCGTATGACGAAGAGCCGCATCTTCAGCCGTATTCGGAACGCCGCTCGAACAGGCAGTCAAAAGAGACGCCAGCATGAGAACGCAAGGAGTAAGAAAACATTTCATGGAAACCTCCAATGTATAAAAGGACACTCTGACTGGAAAACTCAATGGGCAAAATTATTTATCATTTTGGAAGAAAAAGCAATCATTTTTCCATCTCAGAGCGCATGGTGGGTGTGGCCATCTTTTATAGCATAGACATCAAGGGGAGCCCCGCATGGTAATGCGGGGCTTGACGTTGATCTCGCAAAATGGCACCGAAAACGCTTGCGGCGTCGCGGACCTCGCCTTGCCTGGAACAATTTGCCACAAAAGATGGCCACACCCCTCGAATTTCGGATTTATTCCAGCTTCTGGCTACTGGCTTCTGGCTCCTGTACAATGGCGTTCATGGAAAATGCATACAAAACGGCTCGGGAACAGTACGCGGAACTTGGCGTGGATACGGAGGCCGCGATGCGGACCCTCGCGGAGATCAGTATCTCGCTGCATTGCTGGCAAGGCGATGATGTCGGCGGATTTGAGTCCGCCGCCGGACTCACCGGCGGTGGCATTCAGGCAACCGGCAATTATCCCGGAAAAGCCCGCAACGCCGACGAACTGCGGGCCGATCTGGACAAAACGCTTTCCCTGGTCCCCGGCAAACACCGCGTGAATCTGCACGCGATTTACCTCGAGACCGGCGGTAAAAAAGTGGACCGCGACCAAATCACCCCGGAACATTTTTCTCGCTGGATCGCCTGGGCCAAGCAGCGCGGGCTCGGGCTGGATTTCAATCCGACGTTTTTTTCGCATCCGCTGGCGGCCGACGGATTCACGCTCGCGTCCGCCGATGAAAGTATCCGCAAATTCTGGGTTCGCCACGCGCAGGCGTGTCGGCGTATCGGCGCCGCCTTCGGACGCGAACTGCACAAACCGTGCGTCACCAATGTCTGGGCGCCCGACGGTTTTAAAGACACACCCGCCGATCGCCTCACTCCACGTGTCCGCCTTGAAAAATCCCTTGACGAACTCTTCGCCGAAAAGATCGACCCCGCTCACAACCTCGACGCGCTGGAAGGCAAACTCTTCGGCCTGGGCCTGGAAAGCTACACTGTTGGCTCACATGAATTTTATCTCGGATACGC
This sequence comes from Phycisphaerales bacterium, assembly GCA_009781185.1. Lineage (GTDB taxonomy): Bacteria > Planctomycetota > Phycisphaerae > WQYP01 > WQYP01 > WQYP01. Next base: position 13,355 of record WQYP01000103.1, on the reverse strand, counting down.
GGTCAAACATCAAAAGCTGCTCTGTCTCGACGCCGGTCACTATCATCCCACCGAAACGATCGCCGACAAAATTTCCGCCGTGCTGATGCACGTGCCGGAGATTCTCCTGCACGTCTCCCGCGGCGTCCGTTGGGACTCCGATCACGTCGTGACACTCACCGACGATCTCCGCGAAATCGCCCAGGAACTCGTCCGCGGCCATTTCCTCGCTCGCACCCACATCGGCCTGGATTTTTTCGACGCCTCTATCAACCGCATTGCCGCCTGGACCATCGGCGTTCGCTCCATGCAAAAAACTCTCCTGCTCGCCCTGCTCGAACCAACCGCGAAGCTCAAAGCCATGGAAGACGCCGGCGATCTGACCTCGCGCTTAGGCTTGCTGGAAGAATCGAAACTGTTGCCGGCAGGCGCCGTGTGGAACGAGCACTGCCTTCGCAACAACGTCCCGGTCGGTGCTCACTGGATGGAAGCCGTCCGCCAGTACGAGGAAAAGGTTCTCTCCCATCGCTGAGTCGGCCAAAGTTCACATGCAAAACCGCCGATGTTGAAATGGTATGAAGGGGATCGATCTCAGCGGATGGTGTCTGGTCATCACCGGCGGTGTGATCATGGCGATGGTTCTTTTGCGAGCCATCAGCCAGGGTTCCGTCCTGGTCGCGGTCGTTATGATCGACGATCGTCGCCGGAAGGAAGCCCAGCGAAAGGCCGATAATGCCGCCGCGGAAGCCGCTGGCAGAGCAGCCGCCATGGAACCGCTGAATCTCAATCCTGATGGCACCATTGAGGAGCCGATTTTGGCCGCGGTGGAGGGCTCGCAAAATTGATGTGCAAACCTGATGAATGTGTTATATACTAGAGTGTTCACGACCCAGAGCGGCTGAATTGGGAAGCCTGCGATATACAACCGAAGGCATCACCGCTTTGAACAGAGAATTCGTGTAGAAACGACAAATTAGTTATACTGAAAACGCATCTTAGCCGATACACAGGTTAATTGTTATGGCCGATAAAAAAACATCCATCAGGAAGAAACCTGTGAGTCAGAAGCGAGTCGCTACCGTGCTGGCGTCGTTGGTAGGAGCATTAACCTTGAGCGCCGCGGCGTTGTTGCTCATGGATGGCGGCAGCGGCAGCGGCGTGCCTTTGGCCATGGGCGTGGAACATTGGAGTTTGGCCGAACAGTTGCAGACCCGCGTTCCGTTGCAGAGCGGAGCGTGGAATTGTATCATTATTTATGAATCGGGAGATCAGGCTGGCGACGCTGCCGCCCTTGCCGATGGCTTTTTGAATGGAGAACAAACGCCCCACCCGGTGCGGCCCAAGGCTGATTTCCATTTTGTGATCGATTCGGCGAGAAGCCCAAATGGCACAGATGGCTGGTTGGAGACTGGAACGGCGTGGCGGGAACAGAAAGTCGGTGTGCCTTACGCTGGTTGGCCTGACGTTCGCTATCATAATATTTTATCTTATCATCCGCGTTATAAGCCTGTAGGGGTCTGTTTTATCGGCGACCTTGACCGCAAACCCATCAGCGAAGCCCAACATCGAACTCTGGTCCAACTCGTCCGCGAACTTCAAGATCGCTTGAACATCGACAAGAAGTACGTTTACTTCCAGTGGCAACTGGAATCCAACGTGCCTGCCAGTCAGACACAAAAAGAGTATGCGGACTTCTTCCGCAACAGCTTGAAATAAGCCTTTCCTCGGATGCCTTCGCCCCCTCCACATTGCCTCCATTGCCTCTCATCGACCTTTATCGATCCTTATCGGCGATCATCCTTTCACCGTTCTATGAAGTCGCACCGTTTACAGGCCGATGACATGTCAGTCTGTCCGTGCACGTCAGCCCCAGGCTCTGCCGGGGGGTCACTCGTGAAGCCGGCGCCTGACGTGGCCAGTGACTCGATTTTGGCTTATACTGGGAGGTGAACCGAGCCAGCTCGACAGTCATGGGCAGGAACAAGTGCAGACGCCGCGGAAGCGTGCACGTTGGACAGCAGTGTATGGTGTGAAATCGTGACTCAGGCAGAAATTCTTCGTATGGACGCATTGCCCGAATTTGTCGGTTTTGAAACGATCTCGGAGCTGGGCCATGGGGCCAGAAGCACCATTTACGCAGTTTCGGAGAAAAAGACCGGCCAGCTCTACGCCATGAAACGCGTCACCCGCCACTCGGCGGAAGACGACCGCTTCCTCGAACAGGCGGAACAGGAATTCACTATTTCCTCTCAGCTCAACCACCCCGTCCTCCGGCGGAGTATCCGCATGACCCGCCACCGCAAGTTTTTCAAGGTCGTCGAACTCAATCTGCTCATGGAGCTTTTCGATGGGGCGGCGATGGACGTCCAACGGCCCAAATCGCTCGACTCAATGATCCATGTCTTCATCCAGGTCGCCGGCGGCCTCGCCGCGATGCACAAGCAAGGCTTCGTGCATGCCGACATGAAACCTAACAATATTCTCGTCAATGAATCACGCCAGGCAAAAATTATCGATTTCGGTCAGTCCTGCCCGATCGGAACGGTCAAAACGCGTATTCAAGGCACACCGGATTACATTGCACCCGAGCAAGTTGGCCGTGGCCGCCTGACGCCTGCCACCGATATTTTTAATTTCGGCGCCACCATGTACTGGTGTTTGACGAACCGTCACATTCCGACGCTGATACCCAAGAAGAAGCCTGACGGTCCGGTACGGGCCGTCGAAAGGAGCACCGAGCTCCTGGATCCGCACGAAATCAATCCTCGGATTCCCATCACGCTTTCGCGACTGATCATGGATTGTGTGCAGAACCGCCCGTCGGCTCGTCCGCAGGAAGCCAGCCTGGTCCTCACGCGTCTGGAACTGGCCGCCTCGACGCTGGCGCACGCCGAGGCACCGCGAAGCGTATCGTCAAGCGAATAGCCTTGCGTGGAAACGCGCAAGGCTGCGGACGCCAGAGACCCTCATGAAACGTATAATGGGACGCGCAGGATGCGTGAAGCCTTGCGTTGCCACACAAGGCCATTTCCACGCGAGGCTATTGGCGAAAGTCTTATGTCACTCTCGAAGGTAGTCGATCTTCTCCACGCCGCCGCCGAGCTGAACCGGCGGACTCCGCTACGTAATGCCCAGATGATCTGCTTCCCCTCCGGCATCGGCGAAAGCGAAGCGAACGAACTGCTCGTCTGCGGCGACCTGCACAACCACGCCCGTAACTTCGAAAAATTCCAGAAAGTCGCCGCCCTGGCACGCTTCCCACGACGCCATGTGCTGCTCCAGGAAATCATCCACGGCGGTCCACTGGGCCCCTCCGGCGAAGACCACTCCTTCGACATGCTGCTGCAAGCCGCCGAATGGTCACGCCAATTCCCCGGCCGCGTGCACTTTCTCCTCTCCAACCACGACATGGCCCAAGTCCAGAAAATAGCCATCATGAAGGACGGCTACGACCTCACGGACCGCTTCACCCGCTACATCAACCAGTATTACGGCTCCTCCGCCCCGGCCGTCCACGACGCCTTCAATCAGTTCGTCTACTCCATGCCGCTGGCGGCCATTACCGTCAGCGGCGTATTCTTCAGCCATTCGCTCCCCGGTCCGCGTGACTTGGCCAGCTTCGACGCCACCATCGTCCGACGGGAACTGACCCTTGCCGATTACGCCCGCAACGGCCCGGTGTACCAGCTCATCTGGGGACGCTACCAAAACCAGGAAGTCCTCAGCACGCTCTCTCACGCCTGGTGGGCCGAGCTTTTCGTCTGCGGACACCAGGCCCAGAACGAAGGCCACGGCATCCTCGGCGACCGCATGCTCATCATCGACTCCTCCCACAACCACGGCGTATTCCTCCCTATCGACCTCTCCCGCCAATACACCCTGCACGACCTGGCCGCAGCAGTCAAACCCCTCGCCAGCGTCATGTGAGTGAGGGAAATAGCCTTGCGCGGAAACGCAAGGCTTGTGACGGCACAATCTTACTGGATATTGACTTCACGCAAGTACCACCCTTGGCACGCCGGAAAAACCGACGTTGATCTCGTGAAAAGGCACCGAAAACGCTTGCGGCGTCGCGAACCGCTCTTCTCGTACTTGCGCCAAGCAAATACCCAGGTCTTACGATTGCAGCTCTGAACGCCAAATGCGTTTGCCCTGACCACAACCTCATTGGCCCGTGGGATTGACGATCCGGCCGAGGAACAGAATCTCCCCCGTGGCGTTGTGGCGGATCAAGAAAATAAACGGATGGTCGGCTTTGAACACCTTAGGTTCCTGCGGAAGCAGTGCAGCTCTTCCTGCCATGATCACTGCCGTCGCCGCGGCCGCCTCGGTCCCTTCTTCATCCACCGCGACGAAAGCTTTGTGGACCACTGCCGAGATGAACAGGCGTTCCGCCGTGGTCATTCCGGAAAAGTCGGCCTTGCCGTCGTCAAAAGCGTCCGGCATCCCCATCGCGGACAAGATATCTTTCAACTGGAATTCGCTACTGAAGGTGTATTTGGGGAAGGTGATCTCGACGCTGGCGGCGGTTATGTTTTTGAGCCAGCGGTCGAGATTCTCGGCGGTCAGTTTCTTTTCCAATGCCGCCAGGCCGTCGGCTTGCCTGGGCAGTAACACCACCATCGATAACACGTCCTGCGTATAGGGCATAGAGAGAAATTGCAGCTCCTCGTTCTCGCCGTAAGCGAAGGTGTTTGTCTGGTGCATCAGAGGAACATTCACCGACTTGTCTGCGGAGAGGTGGAAGGGGCCGTCCTTGGTGAGAGCCTTGGTGAAGCTGTGCTCCCAGTTGCTCTTGAAGTAGATGGCATTGGTCAACACCAGCCGGGTGAGAGGAGTCAGAAGGCCCGGAGCGATCAGATCCTTGATCCTGTCCTTGGTCTGTTTGGCAGCCCAATCGTTGATGGTTTTGCGGGTCTCTTCGGTATGACCGGCGAAGTCCACATTGTTGAGACCTCCTCCGAAGTTTTTTTGCACGAGGTCGATGAAGTCGGGCTTGAAGGGATACCCTTGCTGGCCCCAAAGAGCGTTGGCGACGAACAACTGATAGGGCGATTGCATGACCGCCTTTGACTTACCCGACTCGTCGGGCGAATACATGACGAGTTGCGCGGGCGGATTGTTCAGAATTTGCAGCCTTTTGGCAAAGGCTGCGCTCACCTTGGCGGCATCGTTCTCGAAATGCAGCGTCTTGGCCATCTGAGCGGCGGTATTACCCCGTGCCCCGGCATACGTCATGGCCAGGGCGGTCTCGATGCTCGTGGGCGAAAAGAACAAATTGTCCTTCGATTGGGCCGCGAGCCGGGCGTAAAGGTCGGCCGCAAAAGCGGTAGTATCCACAACTTTACCTTCCTGCCGGTCCGCAACTGCCGGCCCGTCCGCGGCATCAGTACTCGCAACAACGCCCAGAATAGCAGCAACCAGCACCCATAATCCTACTCTACGCATGGCAACTCCTTTGTTTAAATTTCCCAACAGTTTCGACGCACGAGAAGACGCGAAGTTCCATCGGGAACATCCTATTGCATCATATGCCCAGTCGTTCGCCGAAGAGCTTGGCAGCGTTGGCGGTGGTTTGTTGGGCAAGCTGGTCAAACGGAGTATTGCGAAGGGCAGCGAGGAAGCGGGCGGTGTAAACGACGTTAGCAGGTTCGTTGATCTTGTTCTTGCGGACGGGTTCGGGAGAAAGATAAGGAGCGTCGGTTTCAATGAAGAGCTTGTCCGAGGGAACGAGTTTGGCGGAGGCCTGAACGTCGGCGGCATTCTTGTACGTGACGATGCCAGTGATGCCGATGTAGGCGCCAAGCGCAAGCCACGCTTCGCATTCGGCAGGCGTGCCGGTGAAGCAGTGCACGACGAAGCGGAGTTCGCAAAAATCTTTCATGATGGCCAGAGCGTCGGCATGTGCCTCTCGCACATGGAGAATCACAGGCAGACCCACGCGGCGGGCAATTTCGAGTTGGTTGACAAACACGCCGCGCTGGCGAAGCCGCGGCGAATAATCGTAGTGGTAATCGAGCCCGCACTCCCCGACCGCCAGCACCTTCTGATGATTCCTCAAACGATTTTCGAGGAAGTTTTCGTAGCCTTCCTCAACCTCGGCAGCGTGATGCGGATGAACGCCAAGAGCAGCGAAGATCACAGGATAAGCATCAGCCAATGCGACGACCTTGTCGTGATCGGGCAGATCAGTACCGACAGTGATCACGCGATTGACGCCAGCCGCAGCCGCTCGCTGCAGCACCGCTGCAACATTTTCAACTAATCCCGGATACGTCAGATGACAATGGCTATCGATCAACATGGTATGGATTGTATTAGGTCACAGCTCCGCAGTATAGCAATGCAGGTAGCGACCCCGCTTTGCGGGGTGGCGGGGGTGCATGCTAACTAACGCTGCGGAATGGTTGAGGGGTCCACAAACGTCTCCCCCGCCGCCGGCGGACTGGAATACCCCGCTTCGCCTCGCAACATCCAATCGTACGGCCCACGCGCATCGAGCACCAGCGCCCCCGAGAGCAGCGGCAAATACACAATCGTCGCCAAAAACAATCGCCGCGCATCCGCATAGGCTCGCGTTGCTGTGAACCTCAAGGCCAAACACGTCAATCCCGTTCCCAGCAACGCCGCTACCAGCGCAAAGGGCCATCCCGCGTGTCCGGTCATGCTCATCGCCGCCGCCGTTGGAATCAGGACAATGCTGTAAAGCAGCGTCAGCAGCGCCGTGAGCCGTCCCGTCAGCTCCACAGTTGACACCATTTTGAATCCCGCTTTTGCATACTCGTAACGATACATCCACGTCAACGCTAGAAAATGCGGAATCTGCCAGACGAACAAAATCGATCCCAAGACCCATGCACCTGCTGAGGGTGAACCTGTCGCCGCCGCCCATCCCATCATCGGCGGAATCCCACCCACCACCGCTCCAACCAGCGTGTTGACCGTCGACACAGGCTTCAATGGCGTATACACCAGAACATATAGCAAAATATTGACTATTCCAAGAATCGCCGTGAGTCTGTTCGACGTCGGATACAAAATTGTTATTCCTGCGATGGATGCGATGGCTCCGACGAACGCCGCATGCGCCCGCGAAATTTCCTCCGTTGGCACCGGCCGACGCTTCGTCCGCTCCATCTTCGCATCCCGCAGCATCTCCCACGCCTGGTTGAACGCGCTCGCCCCCACCGCCGCCAGAAACGTTCCCAGGCACGTCCACCCCAACACCCGCCAATCAAAATTCAATGTCGCCTTCGCTGCCACCGCATATCCAAGCGCCGTGGTCAGCACCACCATCGCGCTCAGGCGAGCTTTGCCCAATTCCATATAACACTTCAGCAGTGTTCGTCGCCTTCCCCTCAAATGTTTAGCCGTTGATCGAAGATCAACGCTCGTTCTTGAAACCAACAAGCGGCAACTCCTGTAACACTAGGAGCAGACCCGCAATCATAGGCGCTGGAAAGCCAGAAGTAATGACGAACCACGAAATTCAAATGACGCATCAAAAGACCGCAATCGGCGACATCCTCGCCTCCGCCTTCGGCATCACCGCCGCCGCGTGGATCATCGCCTATATCTGCCGCATGCCGATCGTCAACGCCTCCGGCCAAACGACCGTCCTGGGCATGCTCGCCATCATCTTCCTCGGCGGACTTCTCGCCGCACGCTACTCCCACAAAGGCCTCCTCGCCGCCCTCGCCGCCGGCGCACTCTCCGGACTCCTCGATATCCTCATCATAGGCTCTCTGATTCATGACTACATGAGCATGCATGGGGAGGGCCAGGCTCTCGTTCCCTCTGCCGCGCTCTGGATCACAGGCTCCGTCCTTGCCAACACGCTCGTCGCCGGCATCGGCGGACTCCTCAGCCGCTGCTTCCCCAGCCTCCACCCCTTACGTCGTAACGACATTCATTGGACCCAGGTCCTCGCCATCATCCTCGCCGCCGCCACCTTCCCCCTCATCACCGCCGGCGGACTCGTCACCGCCTTCCGCGCCGGACTCGCCGTCCTGGACTGGCCACAAAGCTACGGCTACAACATGTTCCTCTTCCCGCTCTCCCTGATGCGAAAAAAACAAGGCAACTTCTACGAACACGCCCATCGCCTCATGGGCATCCTCGTCGGACTCACCGCTCTCACCACCGCACTCCACATCACCTTCACTATCAGAGCCGCGACCGTAAGGGAGCGACAGGTTCCGCAGAACCGCACAGTCGCTCCCTTACGGTCGCGGCTCAGATGGCAAAATCTCCTCGCCTGGTCCATCTTCGCCGCCGTCTGCTTCCAAGGCATCCTCGGCGGCACACGCGTCACCGAACGCAGCATCACCCTCGCCATCTCCCACGGCATTTTCGCCCAAATCCTCTTCGCCGCCATCACCGTCCTCGCCGCCACCACCAGCCGCAACTTCCTCATCCTCCCCTCCACGCCCACCCCATCCGCCTCGACCGACCGCTTCCTCACCGCCGCCCTCATCACCGCGGTCATTTTCCAGCTCACCCTGGGCGCCATCCTCCGCCACATCGACTTACTGTTGCTGCTCCATATTGCCATGGCTACCTTTGTGACCCTCATCGCCCTCCTCTGCATCGTCCGCGCCTGGGGCCTCCACAGCCACCATCGCCCACTCCTCCACTCCGCCCTCTGGACCCTCGCCCTCCTCGCCACCCAACTCCTCCTCGGCCTGATCGCCCTGATCTTCCGCTCTCCACCCGACGAACCCCAATCCATCACCGCCGCCTTCATCACCACCGCCCACCAAGCCAACGGCGCCCTGCTCCTCGCCTTTTCCGCCGTCCTCACCACCTGGACCTGGCGCCTCCTCACCCCGGAACGTGTATTGGGGGGGGCGTGACACGAAATGCAAGTAGCGACCCCGCTTTGCGGGGTGGCGGTGGTACATGCCGCGTTTAGCCGTTGATCGAAGATCAACGCTCTACCAGCAGAAGAAGCGATAGGGATCGTCCATCTCTTCCGGCCGATCCAGATAGAGTCCATCGAGATAACGTGTCTCTTTTGGCTTCACCGGGTGATGGAAACGCTCGAGCACCGGCGCCACACCAGCGGCCCCCATGTTCGCAAGAATACGCGATACCATGTAGGACGAACGACGAAAAGTACGCTTCAAATTATATTGCTTTGCATAGTTAAACTCCCATGGCACGAGCTGACAGAAAATAACGTTGCCATCCTGGGACTGCCCAAGAACGCCATTTGCCCAACTCGTCGCGCCAGCGGTAACCAGCGGCAACATGCGAGGATCGCGGTTGTGAACATCAGCCGATCCGACGCCAGCCAGCAGCGACCTCACCGAAAACGGCTCAAAAACGCCTCCGATGTACTCGCCCTTCTTCATGGTGATCGCAAATGGCAGCAAAGCTTTAGCACTCGCCTGATCCAGGCCCAACGCCAGTAGCCGACCGCCTGCCGCTAGAAAAGTTTTAATTTCGGCAGACGCTGCATGTTCTTTTCCGCCGCTGGCAATAATGAGAATATGTTCTTGCGCCAGTAATCCACCGACGTAAGGCTCCGCAGCAATTCCCGCCTGTTGCAACCAAGCCTTACCAGCGTCAGGGCCGGCATAAAGCGTTTTCTTCATGTCAGAAGGCGGTTTCCATGTAGCAGCATATGTGAGGAGGTTAGCCGCAAGACGCTGTGCCGCAGGGTCTGAGGCCGTGCGACCGGTGACGTCAAGTTGGCAAAACACAATCATGCCGCGGCCTTGGCGGTATTCCATCAGGGGGGAATATTGCAGGGAATAACCACCGTCGAGGATCGGAAGGAAGTCGCCACAGACCGGTTTTTCGATCAGAACGGAGCAGACATTTCCGGCGTTGCCGCAACGCCAGGGATGGGTAACAGGAATATCGCACCAGGTAATGGTCGGCGTTTTGTATTTATCGAAAGTATATTGGAGCCGCGAGGCAGTAATGGTGGCATCGCCGTTCCAGTAACGAAGATTAGCATCGGAAATGTCCGCCAGAACGGAATGATCCGGAACGCGTTTGAAAACCCATCGCAGACCATATTCCGTGGTACGGAATCCGAATCGTTGTTCGAGCGTTTCAGCGGTCTGTTCAAAGATGACGACTTTGAGTCCATCGTTAACGCGGGAGATATCGGGGGCAGCCGAGTCGGGGCGGAGAGCGTTTTTGCCGACCAGCAAAAGATCGAAATGGGACAAATCGCTGGAGGCGTCGACTTTCTCGGCAGTGACGCCGAGCGTACGCAACAACTGCTCGGTCTCACCCTTGGGATCAAAAAGTGCGATTTTGGCGACAAGTTTCGCCGGATGCGGAGTTGGAAGAATATCAAGAGTAAAGGTGTCGGGTTGAATGTTCGCGCCGTCGGGACCGCCGCCCAGCGGAATCGCCGCGCGGAATGTGGTAGTGGCGGTGAGCTTGTACGATCCAGCCGGCAGATCGCGGGAAAGCTCAAATCGTAGCGGAATGCGGGCCTGCTCGCCGGTGGCGATCGTCACCTGTTTGCCACCGGCGATCGGCCGAGGCAAATCGAGCGACCATACGCACGAGGCGCTGACCGTCTGACGGGAGTTGTTGAGGAGAACGATCTGTTTCTCGACGGTTTGCCCGGGCAGATAGTGATGATCTTTGCGGACAAAGTCGCCGATTTTTTCGGGGGAACCGCTGCCGCCGATGTAAGCAAGGACCGAATCGTTATTCTGGATAATCGCTTTCGCCGCGCCAGACGGAACCCAGTCGGAAGCTCCGTAAGCATATTCATAGGCTTCGTAGGGCTTGTCGATGAAGTCGGGGCTGAAGCCGGGTTTTTGCAGACGGTCCCAGTCGATGGTGAATATCTTCTTGGGCCGTTGGAAGCCGGGCTTCAGCGCCCACAGCCGATGTAATTCCCAGGAATTGAACGCCGACACGCCCCACGTACGATAGGATCGCCAGTTATCAGGAATATACATCGCTAATACATCGAGAATATTATGAATGTCGAACTGGTGGCTGCCAACGGGATGCGGATAGTCCCAGCGGAACCAGGGTTGTCCGCCGTTGGCGAGCTTCCGCCATTGCCTGGCTTCGAAGCGGAGATTGCTCTTTTCCAGTTCGGTCATCTCGAACGCTTTGTCGCCGCGGTACTGAGACCCCCATTCCGGGAAGCACATCTCATAGGCGACGGCCGCGTTCCCCCACGATCGCTCGCCCTTGTACCAGCCCCGATACATGGACCAATCTAAATCATCTGGCGTTCCGTATTCCGCCCAGAACAGCGGCTTGACTCCCTCGGCCGCCCAATGCTCAAACCACGAGTCCCGCTCCTGCGCAGGAACATGGTTCAGATAAATGTTCAAGGTGAACGTCTGCCCAAGATTCCCGCAGCCGTGATGATAGATGATGCGGGAATGATCAAATTGCTGCGCAATCGCCTCTCCACGAAGCGCGAGGGCGACATTACGGCCAGAGGGTTGAGCGACCTCGCCGCTGTTATCGCGGCGACCGTCCATGTGCTCCGGATTATGCTCGTCGGCATAGCCGCAAAAATTGTGACTCATCGCGTAGGCGATCACGGATGGATGATTTTGCGCCTGACGAACGTAGTACTGCGTATGCCGCGTGAAGTCGGCTTCCGTCTCCTTCTTCTTCCAGTCGTAGCTGTTCACGTGCGGCAAGGTAAACGCCACAAGCATCCCGATATCGTCCGCGGCACGCAGAATCTCCGCAAAAGAAAGATGACTGCCAGGCTCGCAGGAGTAGTTGTGTGTATAGACGAGATTCACGCCGATGGCCTTGAGACGCTTGAACGTTTCCATCGCGCCATCGTACGAGGCGGCGGCGGGGCTGACCTGAGCACTGTCGAGCGGCACCGCAAAACAAAAAATGCGAGAACCATTCAGCCGAAAATCACGACCGTCAATCCACATTTCACGAAAACCAAAGCGAACGGGATACGCAACATCCATCGCCTTATTGCCGCCAGTTTGAAGCGTTAAAGTCAAATCGTACTGATTCGCCGGTGTAATCGTGTCCCAGAGTTTCTCGGGCCGCCAGGGCGTAGTGAAAACGAATCGCCCGTCTCGAAGGTCCGCGGCTTTGAAAGCAGGACTGGTAAATTCATGGACAAGTCTACCATGATCGAAAATGCGAACGAGAAGCGTAAGCGACGCATCTCCGGCAGGAGCGTTGTCGATGGCGGTATTAATCGTAAGCGCCCAGTTGCGAACGGAGGTTTCGATTTTGACATCGCGGATGCGGGCCTGGAGTGGCATGGCATTCAGAAACACATCCCCGCAGAGACCGCGGGAATAAACCTTGGCTTTAGATTGCGGCCCCATGCCCCCTTCCGCGAAATACGACGATTCCGCCCCCAAAGTCACCGCCGCCACCAGAATCGAAAGTGTCTGTTTCGAGCCGGCTTTGCAAAGATCCGTAATATCAACTTCGCCGCCGGGATAGAGAATCTGTCCGCCGCCCTCAGGCTTGCGGCCATCGACATAAATCGCTGCAACACTGTTGAGATAATCAACACCGATGGTGATCCGCCGCCCCGACCAGCCAGCCGGCACAGTGAATTCCCGCTGATACCAGGCGACCTCTACATCGCGAAGATTACTCTTCGCCCACGATGCATGTTGGGAGGGTAGATAATAGATTTGTGTATTATTATACGTCCAATTGCCGCTGCACCCCGGCCACGGCGATGGCACCTTGGTGAACCCCCACTTCTCGACAGGAATCTCGCCACCAGCCTTCTCGGCAGGCTGCCATCGCCACAGCCCGTTAAGACAAATTCGCTCACGGGTAGCAGTTGTTTCGTGAAAAGCGCTCGCCAAATCCCACACCGCTTTGACGCCCTCGGGAAGGGGGGAGGACCCAACATCAGCGGCAAAATTGCCGCCAACCGTGAAAAACATCCACACCACAACAATAGCACGAAGAATCGTTCGCATCGCGGATCTCCCGATTTCCATCTTGATGTTTCGCATGATACCGCGGAGATCGGACTCAAGGAAAAAATGTCGAAGGCGTTATACTTCGGGTGCATCCGCCAATAGTGGCAATTCCGAAAAAGTGCCCGTAGCGACCCCGCTTTGCGGGGTGGCAGGTGGGGAAAATGTTTGGTGTAACCAGAATTGCCGCTAATTCGGGATGCACCCTTATACTTCTCGCGGTCAATCATTGAGCATCGATTTCGCCAACGATCGTCGAAAATGCTTGCAGCGTCGCGGACCGTTCCGCCACACCGCTCAATTTTCGAACGCGGTTGGTATAACTGGGTGCATGACGCTCTGTCTCAACCCTCCACCATTTGGCCATCAGAGCCGCGACCGTAAGGGAGCGACAGGCTTTATCTCCGCATTGTCGCACGGGTCGCTCCCTTACGGTCGCGGCTCTGATAGAGGATTGAG
>WQYP01000102.1 GCA_009781185.1 Phycisphaerales bacterium | reverse complement strand
AGCATTTTTCACTCGCCCGTAGCGTTTTGGAGCCCCGCATGGCAATGCGGGGCTTTTGGCTCTCGCTTCCTGCGCATGTCATCACGCCACGACCACATGAAAAATGCTCTAAAGCGTGAACTCCGTTTGGTATCTTTTCAACACGGCACATTGCCATGCGGTATGTCCGCACTGTCTAACGGTAGTTCCTGGCTCGCACGCAACGACGCCACAGACCAAACCCTCCCACCAACACCGCTCCAATCCCCGCGGAAATGGACACGCAGTGTGCCAACAGCCAGGCATAGAAACCTCTTGGCGCACTTGCCGCCGCAACTGGAGCGGTACTGGCGGCAGATTCCTGTTGTTCGACGCTCTTTTGCGTATCCGCGGTGTTCTTTTGATCCTCTTTGATGAAGTAACCCACGCCGGTTGCTTCGTCCCTGACCTGCGTGCCAGGCGCCCACTTCAAATCGAAGTGCCCCGGTTCAAATGTCGGATTCACTTTGATATCTCGAAATTGCAGCCGCTGGACGAATACGAGCGGATCGTCCTGCGACACGCCCGTGGGGAGTTCGCCACCGCTCAGCGCCAAGCATAGCTTTGCCGGAGCTTGTGTTTTCCGTACCACTTCCGTTGGCAGATACACGCCACCGTCGAAGAGCTGCATCGCATGAGCTTCGAGAGTATGTTTAATATCTCCTCGCGTGCATTCGTACAGTAACGGGTACACGTTGACCGCCTCTTCGTGGATGAGTGCCATGCTGGCGCCTTGACCACCGGCCCACTCCATTCTGACACATTTCTTTCCGTCGTATTCGACTTCCCCTGTGATCCGCGGAGAGCTTTGCGGGAATTCAAAATCGTAGCACAGCGGCTGACTCAGATCATGCCAGGGACACAGCCAGGCCAAGTGCTCCACGAAAGACCTCTCTATGCCTTCTTTCTTCTGATAATTAGTGCGGCCAAACCCTGGACTCTCCGGATCACGTTCCCACACTTTCACTTCCCCCTTGATGCGAACGGTAATGTTATCATGCCCGTCCGCCGGCAGACGCACCTCCCTCATATAGAAGTCGTCATGATCAAATGCCAACTCATAGTAGATATGACCTGGCAGCGGAAAATGACGGCTGCCATCGGCCGTTTCCAGCGACTGCGTCAGTATCACGCTTCCCTGGAAGCTGTGAATCTGAGTCGAAAGCCGCATCAGCTTTTCGCCCAGAGCACGTGCCGCCGACTCTTGCGTTGTTCCTTGCGCACCAGCACCGTTCGCGGCAACCGCCATAACCACAGCAACCATAAACGAAATACCGACCCTGCGACATGCACGAGAGAGAGTAGCCATCATTTCACCACGTTCGAGAACGTTCGATATCGTATCACGGACCCGCTCATTGCCACAACGTTTCACCATGCAATTACAGGCAAAATGGATGCATCCGCCAATAGTGGCAACTCCGGAAAAGTGCCCGTAGCGACCCCGCTTTGCGGGGTGGCAGGTGGGGAAAATGCTTGGTGCAACCAGAATTGCCACTCATTCGGGATGCACCCAGGCAAAATGTGCATGCCCGGTCCCTTCGCGTGCAACATGGCAAAACATTCCGTTATAATACACCGGTCGTTATTGCGATCCAAAATCGGGTTGGGCGAATGGCTGATAAACGTGATTATTACGAAGTGCTTGGGGTCGCCAAGGCGGCTTCGGCGGATGAGATTAAAAAGTCGTATCGGCGACTGGCGCGAAAATATCACCCCGACGTCAACAAAAGCGATGCGGGCGCCGAGGCGAAATTCAAAGAAGTCCAGGAAGCGTACGACATCCTCAGCGACGAAAAAAAACGGCAGGCGTACGACCAGTTCGGACATGCAGGCGTAAGCTCCGCGGCCGCGGCAGAAGCCGCCGCCGCCGCTGCCGCTGCGGGACGCGGTACCGGCGGATTCCGATACGCCACGCAAACCCCCGGCGGTGCGACCGTGGATTTCGGTGAAGTGGATCTGAACGATCTCTTCGAGAGTATGATGGGCGGCATGCATCGCGGCGGAAAAGGTGGCGGAAGAAGAGGAGACGCTCCGAGACGCGACCGTCAGGGTGCGTGGGGCTGGCCGGGCGGCGGTGGGGGGGCGGAAGAAGTCGGGCCGACGGGGGCGGATATTCATTATCCGGTCAGCATCAGTTTTGAGCAGGCCATGCGGGGAACGACGGTCGATGTGCGGCTCAATTCGCCGGACCGCTCCATCGACGAAACCATCAGCGTCAAAGTCCCCCCTGGCGTACACGACGGAGCCAAAGTGCGAGTGCGTGGCAAAGGCCAGCTCGGCCAAGGCGGACGCGGCGACTTAATCATTGTCACGCAAGTGCAGCCGCACGCGTATTTCAAACGCGAAGGGAACGATATCTTGCTGGACTTGCCAGTGTCTGCGTCTGAGGCGGCCAGCGGCGCAACAGTCAGCGTACCGACGCTGGATGGACGGGTGGAGTTACGTGTGCCGGCGGGGATTGGCAGCGGGAAGCGATTGCGGATTAAGGAGCGTGGTGTGCCGCAGAAGGATGGGAAGAGAGGGGATCAGTATTGTCGGATTTTGATTCAGATGCCGGTGGATCTGACCGACGGCGAGATGGAACAGCTCAAGGCGATGGAAAGTGCACACGGGTTTCATCCGCGGGCCAATGTGCCGTGGTAGCCAACGGGGTGATGGTATGCCGTATCGGGCGTTGATGTGGACATTGGCGACGGTGGGCGTCGCGTTTTTGACGCTGGGGATGTGGATGTGGGCGGTACAGCCAATGGTGGCGGAGGTGATGGCGGGGCATGCAAGTACCGGAACGGCACGGGAGATGAGATTGATGGTGAAGGGGACGCTGCTGCTGGCGTTCGTGTTGATTGTTACGTTGCTGATCGTGGGGCTCCTTGGAGCGTATCGGGAGTGGATGCGGTATCGGGACGGGGACGGGGAGGGGGGGGGCGGACGCAAAAGAGTGCGGACCAAATACGTGGACGCCTGGAAGATCGCAGGCGAAAGGCTCAAAGTGAAGGACTCGGAGGAAGATCATGGCGAATGACGCAATTCGAATTGCTTCTGGCTTCTGGCTTCTGGCTACTGGCTTCTTCCTTTTGGGGTGCATGGCGACGCGGGAGACGCAGAACCCCAAAGAAATGCTGCCGGTAATGGGCGAAGGGAAGGTCCTGTCGGTCGATCAGACGCTGGGGCAGGGGACGATGGAGGTCAAGGGGAAGACGGTGACGTTCTGGTGGCAGAATCGGATTCAGATGGGGGCGAGCGGGACGGACAAAGAGCAGTTGCTACAATCGCCGGAGGCGAGGGAGATGACGGTGTCGTTCCATGCGCAAGTGGGGGATTGGGTGTCGTTCAAGGGCTATCAGATGCAGGGGGAGATTTTTATCACGGGAGCGACGGTCATAAAGAAATGACGAATTCCGCCCCGTCAGCCCACGGCTCTGCCAATTTTTGAGGTGTGCTCGTTTTTCTGGGCAATGCTTTTCCACGCGTAAAATTCGTAAAATTCGTGAAAGTCGTAAAATTCGTAGGGAGAGCCTTTCCATGCGATAACGGGGCTCACGAACCTTGTCCCCTCCCTCCACGAATTTTACGAACTTTACGAATTGTACGAATTTTACGAATCAGAATGGCTTGCCCAGAAAAATTGGCAGCCTCGGCCAACAAGCGTCGCAAAAACGCAAAGAGCCTGAAAACTTTCATCTTCAGGCCCTTTGCAGTTAAACACGAGTGAAACGTTGAGGTGTCTCTACTACTTTGCTCTTTGCTCTCTCTCTCTCCCTCCACGTCTCATACTCGCGTGTGTGCCAATTGCTGCACATGTTCTTTATAACACCAATCCAGCTAATGTCAAAAAAAAAATCTTCTTTTTTTATAATCTCCTCATTTCCCCATTTTTACGAAAATACCTAAATATGAAAATTTGGGCTGATCTCGTTCAAACCTCACCATTCCTACGCCAAATCCGCTATACTGTTCGACTCCATTAAGCTGTCCCTCAAAAGGAGCCTTTTATGTCCGGCATGACCCTCACCGAAAAAATCCTGGCCAAGCACTCAGGCAAAGCTCACGTCCACCCCGGCGACAACATCTGGGTCGACGTTGACATCCTCATGACCCACGACGTCTGCGGCCCAGGCACCATCGGCATTTTCCACGAAGAGTTCGGCCGCAATGCCAAGGTCTGGGATAAAAACAAAGTCGTCATCATTCCGGACCATTACATTTTCACCGCCGAAGAAAAATGCCACCGAAACGTCCAGATCCTGCGCGATTTCGTCAAGGAACAGGACATTCCCTGGTTCTACGATCCCGAGTTCGTCAGCATGAATCCGGGCTCCCCCCACAAACCGACGCCTTATCTCGACCCCACCAAGACCGGCTACAAGGGCGTCTGCCACAAAACGCTTCCGGAAGAAGGGCACATTCGTCCCGGTGAGATCCTGATCGGCACGGACAGCCACACCTGCACCGCCGGTGCCTTTGGCATGTTCGCCACCGGCGTGGGCAACTCCGACGCGGCCTTCACAATGGGCACAGGCAAAACCTGGCTCAAGGTTCCCCCGACCATGAAGTTCACTTTTCATGGGAAAATCCCCGCTTATCTCACGGGCAAGGACCTCATCCTTGCCGTCATCGGCGACATCACCGTCGCCGGCGCCACTTACAATACGCTCTATTTTGCCGGCGAAGGCATCGCTTCCCTTGAGCTTGAAGATCGCATGACGCTCACCAACATGGCCATCGAAGCCGGCGGCAAGAACGGCGTATGCGACGTCGACGACAAGACCCTGCAATACGTCCGCGCCCGCTCACGCATCAAAAACTGGGACGTCTTCAAGGACGACAAGGACGCCAAATACATCCATCAAAGCGAGTACGATTTAAGCAAGTTGGAGCCACTGGTCGCCAAGCCTCACAGTCCGGACAACAAGGCCGCCGCACGCAACTGCCGCGATGTCAAGCTCGATCAGGCTTACCTCGGCTCGTGCACCGGCGGAAAAATCACCGACATGCTCTTCGCCGCGAATATCCTCATGGGACGCCAAGTCAAGATTCCGACATATGTCGTGCCTGGCACGACGGAAGTGCACGCCGACATGAAGCGCCTGAATCTCCGCGGCATGCCCAAGAGCCCCGGCGAAAAATCCGTCGAAGACGTCCTCCGCGACGCCGGATGCCTCCTGGGCCCTGCCGGTTGCTCCGCCTGTCTTGGCGGTCCCAACGACACCTTCGGCCGACTCAACAAGTCCGAAGTCTGCATCTCCACCACGAACCGCAACTTCACCGGCCGCATGGGCTCCATGTCCTCCTCCGTCTTCCTCGCCAGCCCGCTGACCGTCGCCGCCAGCGCCCTTGCAGGGCATATCGCCGATCCGCGTGATTATATGTAAACAACACGAGTTTCTTGCCTTGTCATCCCTTCCAGCAACGTTAGCATTTCAAACGGACAATCATTTTCATCCCGATTTGATTAATCAAGCGATCGCTCACGAGGGAGCCGTTCAAACCTCGCAGGGGTTGCAACTGCGTTTCCCAACGGAAGACATGGCAACAGAATCACGTAAGAGGCTTAGAGCATTTTTCACTCGCCCGTAGCGTCTTGGAGCCCCGCATGGCAATGCGGGGCTTTGGCTCTCGCTTCCTGCGCATGTCATCACGCCACGACCACGTGAAAAATGCTCTAGAAGTAAGTTTCCAGAGCTGGACTTTGAAATTGAAAAAACTGTCGTACTAATCTACAACAACTAACCCCCGGCTTTTCCGCGGTCGCCCAGCGTGTCTTCGATATACAGCATCTTCACCAGCACCAGCAGGACCGCCAGCATCGGCGTCGCCAGGATCAATCCGATCGGCCCCACCAGCACTGCCAGGAACACCTGGAATATCACGATCAACGCCGGCGGCAAGGCGACCGTCCGCTGTTGAATCCACGGCGTAATCGCGTTCCCCTCCGCCGTCTGAATCAGGATGTACCACAACGCCACATAGAGGGCGGATGAGTAATTCAACGCCACTTGTGCGTCTTGCGGTGCCAGGGCCAGGAGCACAGCCGGGATAGCCGCCAGGATCGGCCCGAAGTTCGGAATGAAATTCATCAGGCCCGCCAGCACGCTGAGTGTCAAGGCTAATGGGATTCCCAGCATTTTCAGGCCGATGAACGTCAGGGAGCCGATGACCAGCATCGAGCACAACTGGCCGAAGAACCACCAGCGGAGCGTGTATCCAACTTTCAGCAGCACTGCCTGAAATCGCGGCCTCGCTCGGATCGGCGCCAGAATAATGAGCCCCTTGAGATAAAATGTCGGCGAGATGGCCAGGAACAGGGCGAGTACCAGGACTAGCATCGTGTTGGCCAGCATGCCGAAGGTGGTGGTAATGACGCCGCCGACGTGCCCGAGCGCCTCAGGTCGCACGATGTAGTCGCTGATAGCGTTGCGAATCTCCTGCGTCTGCTCCAGAAAAAACTGCCCTCGTGGCGTCTCCTGCAAACGCTTCGTGGAATGCTGGATAGTCTGCGGCAACTTCTCACGCAACTCCTGCACCTGGGTCGTAATAGCACTGCCCATCAGATAACTCGCACCAACGAGAAGAATAAGCAGCGCCAAGAGCACCAGCATCAGTGCCATCCAACGCTTCAGCCGTGTGTATTGTGCCAGCAGGTCCGCAGGCCAGGAGATCACCACCGCCAGCAGGATCCCCGCAAAGGCCAGCATCACGATGTCCCGGGCCACGCAGACCAGCCACAGCAACCCGCCAATCAACAGCGTCAGCCCCAGCACGATCAAGACCCGCAGTGCAAAATCTCCCGTCTGCATTTTGGATGAAGTCACCGCCGAAGATTTTTCATTGGGCAATGTCATGCGAGCATCTTAAAGCAGTTGCCGGGGCGGGGACAACCTTGGTACCACGACCGTAAGGGAGTGCTGGATCACGTATTCGATTTGTGGGGATGTGAATGATGATTGTGCGTCGGTGGCAAAACATTCGTTGGAGCACGTAAGAATAGCCCTTTCGCTCCCTTACGGTCGCGGTACCAAAGTCCCATACCTTTTCTGCCGATGGTTGGCAATGAGGTGCTATATGTCCTTTACTCTCAGCAAGTCGCCCGAGGAATCTCTCGACCAGGTTGTCCTGTCGCTCCAGGGCCAGCCGACCAACGCCTGCCAGAATACCAATCCTTTCCCCTTTGAATCATTTCTCGGAAAGGACTGGGCTTCCCACGCGGTACTGCTTGATATGGAGCAAATAGATTATCTCGATTCCTCATCCGTCGGCTGGCTGATCGCATCACAAAAGGCCTTCCACGCTGCCGGCGGAACGCTCGTGCTTTATTCTCTTCAACCTCGCATCCGCCAACTTCTGACGATGCTCAGGATCGAACGTGTTGTGCCGCTGGCGGAGGATCTTGCCGCCGCGAAGGCGATGACTCCTGTTCCTGCCATGGCTGCCCGGTGATTTTTTTGTATTGAGATGAGTTTGCTGATGATCGCCGTTGAAACAGATGTCGCATTTCAGATGCTTGATCTGGCCGCCGATTCGCCTGAGGTGGCCGCCGAAAAGCTTTTCGCGGTGCTCTTCGAACTGGGGGCCAGCGATTTGTTCCTCTGCTCCAATGAACAGCACGTGCTGGCCCTGGTTCGGCATCTGGGCATCATGCGACCGATTGCCGTGCTGATGCCCGATCACGGGCGGCGTCTCATCACTCTTTTCAAAATTCGCGCTTCGCTGGACATCGCCGAACGCCGCCGCCCGCAGGACGGACGCTGGTTCTACGTGCACGACGACGCCGCGCAAACACATTTCGATATCCGCGTTTCGAGCATTCCCACCGCCTACGGCGAAGACCTCGCACTCCGCATCTTCGATCGCACCAGCAAACTCCGCGACCTGCCCGTCCTGGGACTCACACGCCAACAGCACCAGTCGCTCGTCGCGGCTCTTGACGCTCCCGGCGGACTGATCCTCTTCACCGGTCCGACAGGCTCAGGAAAAACCGCCACCCTCTACGCCTGCCTCCACAAACTCAACGACGGCCATAAAAAAATCAACACCATCGAAGACCCCATCGAATACTCCCTCGACAGCATCCGCCAGTCGCAGATCAATCCCGCCATCGACCTGGGCTTCTCCGAACTGCTCCGCTCCGTCATGCGCCAGTCACCGGACGTGATCATGATCGGCGAGATCCGCGACACCGAGACCGCCGCCATCGCCATCCGCGCCGCCAACTCCGGCCATCTCGTGTTGGCCACCATTCACGCCGCCTCCGCCGCGGGTGCTTTTCAGTCCATGCGGGCCTTGGGCGTGCATCAGCATTTCCTGGCGTCCGCTCTTCGATGTGTCGTTGCGCAGCGTCTTGTCCGCACGCTTTGCGTGAAGTGCCGCCATTCTTTCGATCTTGCCGACGCTCCTCATACCTTCGACGAAGTCGCTCACCTGCTGGCTCCTGATGAAGGCAAGCTGCTTTGGTCGCCTCGCCGCTGCCCCGCCTGCCATCACACCGGCTACGACGCTCGCACCGGCATCTTCGAACTCATGCCCATCACACGTCCCATCCGCACCCTCATTGCCGACAACGCTTCGACCCGTGAGATTCGCCTCCGCGCCGTCGAGGAAAAAATGCTCGAGTTCCGTCACGCCGCCCTGCTGAAAGTCGCCAACGGCGTTACTAGTATCGAAGAAGTCTTCCGCTCGGTCCCCTCCGAAAACCTGCTCGCGGAGCAATAACTTCGAATTCACTCCTCGTTGATATGTACCACTTTCGCCGGCGGGAAGCCATTGAAATACGTGCTGGACGCCTGGCTGTATGCCCCGATGTTCGGCGTGTAGACCAAATCCCCGAGCTGCAGATTCTCCGGCAATTCCGCGGAAAGCGAAATGGTGTCCAATGCGTCGCAAGTTGGGCCGAACACGGAGCATATCTGCGTCGCCCCCCCCCTCCCTTTTTTGAAGGTGTGTACGTTATATTTGCAGTGATCGAAGATAATGCCGGAATACGTGTGGTAGACGCCGTCGTCGATGTAGTAGCATAGTTTGCCGTCGCGGATCGCTTTGCCGATCACGGAGGCGACCAGCGTCGCCGCCGTTGCGACCATGTACCGCCCCGGCTCGGCAAGAATCTCGACCTCCTTCGGAAAAAGGCGATCCAGTTCCGAATTCAGCACGGCAGCCAATTCCTTGAACGGCTTAACGCCGTCGTCATAGGGCGCCGGGAAACCGCCACCGATATCCAGCAGCTTCAACTTCAATCCGCGAGATTCCGACTCCTTGAAAATCGACGACGAAAGTTGAATCGCCTGCACGTAATTCTGAAAGTTTGTAGTTTGCGAGCCTACGTGGAACGATATCCCCTCCACGCCGAGCCCTGCATTTTTCGCCTTGAGCATCAGCTCCACCGCTTCACCCGGCTCCGCGCCGAACTTGCTCGAAAGCTCCACCATCGCGCCTGTATTGGGCACCTTCAACCGCAACGCAAGCCCCGCATTCGGTGCATACTTCTTGATCTTCCCGATTTCTTCCGCGTTGTCGTACGTCACCAACGGCTTGTACTGGTCCAGCTCCTTAAGCGTCTTGATCGCCTTGATCGGATGGGCGTAAATAATTTTGTCCCAGATGAAATCCTGCCGCTGTTTGGCGGAGAGGTTCTTGATGTTTTCGTGCACGATTAGGAACTCAGGCATCGACGCCACGTCGAAACTCGCACCCGCTTTGTAGAGCGTTCGCACGATCGCCGGAGCCGGATTCGCCTTCATCGCGTAGTACGGCTGCACCCGCGGCAGATACTTCTTGAACTGCTTAAAATTCTTCCGCAACTCCGCATGATCCACCACGAACAGCGGCGTGCCATGTTCATGGGACAACTTTTTCAACTTCGCCGGTGATACCATGGATTCTCCTTGCAATTGGGTGGCCCCGGTAGGGGCGAAAGCGGTCTCCAGCATTTGCATTATCACGCTTTCGCCCCTACCGGGGCGACTGCGTTTTGTGGGTGATGACATCCCACGGCGGCGCAGATGCCACCGCTTGCCGTGGGCTAGAGCACTTTTCACTCGCCCGTAGCGTTTTGGAGCCCCGCATGGCAATGCGGGGCTTTCGCTCTCGCTTCCTGCGCATGTCATCACGCCTCGACCATATGAAAAATGCTCTAAAAGCTCAGGCCCCTGCCGGGGCCACCCGATTTTAGTCGCCGTCCGTAATCAGAAAATTTTTGAACTGCCACGGGTCTCTTTTGTCGATCTGCGGCTTGTTATATCCGCCGAAGACACTGTGATAGTACTTCAGCGGCGTCCAGTCCGACGGCGTCGAAATAAACTTGCCTAGGTACGGCTTGGCAATCTTCAATATATACTCGTGCGGCAACTCGTCAGGCACCAGCATGCCTCGGCTGGGATTCTCGATCATCCACATGCACGCCGCAACCACCGAAATCGCCACCTGCATCGTCGTCGCATTCTGGTGCGGCACCAATCGCCGGGATTCCTCGATCGACAAACTGCTCCCGGTCCACCACGCACTGTACGGATGGCCCATCAGGAACGCGCCCAGAATATCCGATCCGCTCGTAATCTCATCGTTCATGATGCGAATGTTATGCGTCAATTCGTAATTGTATCCGCGAAGCTCGTTCAAGCTGGCGATCGCTGCATCGGAGGGGCAATAGGCGTAATGAACTGTGGGGCGATAAATCGCCTTGCCGTTCTTCCAGACCGTCAGGTGATCCGAAATCGTGAACGCCTCCCCGTGGCGCACCACCATCCCCTGGATGCAGTAGTTCGGCACCCAGCTCGAAACCCATGTGTTCATGCCCATACGTGCCAGGCAAATCTGGTTCTTCGGCCCGCTCTTGTGCGTATACGCCAGCGGCGGAAGTTCCTTCTCATGTGTGCCCCACCCCATCTCCGCCGTCGTCGTTCCCTCCTCACGGAAGCCTTCGACGCTCCAGGTGTTGACAAATTCATCGACCTGTTTGGGCTTGTTGGAAATCTGCGTGTCGCGTTCCGAACAGTGGATCACCTTGACTCCCAGTTTCCATGCCAGTTCGTTCCAGACTTGATCCGCCACGAGCCGTTCGATGGTCTTGGCCGCGGATGCTTTATACTTCCCGTCCTTGAGCGCCTGCGTTGCGATGTCCAGCAGCCCCTGCTTGGTGAAATGCGAAATCAATCCAGGATTCGCTCCGTGCTCAATAATCGCTGTCGGGCCAGTCTCTTTCCACTTGGCGATCAACTTACGTATGTTCATGTGACGCCAGTAAAGCGTCCGCTCCGTCGGATGCTTGTCCGTCGCCCCTTCATAAGGATCCCACACCTCCACCGACGTGTTGACGTACAGCACGCCCTTGTCATGGCACCACTGCAAAATTTCGCAGCAGTCGATATTCCACGCCAAATCGATCAGCAAATCCCCAGCCCCAAGATATTTGCCCAGCAGTTCCCCCATGTTGTCCCGCTCAATCTTCTCGCAGGCAAACGCCACCCCCTTCTTAATCCACGGCGTCAATGCCTTGCGCTTATCTTCAAAATCCATCACCGTAATATTCGACAGCGGAACCTGCATCAGCTTCGCCAGGATCGGCAACGTGCACTGCGCAACCGAACCGTAGCCAACGCACAGAATCTTCTTGTCGAATTTTACCATGACGCCTCCTGTTCCAGCCTGCCACGCAGCCGGCGCGGTGCAACCGCCGCGATCGCTCAAACCGCTCCAGCACCATTCCATCGTGTCAGACTTGTAACGCGCGGGTAGTTTAGCGAAACGTGCCGCTCATGCAAGCAAAAAAGCACGGGTTCTCACAGAAAGCACAGGACACAGAGAAGTGTTTTTTATTTTTTCCTCTGTGTTCTCTGGCGTCCTCTGTGAGAACCCGTTTTTCTTACTTCACCGCCACCAATTCGACTTCGAAAATCAGCGTCTCGTTCGGGCCGATCGTGTCGCCGGCGCCCTGTTCCTTATACGCAAGCTTCGATGGAATGTAGAGCATCCACTTGTCACCTTCCTTCATCATCTGCAACGCTTCGGTCCAGCCCGCGATCACATGATCGACGGGGAACGTCACCGGCTCCCCGTGCGACGCGTCAAATTCCCGCCCCGATACCAGCGTCCCGCGATAGTTCACCGAAACGATGTCCGTCGCCTTGGGCGTCTTGCCCTTCCCCGACTGGATCACCTTGTATTGCAGGCCCGAGGCGGTGGTCTTCACGCCTTCTTTCTTGGCGTTTTCCGCCAGGAACGCTTCGCCCACCTTCTGATTCGCTTCCATCTGCGCCGCCTGCGCCGCGATCACTTTCTTCTGCAACGCCATGAAGGCTTCGAGCTGTTCCTTCTCCGTTAATTGCGGCTTTGCCCCACTGGCCGCATCCCGTACGCCCGCCGCCAACGCCGCCGTATCCACATCCAGCCCCTTGAGCTGGGCGCCGACCTTCAGACCAATGGCATAACCGATCTTCTGCGACTCGGTCTGAAGCGCGGACTGGGTCGTCGCCGGCATCGTCGTCGTGACACTCCCACCCTCCCCCATCACGACGCCACAAACCGCTAAACCCAACACCGCTACGATCGCATTCATTTTCATGACATCATCCATTCTAAAAAGGAAAAGGAAACCTTCAATCTTAGACGATTGTCCCTCAGAAGCAACGGGTGCATGACACGAAATGCAAAACAAATGTAGCGACCCCGCTTTGCGGGGTGGCGGTAGCAAAAGGGGCATGTCTTCCCCCGAAAAAAGTTTAGCCGCGAGCCGATAGGCGAGCGTTTCCCCACGAATTTTACGAATTGTACGAATTTTACGCGTCAGATGCCCGCCTAAAGTAAAGTGT
The DNA here is from genome assembly GCA_009781185.1 of Phycisphaerales bacterium. Lineage (GTDB taxonomy): Bacteria > Planctomycetota > Phycisphaerae > WQYP01 > WQYP01 > WQYP01. Next base: position 2,415 of record WQYP01000102.1, on the reverse strand, counting down.
CATACACCCTGCCACTGGACCCTCCCGCCGCTTCGCTATACGCTACGATCATGCCTGATTTACGCCTCCTTTACGAATCGCAAATAACGCCTCAGCTTGATGCCGCGCTCGCGGATCTGATCTGTCTGGCCAATCCGCACGAGCGGGAAATCTTCCGCCTCCACGGCCGCGGTTGGCACGGCGTCAAACCGCTCTACTGCACGTTCATCGAATTCAACAGCCAACCGATCGCTTACGTCGGCATCGCCGATCGCACCATCCGCGTCGGCCCTGAAAACTGCCTGCTCCGCATCGCCGGCCCGCAGAACGTCTCCGTCCACCCCAACTACCGCGGCCAGGCTCTCTCCATCAGCGCACTCGCACACGCCATGGGCGAAGCTCAAAAGCTCCACTTCGATGCCGGCCTCCTTTTCTGCTCCGCAAACCTTCAGCGTCTCTACTCCAAGACCGGCTGGCTCACTCTCCCCAACATCCCCATCACTCGCACCCAAGACAACCAGGACCTGCCACTCCCAGAACACAACATCGCCATGTTCCTGCCCCTGCAAACGAAAACTTTCCCTCCCGGCCCGATCCATTTGCAGGGAAACGACTGGTAAGAAGAGAAGCCAGTAGCCAGAAGGTTTCAAGTTCGCGGCTTATTCAAAACTTCTGGCTCCAGGCTTCTGGCTTCTTTCCCCACACGCTTGCCGCTCTTCGCTAACATCGCTACCTTACTCCCTTCCATTTGTCCCGGAGCCGTTCATGCGTATCATTCGTTTCCTCGATTCCGCTGGCCTGATCCATTACGGTGCCGACCAACTCGACGGCACCGCTCTCCGCATTCAGGGCGATATTCTCGCTAACTACTCCGTCACGCACGAAAAAATCCCGGTGAAAAAACTCCTCGCCCCGATTGTTCCACCCGCGATTTTTTGCGCCGGCCTCAACTACCGCAAGCACGCCGAAGAAAGCGGCAAACCCGTGCCCAAATATCCCATTCTCTTCATGAAAAACATCGCCGCCCTGCAAAATCCTAACGATCCCATCGAGTTGCCCAAGAAACTCCCTTCCAGCGAAGTGGACTGGGAATGCGAACTTGCCGTCGTTATCGCCAAGAGAGCCAAGAACGTCGCCAAGGAGAACGCACTGGACTACGTTTTAGGCTACACCTGTGCCAACGACGTTTCCGCACGCGACTGGCAGAGCAAGTGGGGCGGTTCCCAATGGTGCCGCGGTAAAACCTTCGACACCTTCTGCCCCCTCGGCCCCGCCATCGTCACCACCAACGACATCCCCAATCCCGGATCCCTTCGCCTCCAGACACTCATCAACGGCCAAGTCCTCCAGGACTCCAACACCTCCGACCTCATCTTCGACATCCCCACCCTCATCGAATTCCTCTCCGGCTCCACCACGCTGCTCCCCGGCACCATCATCCTCACCGGCACCCCCGCCGGCGTCGGCGTCGCCATGAAACCCCCTCGTTTCCTCCACCCCGGCGACACCGCCACCATCCGCATCGAAAAAATCGGCGACCTGTCGAATCCGGTGATCGCAGAGCCCGTATGACCAAATCCAAAATCGCTGGCAACTTGCTGCGCGATTTGGTACACTTTTTAATTCGCTCAAGTTGTCCACGGGCCGCGTGCCTTTGAATCTGAATCGGAGCCTCTGAACCATGCACTATCCACACAAAGACTCCAATCGCAAACGCGTTCGCAAGATCGGTTTTCGTCGTCGTATGAAGAGCAAGAAGGGGCGTCAGCTGATCAGCCGCAAACGCCGCTACGGTCGCAAAATCAGCGTGGTCTGATCGCGTCTTTCACGTTTTGGAGTGAATCGCCGATCTGTGCCTTCCCTCCTCGACATCCTCCCTCCTGAAGCCCAGCACCTCTTGGGTGCGATCTCCCTCGCTACCTCTCTCGTAGGTCTGATCCTCTGGACCTCCGGCATCAAAATCGCCCGCTTCAGCGTGGCCCTCTTACTTGGTCTCCTCGGCGCCGCTGTCGGCTTTTCACTGATCCCCCAGTACCTTAGCCTCACTCCCATCTCCGTCGCCCTGATCGGTTTCGCGGCCGGCGTCTTCGGCGGCGTGCTTGCCTTCAAAATGCTCCAGGGTTTCGTGCTCGCCTTGTGCATCGGCGTCGCCGCGGCCGGCATCTTCTATCACTGGCACACCACCGTCTCCCAACCCACGGTCCAGGCCGTTCCTCCCGCCACCACACTCCCTCTGACGATCAAGGGTTTCGAGATTCCCACCGATCTGCTCTCCCACTCATTCCCCGCCACCGCCCCGGCCGCACTCGCGCCTCTCGTCACAGCACACGACAAGTTCCTCGTCCACTGGCATGCCCTGCCCCCCAACGAACAATGGTCGCTGCTGATTATTTCCCTCTCTGCCGCGATTGCCACCTTCCTGCTTTCCATCAAGTT
>WQYP01000101.1 GCA_009781185.1 Phycisphaerales bacterium | reverse complement strand
TGCGATGGGAAAAAGAAAATGTTTGAGTTGATGGGGGAGACGCGGGAGATGTACGTGCTGGAGTTGCCGCAGAAGGCGGAGGATGAGGATGCGAGGCGGCACTGGTATGCGGAACTGGTGAAGTTGCGGGGGGTTTTGGAACGGCGGTTCGGCGCGGCGATCACGGATGAGCGGCTGCGAGAGGCGATACGAACGATGAATCGGGAGCGTAGGCTGCGGCGGGAGTTGGCGGGGTTGATGCGGCGGGAGAATCCGCCGTTGACGGGACGGGAACTGCTGGAGTTGAAGTCGAGCGTTTCGGGGATTCCGGAAGATTTTGCGCAGTATGAAAAGGCGATTGCGGATTTGAGTGGGAAGGAGGAGGGAGGGGGGGGGCGGAAGGGGCGAGTTCGGGTGTTGATGACGGGGGTGCCGATGGCGCATGGGGCGGAACGGGTGATGGACCTGGTGGAAGGGAAGGGCGGATTGGTGGTCTGTTTGGAGAATTGTACAGGGGTGAAACCGATTTTGGAGGATGTGGATGCGGGGGCGGGAGGAGGGGGGGATCCGCTTCAGGCGATTGCGGAGAAGTATTTTCATTTGTCCTGCTCGGTGATGACGCGGAATACGCGGCGGCTGGAGTCGCTACGGAAACTGGCGGCGGAGTATCGGGCGGACTGCGTCATTGAACTGGTTTGGCAGGCGTGTCTGACGTATGACGTGGAATCGTATCAGGTGCGTCGGATGGCGGAGCAGGAACTGGGGCTGCCGTATTTGCGGATTGAGACGGATTATTCACCTTCGGATTCGGCGCGGATCGAGACGCGTGTGGAGGCGTTGTTCGAGACGGTGAAGCAGCGGCGGACAAGCATGCCGACTAAATAATAATGGCGATCAGAGAGAAGCATCACGCCATCCCGGAGGCGCCTGTTTCATCGACGTGGGGGGGTGGCCATTTTTATGGCATCATGCCGCTTTGCGCAGGGGCCAGTAGCTTGTTTTCAGGCCGCTTTTGTACAAAGCTGTCAGATTCATCAAGGATTGTGTGTTCGAGGCCGATTGAAAGCGCCTGCCGAAGTGTGGTTCAGCAACGTCTCAAAATTCCCGGTGCCCGCTGGGAACCTCGCCACGCCCAAAAAAATCACCTCTGCGCGGGGGGGCACCTCAGGCCAAGGGGCGTGTTGAGCGAATGAACCGCACGCTCCAGGACCGTCTGCTCAAGGAACTGAAAGTCGCGATGGACGGTTATGGCACCCCCTTCGGGTGTGACACTTCTACTGCAACACTAACCCCTGACACTTCTACTGCAACAACACAATCAGTGAGATAACACTATCGCGCAACTTCTTTCTATCCTGACAAAATTGAGCACGAAGACACGAAGAAACGAATGACACGAAGTTTTTTTATTTATTTTTTCTTCGTGTCTTCGTGCTTAAGTCGTTTCATGATTTGGTTGCGGCTCTGCCGCGCTGGGGCTGTCTGTGGCTTATTTACGTGGTCGGGATTTTTGAGGTTGGGGTCGAGGTGCTGGAGTTGGTAGAGATAGGCGTATTTGGCGAAGGTGTGGATGTAACGGATGCCGGCGATGAGGAAGCCTCGCCAGCCGTCGCGGAAACCCTGTTTGATGAGGATGATCTTGAGCCAGGCGATAAAAGGGAGGAAAACGATTTGATGGAGATGGAATTTGCGCCCGGCGTCGTGGTTGGATTGGGCGGTGATGCGGGCGAATTTCAGGTTCTTCTCGAGGTGCTCCTGGATGCTGGTGAAGGTGTAGTGGAGGAGATTGCCTTTGAGTTTTGCCGTCAGCCCTCGGCTCGGCCGGGGGTTTTGACTTTTGGCTTGCGCACCAGCGTTCACTCCGACCGCACCCCCGGCAGAGCCGGGGGCTGACGAATTTTGGTCTTGCATTTCGAGTTTATCGTGCGGGTCGAGTCCGCCCCAGCGTGCGCAGCCGCGGCGGATGAGGCGGAGACGCCATTCGGGCGACCAGCAATGGCGAATCCATCTGCCGAGGTAATAGTTGAAGCGGTTGACGTAGTAGCCGTCGTGTTTTGGCCCCTCCCCCTCTCCTCCGTCGGCGAAGAGGTTTCGGAGGGCGGCCTCAAGTTCCGGCGAAACGGCCTCGTCGGCGTCGAGGGCGAGAATCCACGGTTGGTTGCACGCGTCGAGGGCGGCGTTTTTCTGGGCGATGTAGCCGGGCCAGGGACGGTATTCGAACTTGGCTCCGTATTGCTTGGCGATCTCGGGCGTGCGATCAGTCGAGCCGGAATCAATCACGACGATTTCAGAAGCGAACGAACTGACGCTTGCGAGACAGCGAGGAAGATCGGCCTCTTCATTCATGGCGATAATAGCGACGGAAATGGGAAGACGGGTCATAGTTTCGAGTTTCAAGTTTCGAGAAAGCCCAGGGACTGCAGTCCTTGGGCTTGGGATCACTCCTAAGTAGATCTGTAGGTGAGGCGGTGCTTGTAGTAGGTGAAACGGTTCTTGAGCATCCAGAGGCGATATCGCAGTTTGGAGAAGCGAGGAGCGGGTTGGGCGTGCAGCAATTGGGCTTGGCGGGCGGCGGGGACGTTGAGCTGGTCGAGCCATTGGGTGAGGAGGTCGAAGTGCCGCTTCGCGATGGCGAAGTTTTCGGTGAGAACGTTTTGGGTTTGCTCAGGATCGGTGGGGCGGTGGAAGAGTTCTGAGCCGGCGAGCCCTTTGCGAGGATTGTAGATAAGTATCCATTCGTCGGTCCAGACGGTCAGGCAACTGGGATTATTTCGGCGTGGATGGCATCCGCCGACGGCGAAGGATTGACTGTCAGCCCCCGGCTCTGCCGGGGGTTTATCCGGTGGGGCCGGGGGTTGATGATCGCGGGACGAACCCCCGGCAGAGCCGGGGGCTAACGAGATGAGGCGTTTGGCAAGAGAGTTGCCTTGGGTCCAGGGGACGGGAGGGATACCCGCGAGGTCAAGGGCGGTGGCGAAAAGGTCGGGAGGTTGACAGAGTCCGGGAATCGTTTGGCCGGCGGCGAGGCCTTGGGGATGCCGGAGGAGGAGGGGGATTTGGCCGAGTTCTTCGTAGATGATGGTGGAACTGGCGATGCTCTGTTTGGGTGGGTTGCCTTTCGGAGGTTTGCCCAGGAGGCCGTGCTCGCCGAAGTAGTAGCCGTGATCGGAGCAAAAAAGGATGGCGGTGGTGTCGAAAATTTTTTTTTCGCGGAGGAATGCGAGGAGTCGGCCGACGTGGTGGTCGATCTGAGAAACCTCAGCTCGATAGAAAGCTCGCATGTTCTCGATCTCAGCTTCGGAGTAGCGATCAGCCGGTCCGGAATGCGGCCAGAAAACTTTGTCGGCGCCGTTCAAAGGATAAGGTTGTTGAAAGACTTCAGGAGCGTCCCAAGGTTCGTGAGGGTCGAATGCGTCGATCCAAAGAAAAAACTTTTCGGGCGCGGCGTTTAAAAAGTTGGTCGCTTCTTCGAAGACACGCTGAGTGGTGTTGGTGTTTTGCTGATGGTACCAGGCGCGGTTGTGGCGGTAGCGGTCGAGGCGTTTGTCATCTGGTTCAAGCTTTTCGCGCGGGCAGGTGATCTCGTGCATCGGACCTGTGGTGATGAAGCGGTCGTGTGCCTGTCCGGGGATATTGATGCAGGTATCGTATCCGCGGCCAAAGCCGAAGCCGTTTCGCATCAGGTGCGGATTGTCAGCGATGAGGGCGGTGGCAAAACCGTGACGTTTGAAAACTTCGGAAAGAACGGGAAATTGGTAGGGGAGGGGGCCCCAGTCGATAAGTGGAAACGTATATCGGCCGGTGAAAACTTCGATGCGATTCACGAGCGTCGGAAAAGAGCAAAGGTGGAAATCGGTAAAACAGGCGGATTGGCTGGCGAGGGCGTCCAGATTGGGCGTGGAGACAGGGTGGCGCCGCAGAAAGCCAAGATGGTCGTAACGGAAAGTATCGGAGCAGATAACGAGAACGTTCATCCCCGCATTATGCACATGCGGCGATAGAGACGCCATGATACGCGGCGCATTTTTCATTATATTAGGTGCGTGACACGACATGCCGGTAGCGACCCCGCTTTGCGGGGTGACGGAAATGCCCGTAAAAGTTTAGCCGTTGATCGAAGATCAACGTTCGTTCGCCTTGGATGCGATACGGAGCCTGCAAAACATGTCGCGCACCCCATTCTATTGGGTATTACGAGGTTGATGCGATGTCGGAAGTTGTACAGGAGATCACGCGGGAGGAGATCGGAGCGGGATTGCTGCGCCTGGGGTTGAAGGCGGGGGACAAGGTGATGGTGCATTCGTCGCTGAAGAGTTTTAGGCGGGTGCAAGATCGGGGGAGGGGTGGAGCGGAAACAGTGATCTTGGCATTGCAGGATGTGCTGACGCCGCGAGGAACGCTGATGATGCCATCGTTTAACCATACAGAACTTTGGGGCAAAGGCAAGAGTGGCATTTATGATCCGCGAGAGACACGGACGCGGAACGGAGCGATCCCGGAGGCGTTCTGGCGGATGAGGGAAGGAAAGGGGGTATGTCGGAGCCTGGATCCGTCGCATCCGATCGCGTGTTGGGGGAAGGATGCTCAGCGGTATGTGCGCTTTCATCATCGAACGTTGACGTTTGGGCCGGAGTCTCCGCTGGGGATGCTGGGACGAGAGGGCGGGATGGGATTACTGCTGGGCGTGGGATATGGTCCAAACACATATCACCATGTGGTGGAAATGAGCATGGGAAAGAATGGGACGCCGTGTCTGGGACAGCGGACGGAGGCGTATCCGGTGCGGCTGCCGGACGGACGAACGGTAATGGGCAGAACCTGGGGCTGGCGCGAGAGTCGCTGCCCAATCACCGACGCCGCAGCATACGCGCCGCTGATGGCAAACCGGGAACAGCGCGGGATGATCGGATCATGCGAAGCAATCCTGTTCCAATTGAGCGATGTAGCGGAGGTAGTTTCGCGGTTGTTACGTGAAGGGATGGGAGAAGAGAGAGGGGGACATCCGCCGTGCTGCCGATGCCCGATTCGTCCGAGAATCAGAGCGTACACGGTGGCGTCGGACTGGGATGCGGAGAATGGAACGCTACGCGCGGATTCAGAGGCGTGGACGTATTGAAGAAGCCTGAAGACAGAAGATTTTAAGTTCGCGGCTGGTTCAAAACTTCTGGCTTCTGGCTTCCTCACCAGACGAATCATTTCTCGCTTTTCGGCAATTCCTTCACCTTGACGGTCAACTCGCCGCTCTCGAGGAAGGCCTGGAGCTTGTCCAGTTTTTTACTGATATCCGCAGTCTTTTCCACCATGGCCTGCAACTGCGCGCCCGAGTCCGGAATGCCCGCCGCCATCGCTACGCGCGGACCGGTCAACCCGCTCACCTGCACCAGCAGATTCAATCCCAGAAGAATCGCGATAACGCCCAGGAGCACACGAACGCTGCGATCATCACGCACCATATCCACATCCTTTCAAGACAGCTCTTCTGGTTCTATCGGATCGGTCCCTCTGCCGGTTAAGAAGAAGCCAGTAGCCAGAAGCCAGAAGGTTTCAAGTTTGCAGCTTATTCCAACCTTCTGGCTTCTAGCTACTGGCTTCTGGCTTCTTCGTGGGTCGCCATGCTCACTTTGGTCGCTTCCATGTGCAAATGAGCCTCGGCCATTTTCCGGCCTAATTTGCTTCGCAACTCGCGAACCTGTGAACTGCCAGATTGAACGGCATCCGCCTCATTCAGCCAGTACTTCGCTTCCGCCAACGCGCCCGGAAACTTCTCCGAATCCACATTCAAAAGCTCTGATGCCAACATGCATCGCGCTTCGACCGTAAATCCTACACGTAGCACATACTTCCTCAGCGTCTCAATGGCGTCTTCTTCCTGGTTCCTGGTCTTGAGCCGCAGCAGGCTCAATTCGCATGCCGCCTCGTGAAAGAGTATGCCACTTTTGCCGCTAAGCGTGAGCGCTTTCAGATAAGCTTCGTCCGCGAGGTCATATTTTCCCTGTGCTGTGAACGCTATGCCCAGCGCCAGTTGCGCCGCGGGACTGTCCGGATTCGACTTTTCGTTCTCCAGGAGTTCGGGCATATATTGGTCCGGCTCCGCTCGCCGCAGGTCCACCTTCACCTCCGTGAGCGCCGAGCGTAGATCGTTTCCCGGGTTGAATTGTGCCGCCTGCGCCATGTAAATCAGTGACTTTGCCAGGTGCTGCTTTCTCGCTTCGTATTTGGCCAGTTCGAAAGGTGCAAGCCCATAATTCGGGTAAAGCTCGGTCGCCCGCTTCAAAAGCTCGGCGCCAAAGGATGTCATCTTTTCCGTTCCGCCTTGCGCCGCCAATATGCTGCCTGCCCAGAAGCAGGCCTTGGCGCTCATCGGGTTGTCACGAGCGGTAGCGATCGCCAGCGGAATGTTGTCCGCCCAGTCCGTATTTCGCACCATCGTCCGCCAGTACATCGCGACGCATGCGACCACCACTATCCCCACCGACGCCCATCGCACCAGCACCGGCCGACGAGCCTTGGCCATCTCACCGTACAACTTCATGCCCACCGCCGCCACCAGCATCAGTACAAAAAGCGAAGGCAAATAGAAAAGCCGTTCCCCCAGGATCGTGCCGATTCGCAGGTAGTTCGAAACCAACGCATAAGAGCACGCGAAAAGCCCAATCGTCAGCGCCACCTCCGGCGACTTCCGCCACGTCTTCACACAAGCCACCCACGCCAACACCGTCACCATAATCCCAATCAACGGCATCGCCGCCAGCGGATTCGACACGGGCATGATGCTCGGAAACGAATAATCCGCCGACAATACCGCCGGCCAGAACGTCAACGCCAGATACTTCGCAAACAACGCAAAAGGCGTGATCAATCGTTCCGCAACGCTCGCTTGAGACAGTGGATTCACAAGCGGATGTACAGAATTCAGATCACGCATCAACCCGCAGGCATTGATTCGCATCGCCAGGTAAACACCCAAAGCTACGCCCAACGGCAGATAGTACCGCACCATCTGCCTCCCCATCCATCGCATCAACGCCGGCCTGCCCTCCCCCTCTGTCCTGCCCCATTGCATCCATCGCCAGAGATCGATTCCAACAAATCCACCCAGGAGCGCTATCGGCGTCTCCTTGCTCAACATCGCCAGGAAGAAGCATGCCGCGACCAGTCCGCCGTGCCAGAATGGCCGACGCGTTGGTTTGCATTCCATACACATATGAGCATCCGGCAGGTACACGAGGAACGCCGCCAGCATAAAGACCGTCGAGAGCAATTCCGCCCGTCCCACGATGTTCGCCACGACTTCCGTATGCAGCGGATGCACCGCGAAGATGAGCCCTGTCAGGATCGCCACGCCGCGACTCCCGAAAATTCGCCACGCCAGCAGCGTTCCCATCACCGTCACAAGACCATGCAAAAGCACATTGCCCACATGGTGTGGCCAGGCCGCCCCCGGAGCCATCGCCTGCGACGCCAGGTACGTCCACAACGTCAACGGCCGATACAAGGCATCGATCTGTGGCCCCCCTTTGCTGTCCCAGTAATTGCTGTGCCAGATGAGCGTCCATTCCAAATGCTGGACGCGATCGCTGAACTGAACGACCGCCACGTCATCAAAAGCAAATCCGTTCGTCACGGAATTCGCATACGCCAGCATGCCCAGGATCGCCAGGAGCAGACAAACAATCACCCCGACTCGCCGCACTTCGGACGTCTCAGGCGATCTATGCAACATCATGGCACTCGCAACTTGCGTCATGGGCCTATTCCGTTAAGAATCAACTCCATCCATTCCCAATTGGATATCGGTTCGTTTTAGGACCCACATGAACGAGGATTGCTTAGAGCCTATCCGAATAACCCGGGATAAACAGAGCCGCGAGCGTAAGCTCGCGCAGTGCGTCCCCCCCTTAACCGCAATCTTACGCTCGCGGCTCAGTTGTTCGGATAGGCTCTTAGTATGGCAAAACGCCGCTACCGTCCGTGTTTACCGCCTGGAATTTGCCGGTGGTTTTGTCATACGCCCACCCGTTGCCACCTGCTCCGTTGCCACTATTCCCATTGCCATTTCCGTTACCTTTCCCATTACCGTTTCCGTTACCATTTCCGCCGCCACCCGCGATGCTGCTCAGGTTGCCGACCGCGGTAAAACCATTGAAGGGGTTCACGGGGACATTCCGCAGATACGGTCCGAATTTGCCAGTGGTCACAGGAGCGGTGAGATCCGAGGTGTTGGATTTCCCGAGCATGATTTGCCAGTAACCCTGCCCGTTGTTTCCCAGGTCCGGCGGCTGATCGCCGTGCTGGGCCTTGAACAGTTCGATCTGCCCGCGGATCACTTGCAGCGTGCTTTTCATCGATGCGGCGTTGGCGTCGGAGCTGGCGTTCGCGAACCGGGGAATCACGATCGCCGCAAGGATGCCAAGGATGATCACGACGATCAGAATTTCAACCAGGGTAAACCCACGGACGTGGCGTTTCATAGAATCTCCATGGCGGCCAGAAATGAGAAACATGTATATGATGTTGGATATCGACCAATTTGAAGTGCGAAATTCGAATTTCGAGTTTCGAATTTCTCCTCCTTTCCCCGGAACTTCCCGATGACCCCAAAAAAAGGCCCGGTTTCAGCCTTCGCCGAAACCGGGCCTGCTTTACGTACAAGGATTGTTTAGTAGGTCAACACGCCGCTACCGGTGGTGTCCACAGCCTTGATCGAGCCGTCAACCGTGCTGAACACCCAGCCGACGGTCGCATTCGGAGCGACGCTGATCGCGGTCTGGCCATTGGCGGGGTTCACGGGAGGATTCTGCAGATACGGGCCGAACGAACCCGTCGCGCCGTACGTTCCCGTGCTCGAGGTGTCGGTCTTGCTGGTCATGACGCTCCAGCCCGCGGCTGTCAGCTGCGGCAGGTTATCGCCATGCTGGATCTTAAACAGTTCGATCTGCCCACGAATCGTCTGCAGCGTTGTGGCGATCGAGTTGTTGCGGGCGTCAGTGCTCGCGTTCGTGAACTGCGGAATCACGATCGCGGCCAAGATGCCCAGGATGATCACGACGATCAAAATTTCAACCAGGGTAAAACCACGGACATTGCGCTTCATAGGGTCTCCATATGCAATTTCGCCTTCCCTCCGCCCCACGGTCAGCACACGAATGGCAACGAGCCATCCGGTCCGTGGTAATCAGAGTTCTCGGCATGCCAGCTTGTGGCGGCATCAAGTTCTCGACAAGTTCAAGAGGCCTCTCGAACAACCTGCATCTCATCGGAACTTGGACAAACATAGTTAAGAAAAAACTATCTAAAATTCTTCCACTACCGTCCCCGCAACCGAAACCCCACAATTATTGGTACCGCGACCGTTGGAGCACCGCATGGCAATGCGGTGGTTTGGCACCGCTCTCGCAAAAAGTCACCGAAAACGCTTGCGGCGTCGCGGACCTTGCCTACCCCAAACCCTCACTCCGCCAACGTCGTCGTTTGGCTCGACAGAAACATCATGCCCCCCGTCTCGCTACGAATCACCAGCCCTTTTAACGGATCGACGTCCACCACTTCGCCGCTCACCCTGCAGCCGGCACTCTTGGCCGTGATCTGTGTCCCAAACATGCCGCAACGCGACTTCCATGCCGTTAACCACTGATCGTCGGCAACAGCGTTCCCGCACAAATGATCCAAGCGGTTCATCAGTGCTGTCACCAGACGCAGACGATCCATCTGCATCCCGCTCGCCTGGTAAATGGAAGTTGCGCGTGCTGCCACTTCCGCCGGAAAATCGCTGTTGCCTTGCGCGACATTGATTCCCACACCGACCACGATGTATCCTGTTCGCCGTTCGACCAGGATGCCCGCCAGTTTGCGTCCATCCACGAGCAGATCGTTAGGCCATTTGATCCGCACCTGCATGCGGCAAACGGCGCTCGCCGCTCCCTCCACAGCCTCCGCCGCCGCGAGACCCGCCAGCAGCGTCAGACGCTCCATCTCACCCCCACCTTCCCCTTCACGCTCCTTAAGCAGCACCGACATCAAGATCGACTGCTCCGCCTTCGCGCTCCACGCATGTCCCAACCGCCCTCGTCCCGCCGTCTGTTCGTCCGCCAAAACAATCAGCCCGTCCGCCAATGGCCTATGATGATCAGAGCCGCGACCGTGAGGGAGCGACCGTGCGACAATGGAGGTGGGTGAGGAACGACGCCTGTCGCTCCCTGACGGTCGCGGCTCTGATTGCCAAATGCCCGAAAACTGCCACGCCACGTCGTTGGTCGAACCGGTCTTGGCAAAAACCTTTACCTGCCTCCCGATACGCAACGACTTTTCCTTCGCGATCTCTTCGAGCACATCCTGCCAGCACGCGAGTCCCGTCGAGACCAGGCTCACGCCGCCGGGCGTTTGCTCGATCAGGCATCGCCGACGACGCAGAGCTTCCAACGCCTCCTGCACATCTGGCAGACTCGCACGTGTCTCACGCAACAGATCCGCCATGCTCATTTCCCCACCACCTCGCCGCCACAGCGCCATCAAGACCCGCTTGACGTCGTCTGGCCGTGTCTGTCTGTGTCTGTCTGTGGCCAATTCCCGTCTATGCTCCGCAAAGCAGAACCGCCAGCAACCCCTTCTGGAAATGCAGCCGATTCTCCGCCTCCTGGAACACCACCGACCGCGGCCCGTCTATCACTTCGTCGGTGATCTCCAGCCCACGATTCGCCGGCAGACAATGCATCACCACCGCATGCCGAGACGCCGCCTTAAGCAGTTCCGCGTTCACCTGGTAAGGCTGGAAAGCTGCCATCCGCTTCTCCTTCTCCGCTTCCTGCCCCATTGAAACCCATGTATCCGTGTAAATAACATCCGCATTCCGCAACGCATCCCGCGGTTCCGGGGTGATGGCGAAATCCAGTCCCGGCAGTTCCTTCTCCAACCCATACCCCGGCGGCGCGGCCATCCGAAACTTCATGTTGAAGCACGCACAAGCCGCCATCAACGATCTCGCAACATTGTTTCCATCACCGATATACGCCAGCGTCAGCCCGGCGAGTTTCCCGAAGTGCTCCTCGATCGTCATGATGTCCGCCATCGCCTGGCAGGGATGCGAGTAATCCGAAAGCCCATTTATCACCGGCACCAACGCGTGCTCCGCCAACTCCAGAATCTTCTGATGCTCGAACACCCGCGCCATGATCCCATCGACCATCCCCGACAACACCCTCGCTACGTCCGGCGCCGATTCGCGTGTCCCCAGTCCGATTTCATTGGGCGAAATATAGATCGCATTCCCGCCGAGCTGAAACATCGCCATCTCAAAAGAAACTCGCGTCCGCAGCGAAGGCTTTTCGTAAATACACGCCAACACCTTCCCACCTCCACCACTGGCCAGCAGATCGTTCTGACCCGTCTCCTTACGCTGTTTCTTGAGCCGCTTGGCTACCTCCAGAACGTGCAACAAGGTTTCCTGACGGCTCGAAGCAATCGAAATAAAATCAAGTTTCTCGGCCATGAGAGCGTTCCAAAGTGAGTGAAAAAAATCTTCTGGCTACTGGCTTCTAGCTTCTGGCTTCTTCGTCATCCAAGCAAAATCTCCGTCCCCACCCCCTGATCCGAATAAATCTCCAACAGCAGCGAATGCGGGAATCGCCCATCAATGATATGCGCCTTCTTCACGCCGGCATCCAGCGCAACGATGCACGATTCCACCTTCGGCAGCATCCCTTCGCCGATCTGCTTTTCCGCGATCAATTTCTGAATCTGCGACTTGGTCACCGACCGCATCAGGGAATTCGCATCCTCTTTTTGGGCCCGGATGCCGTGCGTATCCGATACCAACACCAGTTTTTCCGCTTTCGTCTGTGCCGCGACATGTCCCGCCGCCGTATCTGCGTTCACGTTGAGCTTCTCGCCTGCCGCGTCCCGCGCAATGGGCGCAATCACCGGAATAAAATCAGCCTGCGTGAGCGCCTGGAGCAACTCCCCGTTCACACACGTCACTTCGCCCACTTGCCCGATATCAATATTTTCACCCGTATCTCCATGCAGATACATCTTTTTGGCAAACAGGCATGTGGACGTGAGTGATGTAAGTGCCATTGCTTTTCCGCCCATTTCGCGGATCGTGTCGACGATGAAACCGTTGATATCGCTGCAGAGCACCTGCTCCGCGATCGCCAACGTGCGTTCATCGGTGTAGCGTCGCCCTTGCACGAACTGCGCCTGCAGACCCGCCTTTTTCATGGCGTCCGTGATCGCCTTGCCGCCGCCGTGCACCACGATCGGACGCATCCCTACCGCCTGCATGAACACCACATCCGTGAGCACTTTCTTGAATTCGCTTTCGGAATCCATGAACGAGCCGCCGACTTTCACCACCACGATCCGCTCATTGAATCGCTGAATGTACCCCATCGCCTCAATCAACGACTTGGCCTTTTCAATCACCAGTTGCTCAATAGGAATATCCACGATTTTTCAGCGTCCTCTCGAACGAGTTCAAAATAGCGAAGCAAATAAGAATACGAACCGCACCGCCAAAATGTCAAGAGTCTTGCAAAGTTTTCAAAGATTTACTTCGAGCGAATCGCCTTCACCACCGCCGCATCGCGAACGCTCAGGTCGGGGTACTCTTGATCGCCGCCGACGTCGGGACGACGTTTCCAGGAACGGACGCAACTCGGATACCTGTTGCGAGTGTCTTCGATCTTGATGTCCCAGATTTCAGCGTGTTCGATGCGATGGAAGCCGACGCCCAGAGCGTCTTCGATTTCCGATCCGTAAGCGGCGATCAGCTTGGAGACGTCATCTTCCTTCGTCGGGACGATGATGACAGCTTCAGCGTCGAGCGGATTACCCAGACCGATGGTACGCTTGAGATCGTCGAGTTGCTTGTTGCCTTTCTCGATCAGCGGCATCAGCACGGACCAATGCGCATCTGAAAATGATGAATGATGAATGGCAAATGGTGAATGGACGATGTGCAGATGCACGCTGGACTCAAAATTCGCGCAACCGGGAAGTTGGCGAATAGCGGCCCAGGATTCCTCGGCAGTGAAAACCAGCACAGATGCACTAAGCTCCACAAGACGAAGCAACGCATTGAAACAAACACTCTGACTGGCACGGCGTTTCGGAGAATCAGGCAGTTCACAGTAAAGCCGATCCTTAATGGCCTTGGCGTAAATAGCAGAAATTTCGACATTACAGAATTCGTAAATCTGCCGGAATGCCGCATGGAATTCGTAGCGATCAAAGGCCGCGTAGACTTCACCGCCCCATGCGTTCACGCGATTCTGCATCCACTGGTCAATGGAGTACGGCCGTGGCGGCACAGCATTCTTGGTCGGGTCGAAGTCGTAGAGATTGCCCAGAAGATAGCGGATAGTATTGCGTATCTTCCGGTATGCGTCCGCAGTTTTGGCCAGCAGATGCGGGCCGCACGGAATATCATTCTGATAGTCGACACTGCTGACCCACAGGCGGAGAACGTCGGCCCCGTATTGCTTGAGTGCGTCAGCAACTTTGATATCGTTCCCGAGCGACTTCGACATCTTCCCGCCTTTTTCGTCGGTCACAAAACCATGCGTAAGCACCTGCTTAAACGGCGGCTGCGGCTTATATCCCGCCGCCTCAAGCAAACTGGACTGAAACCACCCACGATGCTGATCTGACCCTTCAAGATACATATCTGCAGGATATCCCAGCTCCGGATGCGTACATTCCAGCACAGCATGATGCGAAGCGCCGGATTCAAACCACACATCTAAAATGTCCTGACCTTTGTCGAGCCTGGTGATGTTGAGATTCGCGGGAAACCCCAGGAATTGCAATCCCTGGGCTTGATTGGCGGGATCGATCCCGAGTATCTGCGCAGGCGTATGCGTATACCACGAATCCGCACCGTGCTCTTTGAAATAGGCCGCGACCCGGCGGACGGATTTTTCAGTGAAAAGGACTTTGCCTTTCTCGTCGAAGAACGCGGGGATCGGCACTCCCCATGAGCGTTGGCGAGAGATGCACCAGTCGGGTCGTGTATCGAGCATGCCGTCGATACGATTTTTGCCCCAGGCAGGAATCCATTGGACCTGATTCACGTAGTTTTTGGCGTTTTGCCAAAGGTTTACATCGCTGTGCGAAGCGGTGCCGGTGTTCGAGGCTTTGACGAACCACTGTTCGGTGGCGCGGAAGATGACAGGCTTGCGACATCGCCAGCAGTGCGGATACTCGTGATCGAAAAGCTGATGATGGAACAGTGCCCCGGTTTCCTTGAATTTGTCGATGACGAGCGCGTTAGCGTCCCAGATGGATTTGCCTTTGAGAAAATCGGGGACGGTCTCGTCATATTTGCCGTCGGGGAGGACGGGGTTGTAGATTTCGAGGTTGTTACGGATGGCGGTTTGATAATCTTCTTTGCCGTGGCCGGGGGCGTTGTGGACGAGGCCGGTGCCGTCTTCAAGCGTGACGTAATCGGCAAGGACGACGGGCTGGATGCGGGTAGAGTCGAACGGGTGATAGTAGTGAAGTTTTTGTCGAACGAGCTCTTCGCCGGTGGCAACCGTTATGATATTGAATTCTTGTACGCCTGCCGCGTACATTACTTTTTCGACGAGTTGCTTGGCTATAAGCGTACGATGAAGTTTGGCGTCCTTTGTGTATTCGACCAACGCGTATAGATATTCCGAATGTACGGCAACGGAGCGGTTCGCCGGCAGAGTCCACGGTGTCGTGGTCCAAATCATCAGAGTGGTCCCAAGCCATGGACTTGCACCGGTGAGCACAAATTCAACGTAGATCGAGCTGTCCTTTTTCGTGTGATATTCCAGCTCCGCTTCGGCCAGCGCCGTGCGGTCATTGATGCACCAGTGAACAGGCTTCTTCTGGCGGTAGACCAGATCGCGCTTAACGAGCTCGGCGAGGACCTCGAGGATGCCGCTCTCGTATTTCGGATTCAACGTGAGGTAGGGGGTGGCGTAGTCGCCGAAGACGCCGAGGCGTTCGAAGCTGGCGCTCTGCAGCTTGACGTACTTCATGGCGTAGTCGTGGCATTTCTTGCGGACTTCGTCCTTGGAAAGTTCGCGAAACTTCGGCCCGAGCTCTTTCTGAATCGCCGACTCAATCGGCAACCCATGGCAGTCCCAGCCGGGAACGTAAGGCGAATCGTACCCTTGCATGGTACGGAACTTCACGACGATATCCTTGAGGACTTTGTTGACGAGGTGTCCGATGTGGATATCGCCGTTGGCGTAAGGCGGGCCGTCATGGAGGAACCATTGGCCCTTGGTGTGCTTGCGATGACGGATTTGCTGATAGATCTGTTGGTCCTGCCACTGTTTGACCATCGCCGGCTCACGCTGGGTCAAGTTGGCTTTCATGTCGAAGGAGGTCTTCGGTAGGTTCAGGGTATCTTTGTAACTGGGGGGGGGGGGGGATTGGGGGGCAACATAAAACCCCCCCTTTGGGGGGGAAAGCCCCCCCGGGGGCCCCCCC
>WQYP01000100.1 GCA_009781185.1 Phycisphaerales bacterium | reverse complement strand
GCGATCTGGAACGCGGACCGTAACACGCGCAGCAAGAAGATCGACTGGCAATTCCAAACCAAAGACGCAAGAATCAAACGACGACGACTTTACCCGAAAATTAAAGAGGAATGAACCAGTAGTGTCCCACGGCGGCGCGGCTGTTGCTGCTTGCCGTGGGCTACAAGCTTTGGCCCCTGCCGGGGCAGAGTGGCATGCAAGCATGCCGGCTAAATAATGCTGCGCAAACTGCAATCTTACGATTGCAGCTCTGTTATTTTTTTTGCGTATGTTAATTTGTGAATCGTTTAACGATGAGGGTGTCGTTTTGGCCGCCGAAGCCGAAACTGTTGGACATGGCGATGTCGACGGTCGCTTTGCGGGCGACGTTCGGAACGTAATCGAGGTCGCATTCCGGGTCCGGCTGGCTGTAGTTCGCCGTCGGCGGGATGATGCCGTCGCGGATGGTGAGGATGCAGGTGATGAGTTCGACGGCGCCGGCGGCGGCGATGAGGTGGCCCATCATGGATTTGATGGAGGAGATGGGGACGTTTTTGGCGTGAGGGCCGAAGGTGGATTTGACGGCGAGCGTTTCGGTGGAGTCGTTTTCCTTGGTGCCGGTGCCGTGGGCGTTGATGTAGTGGATCGCGGTGGGAGGGAGGTTGGCGTCTTTCAGGGCTTCGTTGATGGCGACGATCGCGCCGCGGCCTTCAGGGTGCTGATCGGTCACGGCGTGGGCGTCGCAGGATGAGCCGTAGCCGATGACTTCGGCGAGAGGCTTGGCGTTGCGGGCGAGGGCGTGATCGAGGGATTCGAGGATGACGATGCCGGCGCCTTCGCCCAGAACGAAACCGCCGCGGGTGGCGTCGAAGGGGCGGCAGGCGGTTTTCGGATTGTCGTTGAAAGTGGAGAGGGCGGTGAGGCGGTTGAAGCCGGTGACGCCGAAGGGGTGGATCATGGAGTGTGCTCCGCCGGAGATCATGATGTCGGCGTCGCCGTGGCGGATGATTTCGGTGGCTTCGCCGATGGCTTGGGTGGAGGCGGCGCAGGCGGTGAGGCAGTTGAGGGAGGGGCCGCGGGCGTTGAACTCCATCGCGAGGTGGGCGATGGTCATCGAAGGCTCCTGCTCGATTTCGGTCATGGTGTTGAAGGATTTATTGGCGATAGAGCCCCATGTGTTGGTGTTGAGGGCGCGGGCAGAGTCGTTCCAGGCGGCGAGGGCGGTATAGGTGAAGTTATCGAAGTCGAGTCCGCCTTCGCCGGCGCCGGTGTAGGTGCCGACGGCGTAGGGGTCGAGTTTCGCTTTGTCGAGCCCCGCCATCTTCCACGCCTGCGTGGCGGCACCCAGTGCGAAACGAGAGTTACGCCCGGCATCTTTGTGGCGAGCATAAGAAGAGCCGATGGCTTGCTGAAAATCGTAGTTCTTCACCTCGGCGGCAAAGGTGGTGGGAAAAGTACGTGCATCGAAGAGCGTGGTGGGCGTGATGCCCGAGTCGCCAGCGAGCAGACGTTTCCAGACGGATTCGATATCGTGGCCGAGCGGGGTGACCCAGCCGATGCCGGTGATGACGACGCGTTTACGCATATGTTTTCAACCACAGAGACACAGAGGCCACAGAGACGCACAGAGAACGACGACGGCATCTTATTTCTACCGTCAGTTCAACGTAAAACGTATTCTACAATCCCGCATCTTCTCGAACAACGCTCCCCCCTCCTGGGTGTGATAGGAGTGCAGGACATTTTCTGCGCGCCGGGGTGAGCTTTGCTGATTCGTAAAATTCGTATAATTCGTAAAGTTAGTCAAATTAGTGGAGAGCTCTCTCTCCTCCACGAATTTTACGAATTGAACGGATTTTACGAGTGAGATGGCCGCCTGGAGTGTCATGCCCTCTGACGTGAAATGCATTTCTTCTAAAAATTTTCTTGACACAGCTCATTTTTGGTGTAATTTATTTTCAAGTGATAGAGGTTGGCCACCGTGGCGGCCTCGTGGGAAAAATCCCGTACAACAGGAGAGCAAAGGATCAGGCACCAAGCCCAAAGGTTTGTTGCGCGCACAACGAAGGAGAGATGAAATGATCTCACGTCCCGGACGTACCGTTGCCGTTTCCTTGGCTCTGTCAGTCCTCTTCACAACACACCTCGCTCACGCCGCCACCCTTTACTGGGACATGAACGATTGGCGACCAGGCATTACCGACACCGCCAACGCCAACGGAAACTGGAACTCCACCCTCACCAACTGGTCCACCTCACCCGACGGCACCGTCAACACCGAACCCTGGGTCGACTACAGCGACGTCGTCTTCACCTCCGGCTTAAACTCCCCCGCCACCTACACCGTCACACGCGAATCCTACGCCTACGTCAATTCCTTCACCGTCAATGCCAACGTCACCCTCAAAAGCACTTCCAGCTCCACCATCTACCTCAACAACTCCACCCCCATCATCAACGTCGGCTCGGGTTTTACCTTCACCATCAATACGGCAAGCGGCAGTGCCGTCTCACTCTCCGACTCGCAAGGACTCACCAAAACCGGCGACGGCACCCTCAACTTCACCGGCACCGGCACCAACTCCTACTCCGGAAACACCAAAATCCAGGGCGGTACCCTCATCTTCAACAGCGACGGCCAACTCGGTACCGTCCCCTCCAGACCCACCGCCAACAACATCATCCTCTCCAATAACGCCGCCCTCCAAAACGGCTCCACCCTCACCCTCGACCCCAACCGCGGCATCATGATCTCCTCCGGCGGCGGCACCTTCCGCGGCACCAATTACGTCACTATGACCATCCCCGGCGTCATCTCCGACGATCCCAACGCCAAAGGCCAACCCATCACACACGCCTCCATCGCCACTCTCGTCCTCTCAGGCGCAAACACCTTCACCGGAGAGTTCATCCTGAATAATGACGGCGGACACGTCGTCCTCCAAAACTCAAACGCACTTGGCTCACCCGCCGGCGGAACCACCGTCGGCCTTTCGGTCTTGCATCTCCAGGGAAACATCGACATCGCCAGCGAACCTCTCACACTCAACAACTCTTCCGGTAATAGTGCCTGGGGGCTGGTCAATGACTCCGGAAACAACACCTGGGGCGGTCCCATCGCCCTCTCCGGCAGTTGCTTCATCAACAGCGCCGGCGGCACGCTCACACTCACCAATACCATCTCCACCGCTTCCGGCACGCCAAACCTCACCCTCAGAGGCGCAAGCAACGGCATCATCACCGGCGCCGTCAACCACTCCGGCAATCTCACCAAAAACGACGCCGGCACATGGACCCTCGACGCCCCCGCAAACGCCTACACCGGCTCCACCACCGTCAACGCCGGTACCCTCATCATCAACGGCTCCACCGTCTCCGCAACCACCACCGTCAACAACACAGGCACCCTCGGCGGCACCGGATCACTCCACGCCGTCACCGTCGCCAACGGCGGCGCCATCTCGCCCGGTCTCCTCGGCTCGCCCGGCACCCTCTCCATGACCAACCTTACCCTCAACGACACTTCCATCCTCAACTTCGATCTGGGCTCCGACTCCGACCTCCTTGCCGCCACCGGAAACCTTACCCTCGACGGCATCCTCAACGTCACCGCCGGCGACGGTTTCGCCCCCGGCTCCTACACCCTCATCACCTACACCGGCACACTCACCGACCACACCCTCGAACTCGGCAACATGCCCGACGGCTTCTCTTACGCCATCTCCACCGCCACCGCACACGAAGTCGACCTCATCGTCACCGGCATGCTGGGGGTGGGCCTGCAGAGGCCGCAGGCTGTACCAGAACCCGCCACTCTCGTTCTGCTTCTGCCCTCCCTGCTGATCCTCTCCCAAAAACGCCGCAAACCCACAACGTAAAAAACAAGGAGCACCGTGCGGTAGCACGGTGGCTGGCTCTCGAATGCAGTCCATGCACACATAAAAACATAAAACCATGAATACAAACCACCGTGCTACCGCACGGCGCTCCTTGCCCTGCATCGAACTCACGTTATTGAACGACTTGACGATTTGACGATTGAACGCCATTTTCGGAGCAACTCTGCCATGATTACTTCCCGCAAACACCGACTCGCTTTGACCCTCCTCACCGCCGCCATCACCGCCACCGCCACCCACGCCCTCGCCGCCACCAGTGCCACCGACTTCTGGGACCTCTGCGGCTACAACCAACTCTTCGCCGAGTGGGGCCCCAACACCCCCACCGGCGCAGGCATCCGCGTCGCCGTCGTCGATCCACAGGAATTCCCAACGGCCGCACAGGCCACCTCCTGGGGCGTCAATATCATCAACTTCGGTACGACATCCACCGGGAACCACGGACAAGGCTGCGCTGGCGTCCTCTACGGCAACAACTCCCCCTGTAACGCTAAATTCAACGGCGTCGGCACAGGCGTCACCAACGCCGTCGCCTGTTCGGATACCTACTTTTTCTACTCCTACGTCAATCCCAACCAAATGCCCGCACCTGCTCCCGCCGGTGACCCCATACGCGTCTGGTCTCACAGCTACATCAACCCCAGCGGCGTAAACTACGACAATACCTACTACAGAAACATGGATTACATCGTCAATCGCGACCAGTGCTCCCAAGTCATCGGCGTACAAAACTCCGTCCTTTGGGCCGTCTGTTACAACACCATCAACGTCGGCGACATCGGCGAGGACGGTGGCTCCACCGTACCGGGCAATTTTGACGGAGCGGGACGAACCAGGATCGACGTCGTCGCCCCCGGACTTTACACCAGCGATTCCGTCCCCGTCGTCGGAACCATCGCCACCGCCCTCTGGGGCATGACCGGCAACGATCCCAGCAACACCAACAACCCACTCCACAACGCCGCACACCCCGAAGCCATCAAGGCCATCCTCATGGCTGGCGCCACAAAAACTTTCCAGGCTTTCATCTCCGACACCAACAGCGTCAACTACAACACCTGGCAAAACAACTGCGACAGAAGCGGCAATCCCTATAACTTCTCCCACACCCCCACCGACCCCCTCGACCCCCGCCTCGGCACAGGACAGGCCAACATCTACAACAGCGCCCACATCATGGCCGCCGGTCAGCAACCCTCAGGCCCAGGCACCACCGCCAACACCCTGGGCTGGGACTACAACTCCATCGCCGACGGCTCACCCGTCACCTACTACTTCGACGTCGCTCCAGGCCAAACCCTCTCAGAACTCTCCATCATGCTCACCTGGAACCGCATCATCACCCCAGACGCCAGCGATAGTTGGTATATCCCCCTCTGGCACCTCGCCAACCTCGACCTCTTCCTCTACAACGCCGACGGCGACACCCTCGGCTCCCTCATCGACTCGAGCATCAGCGTCCTCTACAACGACGAATACATCTACGAACCCACCGATCTCCCCGCCGGACGCTACGCCATCCAAGTCGTCCAGCAATGGTATTCCGACGCCGACAATCCCTCCACCACCTACGCCATCGCCTGGACCGGCAATCTCACCGGCTCCTCCGTCCCCGAACCCACCACCGCTCTCCTTCTCTTCCCCGCTCTGACACTCCTCACCCGCCGCCGCAGGTAAACACCAACACAATGGACATGTGGTTTAATGAACTCTCTTGAGCACGATGGCTGAATTTTGGCCGCCAAGGGCGGTGGCGAGGATCAAGGCGTGCATAAGAGAGGTGGATGTTTTGTGGGTGGTGATGGGAAGGTCGGCGAGGGGTTGCGTGGTGTTGGCGGTGGGAGGGAGGGTTTGGGATTGCAGGGCGAGGGCGGCGGCTGCGAGGTCGAGTGCCTGAGCGCCTGCGCCGCAATCGCCGATGCCGGCGCGGACGGGGGCGATGGGGGGAATATTGGTATTGAAGACGGCATGCAGGGCGGCGGCGTCGGACTTGTCCCAGGTGGCGATGCCGTAGCCGGGCGGGACGATCAGGTGGATGTCGTTCGGAGTGAGGTTCGCGTCTTTGAGTGCTTTTTGGATCGCGACGGCGGGCGCTTCGCCGGCAGGGTCGGGATCGATCACGCTCTGAGCAGCGTTGGCGGACGAGCCGATGCCGACGACTTCGGCGTAGATGGTGGCGTTGCGGGCCTTGGCGTGTTCATATTCTTCGATCACGAGCACCGCGCCGCCTTCCGCCAGCACGGTGCCGTCGGCATGCACATCATAAGGTTTGCAAGCAGTCGCGGGGATGTCGTTGCAGTGCGTGGAGAGGCGATTGAGCTTGCACCAGCGCATGAGGGCCATGGGGTTAAGTTTGGATTCGCATCCACCGACGAGGGCGAGGTCCGCATTGCCACGCTGGATCGTGCGAGCGGCCTCGGCGAGGGCGAGGCCGGCAGAGGCCTGGCCGCAGGTGATCGTGTTCGACGGGCCTTGCGTGTCGTGCAAAATCGAGACGTGGCAGGCGAGCATGTTAGGAAGGTATTTCAGGAGCCAGAGGGGTGTGAGGCTTTCCATGCCGGAGGTTTTGCCGGGATCGTCCGACTTGCCCCACTTGGCGAGGGAGAAGGTGTTGTCGGGGTTCTTGGCCTGGACGAGCGCGGCGGCGAGTTCGTTGAGGTCGGCGCAGATCAGGCCGGCGCCGATGTTGCAGCCGACACGGGCGGGGTTCGGAGCGTGCCAGCCGGTTTGCTTGAGTTCGTCGAGATTGGTGACGGTTGATGCGACGGCTTTGGTGAGGAGTTTGGCGTCTCGGACGGCAAGGTCCGCGGCGATGACGGCAAGCTCAATGTCGCGGGCCATGATCTTAGTGGCTTTGCGATAGCTCTTGGGAACGTAGTCGGTGGTTTTGAAAGCGGGGACTTGGCCTGCGACGCGGGAGTCGAAGGCGGAGGGGTCGAAGAGTGTGAGCGCAGCGGTGGAGGACTTGGCTTCGAGCAGGGCGTTCCAGAACGCCGGTGTGCCGATGCCGTGGGGGGAGATGGTGCCGAGGCCAGTGATAACGACTCGCCGCATGTGGGCCCTTTGCGTGGGAACAATAACGAGGGGCATTGTAGGGAATTTTTAAGACGAATGCGAGATTTCATAAGATCGGTTAAGCTGTATGTCATGCGACATGCCTTTTACTTTGTTCTCCTTCCTTTGCTGGCATTCAGCCTTTTCTCTTGTGCCGCTCTGCCGTCTGCACTTGCACCGTCTGCTCGTTCCGCCGCCGATCGGCTTGATCTTGCCGAGGCTGTATTTCGCTATCAATTTGAACATAACGCCTCCGGCAGTCAGAAAAATTGCGATTACTTTTTCATTTGTATCGAGAGAGAGGATCCTTCGCCGGAATTGCTCAGACGCTTCGCCGACAACAAGCCGAAAGTCGTGCCCGCTTCTGATGCCACCAGCAGCGGGAGAGGCGTCAGCCATAAAACCCTCGGCGGAACCGGACTCCTCTTCACTATCTCGGACATCACCTGGCTCAACGACAATACCGCCGACGTCGATGGCGGTTATTACGAAGCCAACCTCTCCTCCTCCGGCAACACCTACCGCGTCGAACGCCGCGACGGCAAATGGATCGTCACCAAAAACACCATGCATTGGATCTCGTGATTTTTAATCTGGTGATTTGGCGATCTGGTAATCTGGTTATTTTTAATGGTACTTCCGCATCCGCGACAGCGCAAATCACCAGATCAAGAGAAAGCTTTCATCAACTTTGTCCTGTCGAACGCCATGTTATGTAACCAAAACCAGTCTACTTTTCCCGCGTTGTCGATGGATTCGACGGCGCCGGCCAAGTCACCTCGCTTCGCCTGTTCTCCGGCGATTTGCAGATAGAGCGAAACTTTTGTATCGCTGTCTTTGAGCTGTGCGGCCGCTTTTTTTGCTAAATCGAGCGTTTTGTATGCTCCAGCCATGTCGCCCGCTTTCGCTTGCGCAATGGCGATGCTTTGATAGGCATTTGCTTTCTTTGCATCGTCATTGATCTGGGAGGTCGTTGTCTTCGCGCCGGTGATGTCGCCCATTTCCGCTTGAATCTCGGCAATGTCCCAATAGGCATTCGCCAACCGGGCGGCGTTGTTGATCCGCGAGAGCGTCTTCTTCGCTCCGGCGACATCGCCCGCTTTTGTTTGAGCCGCGGCGATGGTCCGGTAGATATTCGCCTTGTAAGCATCGCTGTCGATCAGCGTCGCCATCGCCCCGGCTTCAGCGAGATTCCCCGCTTTCGCATAAACCTCGGCAATGGCTTGGTAGATCGACTTCTTGTGATAAACGTTATCGCCGAGCAGCTTCGCTGTTTCCATAGCACCGGCTATATCTCCCATTTTTACTTGATCGTCGGCAATCGACCAATAGCAATAAAAACGCTCGTCCTCTTTGTCGATTTTCAAGGCCGCGGCTTTGGCCAGTTCAATGGTTTTGTTCGCTCCGACTATGTCTTTCGCTTTCACTTGAGCCGCGGCAATCTTGCGGTAGGTTTCCGCTTGCGTCTTGTGAGAGTCGCCGCCGTCGATTTGTGTTACCGTTTCCTTGGCCAGTTCAAAAGTCTTGCGAGCCTCGGCCATATTTCCCGCCTGAGCGTAAGCCTCGGCAATCTCCCGGTAGGCCCACGCCTTCCAATAAGCGTCTTTGCCGCTCGGCGGTACCGCTTCCCTGGCTTGATCGAGCGATTCGCGTACATCGATCGTGTCGCACGCGGCTTCGGCAATGTTTTGGCAGGTCCGCGCCCTGGCAAAGGCATCGCTCATCAGCGAGGCCGTTGCCTTGGCGTCGGCGAAGTCGCCCGCTTTCATTTGCGCCTGGGCAATGCGCTGGTAGAGAGTATTGGATATGTTTCCACTCGCCGCCGCCGTTTCTTTGACGCCGGTAATGTCGCCCGCTTTTAGTTGGATATTGACAATGCTCAGGTAGGCGTCCTCTTTCCTATAGGAGTAGTTGATTTGCGACGCGGTTTCTCTGGCGCCGGCGATATCGCCCGCCTTCGCTTGAGCCGCGGCAATGTGCATGGCGGCCTCCGCCTTGCTGTAGTATTCTTCAATTGGCTTCGCCGTTTCCTTGGCGCCAGCGATGTCACCCGCTTTCGCTTGAGCCCTGGCAATATCGAGGGGGGCATATTTCTTGAGATAGTTGCCGATGAGTGTTGCCGTTTGCTTGGCGGCGGCGATATCTCCCGCTTTGGCCTGAGCGGCGACAATGTCTGCATAGGTTCTCGCTTTGGAAAAATCATCGTCGATCAGTGCCGCCGCTACCTTGGCCTGCTCAAAGCTCTTCCGCGACTCGGCCACATCGCCCGCTTTCGTCTGCATCTCGGCAGCCCACAGGTAGGCCCTCGCTCTCCCCCACTTCGACGGGGCTTCGTTGCCCAGCAGCATCGTTCCTTTGGCTGTAGCAATATCTCCCATTTTCGCTTGAGCATCGGCGATCCACGAGCAGACTCGACTTTTGTCCGAGGCGTCGCCGATTTTCGCGGCCGCTTCCCGGGCCTTATCGAGCGTTTTGCGAGCACCGGCCGTATCCCCCGCTTTCATCTGTGCCATGCTAATCACACGATAAGCCAGCATCCTGCCGCCGTCGTTGCTGATTTGGTTAGCCTTCTCCAATGCCGTGGCGGCGGATTTTCGGATGGCATCCCGTTGTGCATCGGTCCATTGCGATTGCGTCAACAATGGCTTTTCAACGGTTGAAGATACTTTCCCCTGACATGCGGCAAGGAACAGAACCGCCGTCAGAGAGATCGTTCGAGCGACTCGACGCATGGCACACTCCTTCTGGTTCATTTTCTGGTTCATTGTAGGGCATGGCAAGAAATCGAGAGCCGATCCCGGCTAAAGCCGGGGCTATATGGGTGAATCTTCTCTGGGCGTTATCGTCACGGGGAATCCATATTGTTTGTTGTCGTCGCGGAGGGAGGTTCTGCGAAAGCTCCACCAGCAGGCCGTCGCGGTGGATGCCACGAAAAACCAGTATGGCACGAGAAGAAATGTTCCGAAAGCGTCATGCTCCAACTGAATCCCCCAAAACGATCGGCTCTCATCGTATTCCAGCCCGTCCCATAGCCCTCCCGCCCGTTTGAAGTCCGAATAATAATAATGGATAAAACTGACTTCGATTGCGAGACCTTTCCCCACGACCTTCTCATTTGTCTTGCCGCATTGGACGCCGCATGGATTGATGCTGATGCCCCACGTCGGCGTGCCGACGTATCCGATCGCCACCTGATACCAGTGGCTCAAACACCAGACGGATAACGTCATCAGACAGGCACTCACGAGAACCCAGCGTATGACCCACAACGGCGCCGTGGCCTTCCTCCAACTGACCGGCTGCGAACGATGAACGGACGTAAGCCGCCAGATTGCCCACAGACAAAAAGCAGCAAAACAGGTCAAAAACCATAATGGCACGATCATGCAAAAGAACGGTATGGTCCACGTTGAAACAGGCAAATGACCTCCGGCTTCACGCGTGAACGAGAAATCGAACCACCCAAACTTTCTCTCTCCTCTTTTTTCCCCATCCGTATCGTAGTCGGATGTGTGATATAACATATCCTCATCGCCTTTGAGTATCTGTATGCGCTCGAGTTTTTGCCGGCCATTCCTGCATCCAAAACTCTCGAATCCCGTTTCGACGCTGTAGCGTCTGATTTTCCACAGCGATACTTCCTGTTCAGACACGCGAATGGCCCAGGTCGTATCCTCCTTGCGGCCTTCAACCCAGTCCGCATCCCCCTTGTAGCCTTCCGTGTAGCCAACGCCGAACGTGTAATAATGGCTAAGCGTCCACGCCACGAACACAAGAAGCAGCAAAGCCGCGAACAAAACACGAAGCCCGAGAGAGAGGAAGGATCGTAATTTTCGAAATAAACCGTACATGTTATTTCCCAAAGCTATCCGAGCCGCGACCGTAAGGGAGCGACAGGCGGTATTTTCGCATGGTCACACGGGTCGCTCCCTTACGGTCGCGGCTCGGATTTCTCCGCTATTTCAACGATCGTGACCTTTGCCGAATCATCCGGATCAAATGGACTGCCACTGGGGCCTTTTTCAAAGTCTTCCAGGTGAATTTCAAAGACGGAAACCGTTGAGCCCAACCGCACGCGAAACCGCGGATGTACCCGGTCTTTGTCTCTTTTGTAACTTGTCAGTTTGATCTCCTGGCTCATGTCTCCCCTGGCTCCAATCATCCGACAAGCGGTATCGTATGGGCTTGAGCAGGATTCACAGGTTTCGCCATTGAGTCGCATCAACCATCCGGTGAATGACAGCTTGAGATCGCTCTGGTCTGGCCGATTACTGGATGGGAGGGCAGGCTCAAAAAGGATATCGTCCAATTCCACCACCACGAATCGCGTTTGTCCCGTTTCTGTCTGAAGATCCCCGAGAAAGAGTATGGGCCGTACATAGGCATTTCGGAAATAATTACCGTATTGGCATTGCCCTCCGAACCGCCGCGGTCGATGCATGCTGTTGGCAAGCTCCAACATTTTTTCCCAGCATGGCGGCCACGACCGCAACTGAAACGTCCCTCCGCCGCCACCGTTTATCCACCCGTAATCCTTGGCGCCATAGCCACGCCCATCCTCCCCCCGCCCCACAAAATCCTTCCGATTGCTGGCCACCACACGGTCGGCCTCATCATAAAATCGTTTCGCCTGTTCCACCGCCGCCGCCCAATCCCGTCGCCACAGATGCCTCGGCAGCCAAAAGGCGAACACCACAATCACGCCGACGCCAACCCCCACAATGGCCAGTCGTCGAAACACTTTCAACATCATGGCTGCAGTCTATCATCAATCGTGTGCAGGATAAAATTTTTCAGGTAATATTTCCGTTTGATCGCTGGTAATTCGTTCCTTGGAGTGGATGTCATGATTCGTGTGGCTTTGGTCGGTGCGTGCGGCGTGGCGAGTGCTTATCGGCAGGGGTATGCGCGGATTCCGAACGTGCAGTGGAAGGTCGCGGTCGATGTGGATGGGGAGAAGGTCAAGAAGTGCCTGGCTGAGGGGTGCCAGCGGGTTTCGACAAAGTTTGAAGATGCGTTGGCAGATGATGTGGACGTGGTGGACGTCTGGACGCCGAACCATCTGCATGAGGAGCAGGCGGTGCGGGCGCTCGAGGCGGGCAAGCACGTGCTGCTGCAAAAGCCCATCACCAACACGCTTGCCGGGGCGGACCGTATCGTGGCGACGGCCAGGCGAATGAACAAGACGGCTGGCATGTACATGACGTTGTATAACAATCCGTTGCTGTGGGAACTCAAGGAGATGATCCAGCAGGGTCTCTTTGGCGAGATACAGAACACGCGGGCTCGCAATGCGTATCCCTTTCAACGACACAATACGCTCGGCCCGGAAAACTGGCGAAGCGATCAAGCCAAAGTCGGCGGCGGATGCTTCATCCAGTTATCGATCCATTCCATCAATCTGCTTCAGTGGCTCGTCGGGCGGCGGGTGACCGAAGTGATGGGTTATGCGGCCAATCAGTATTCGCAGGGAATGGTCGGCGGAGAGGACGTGGCGATAGCATGTGTGAAATATGGCAATGACAACAAATCACCAATGGGAATCTTTGACGCAAGCTATGCGGCCGATGACGTATCGCTGGAAATTTACGGTACCCGGGGATTCTTCAAACTTGAGCGGAACGGCGAAATAACATTATCGCTGGGAAAGAATCCGTACCAGGCGGACAAGCCGTTTTCGTTTCCGATGATGAACAACATGGCTTCTGGCGAGCCGGTGCGGTTCCGCCGCGCGGAGCCGCACG
Source organism: Phycisphaerales bacterium (assembly GCA_009781185.1). Taxonomy (GTDB): domain Bacteria; phylum Planctomycetota; class Phycisphaerae; order WQYP01; family WQYP01; genus WQYP01. Next base: position 2,845 of record WQYP01000100.1, on the reverse strand, counting down.
ATTCCGATGTATCGCGGCCGTGCAATCAGCACCGCATGTTTTTCACAGCGATCCAGGAAGGCCGACCGCCACACGTGACGGCCGAGGACGGAAGACACGATCTCGCGGTCTGCATGGCAGTATATGAATCGTCCCGCATCGGCAGAGCGGTGCGGGTGTGATGCGGTCCCCAATGAATCGTCAAGTCGTTCCATCGTTAAGTCGTTAAATCGAATTGGCAAGGTTCATCTTTCGATTTAACGACTTGACGCCGCAGTTTCTCAATCCCTCGGCGACAAAAAAATTGGTATCCTCGTCCCCAGGGGTGCATGACGTTTTAGGCGGGATGCCGCCGATTGGAATTTGGAATTTGTTTCGAGTTTCGAGTTTCGAACTTCGAATTTTTCCTTGCCTCTTTTCGCTGTATCTGTTAATTCCATACTGACCGCGAGAGGTATAGCATGCCTACGACGCCTTTCCAATCTCCACAAGCTTCATGGCATCCTTTTGCGGCCACGCGATGGAGCATCGTTCTTGCGGCTGGGAATTGGCGAGCAGGGGAGAGAGGGTCCGCGGCGCGTCAAGCGATGAATGAGCTGGCCGGGCAATACTGGTTTCCGCTCTATGCTTATCTGCGGCGTCAAGGGCATTCGCCGGCTGCGGCGGAGGATCTCGTGCAGGGGTTCTTTACACGGTTGCTGGAAAAAGAGGCGCTCTCCGCGGTCGATCGGTCCAAGGGGAAATTTCGGTCCTTCCTGCTGGCGTCGCTGAAACATTTTGTCAGTGATGAATGGGATAAACGTCGTGCGGCGAAACGCGGAGGGGCGGCGTCCGCTCTTTCGTTTGATGCGATGGAGGCGGAGGTTTGCTATGCAGCGGAACCTGTGGATTCGCGGACGCCTGAGCAGGTTTTTGAACGCCGCTGGGCTTACGCGATTATCGAGCAGGTTCTTACTCGGTTGCGTGATGACTATGTTGCTCGCGGGCAATCTGAGATTTTCGCGGCGCTGCGGCATCTCCTTGTCGGCTTTTCCTCCGGCAAGCGTCATGCTCAGATTGCGGGAGAATTGAAGATGACGGAAGCTGCCGTGAAAGTTGCCGCGCATCGGCTGCGGCGGCGGTACCGCGAACTGCTGCACGAAGAAATCGGACAGACCGTTTCCGATCCCGCTCTCATTGATGAGGAAATTCGGCAATTGCTGGAGAGCCTGTAACTTTTTTGGATTTTTTCCTTTGTAATAGATGTTAGCCCCTGGCGCTGCCGGGGGGGCGAAGCAGAGAGGATCATCACCGGTATGCTCCCCCGGCAGAGCCGGGGGCTAGTGAGATTGGACAAGCCATCGGAGATATGACATGAGCAACCCATCCTCCGGCATCTGCCCTGAATGCGGAGCACAACTGCCTGCGGATGATTCGCGAGCGATTTGCGTGGCTTGCCTGCTCAAGCGTGGGCTTGAAACCAATACGGTCGGCTACAGCGCGGACCGTCCTGCGGCCACTTGGGCGCCGCCGTCGCTGGAGGAAGTCGCGGGTAAATTTCCGGAGTTGGAGATCGGCCGCCTCGTGGGGCGCGGGGGGATGGGGGCGGTCTATCAGGCTCGGCAGAAAAATCTGGATCGCATGGTGGCGTTGAAGATTTTGCCGCCGGAAATCGCGGGAGGGGATGGGGGGTTTGCTGAGCGCTTTGCGCGGGAAGCGCAGGCGATGGCGAAGCTCAATCACCCGCACATCGTCGCGATCCACGAGTTCGGCGAACGCGGCGGATGGTTTTATTTTCTCATGGAATATGTTGACGGGCTGAATCTTCGCATCCTCCTTGACTCCGGACACGTCTCCGCGAAAGAGGCACTTGCGATCGTTCCGCAAATCTGCGATGCGCTTCAATACGCTCACGATCATGGCATCATCCATCGCGACATCAAGCCGGAGAATATTCTGCTGAGCAAACAGGGGCAGGTGAAGATTGCGGATTTTGGTTTGGCGAAGTTGATGGGGCGACAATCCGAGACGCGGCCGTTAGGGAGCGTTTCCCCTGGGCTGAAAACGCTCCCTGACGGTCGCGCCTCGGATGATCGCGGCTCTGATTGTCGCCAAATGAAAACTGACAAAGTCATGGGCACGCCGCATTACATGGCACCTGAACAATTCGAAACCCCGGCTGAAGTCGATCATCGTGCCGACATCTATTCTCTGGGTGTGGTTTTTTATCAGATGCTCACCGGCGAACTGCCGCGAGGGGGAGAATTCGATGCTCCCTCCAAGCATGTACAAATCGACGTTCGTCTCGACGAAATCGTCCTCAAAGCCCTCGAACGAGAACCGGAGAAACGCTACCAGCAAGTCAGCGAAGTCAAAACCCAGGTGGAAACAATCGTCGGAACAAGCAGCCCTCCGCTGGCGGCCCCCACCGACAAAGTCCCGACGGCAATCCCATCCCCTCCGCAAACCTCTCCATCGTTTCTCAAATGGATCAAGGCTCGCCTCAATGCTCGTTTCTGGGAACCCCCGCTCGTAGTGCGAAGGAACGGACAACGAATGATCTACTGGCCGGCCCTGGTGGAACGCGGCGTCCGAATACTCTTCATTGCCACTTTACTTGCGCTCTACGCGGGATTCTCCATCGGTACAGCCATCCGAGGAACCAATCTCGATACCTCCACTCCAGGAATCTCTCGCGGTACCTACATCGGCCTGGGCGTATTCAGCTTCATTTTCGTGATCGCCGGCTTAGCGACGATGAGACGTATTCTGGTCGGACTTGCGCGACCGCTCCACGAACTGCCGGCGCGTGACCCGGAGAAAGGAACCCCCACCATGCAACGCGAATCACCCAACGCCCCGACTTCCGCCCACTCGCCGAGACTCG
>WQYP01000099.1 GCA_009781185.1 Phycisphaerales bacterium | reverse complement strand
GGCTTCTTGATCAAATGGTGAATGGTGAATGGTGAATGGTGAATGGGTTCTTCGGTTTTCCAGAGACTATTCCTGGCAGCGTCCGTCAACTCCGCGATCACCCGCCCGCCGACCTTCCCCGCCACCGAAAGCTCCACTTCCACCCGCGCATCGACATAATCCTTGTCGAAAATCGTTTTCACAAACAGATCGTGCAGGTAAGTCGCCGGTCGAGAGATCAGCCACACATCGCGGAAGATGCCGCTGAGCCACCACATATCCTGATCTTCCATGTAGGAACCGTCCGACCACTGATGCACTTTGACCGCCAGCGTGTTTTCCCCCGCCACGAGCTTATCCGTGATCTCAAACTCTGCCGGCAGTCGCGACCCCTTGCTCATCCCCACTTCCACGCCATTCACATACACAACATAACAACTGTCCACGCCTTCGAATCGCAAAAACGTCCGCCGTCCCCCTCCCTTCCAATCCTCCGCCATCCGAAAACTCCGCCGATAGCATCCCGTCGGGTTCTCCGTCGGCACAAACGGCGGATCCATCGGAAACGGATACTTGACATTCGTATAATGCGGCCGCCCGTACTTCCCATCCCCTTGCAACTGCCACATCCCCGGCACCGCAATGCGATCCCACCCACTGACATCCAACTCCGGCCTCTCAAACCCCACAGGCACCCCCGCCACCGTCTCCGAATAACAAAAATGCCAGGACCCGCTCAGCAGCTGGCATCGCGTAGAAGCCTCTCCCACGCCCCTTTTTATCGCCGCTTCCACCGACTCACACGGCACAAAATACCCCCGCGGCCTCTCCCGCCCAGCCCCCACCAAACTCGGATCCTCAAAATAAGCCGTCCCGCCATGCCGACCATCATTCAATCGCACCGCACCCGTCATCGTCATCACTCACAATTCAAATCAAAAAAACATGTTGGTACCGTGACCGTCAGGGATCGCCGATCTCGTCTACCCCACCAACCCGACATGCAGCACCATCGTCCCACCCTCCAACTCCACTGTGATCACCGCCGGTTCCAGCCGCAGATTCTGCATATCCTGCGTCCCAATTCCCCCACTTTCCATCTGCGTCGACAGAAACGCCGCCCGCAGTGCCTCCCGCTGTGTGGCGCTGGCTTCATGGGAGATATAGCAATTGGTAAACGCGTTCGATCGCCCATCTTCGCTTGTCGACTTCACGACCACCAGCGACAAGCCGTCGAGCACCTGTCCGTTCCACGAGCCCTGCGTCACCTGCCACGCAATGACGCTCTGCCGGACGGACAAAGGTCCAGGCAACCGTGCGTGGTCGATTCGGAATTGTCGCAGTTCAAGGAAATTACCTTCGCCCAGACTCGCAGCATCCGCCGCTCGCACGATACCCGCCAGCATCGCCACGCCCATCGCGATCATTCCCAGTCGAAACGCCGAATTTCCTATGCTCATCGTACGTCCTTTTCACGGACCATTCCGAAACAGGAATTTTTAATTTTACCCTCCCACCCCCCCGGATACCACCCGCCAACACCGGACCATGCAATAAAATTCTATGATTGCGATTCATCACACAACCACGCCACACGACCATGCCATCTCCTTCAGGTCAAGCTTGAGGGTAAGATCGAGGCTGGCGCTTATTGCGTTCTGAGCAACAACGGCATATATTTCGCCGCCGGGACAAAATCCTCAAACCAAGAGAACACGTCCGTGGCAGTCTGGTCCACCGCGACCGGCAAGCGCCTCTTGGAAGTGCCCGGTGTACCCGGAAGCTACGCCGATATCATGAAGTTCTCCGGCGATAAATACCTTGTTCTCAGTAACAGAGCCAAACCCGATCTTCAAGTCTGGGACGTGGAACAAAACAAGCTGATCAAGACCATCGCTGTCAAACCTGAGCACATGGAGCGAGGCAAAGTCGCATACTCCGCAAATGGCGAATACTTCATCAAGATAGCCGGGGACAAGCTTACTCTTTTCAAAACAGCGGCAAAGAGACTGGACGCACCGCCACCGAGCGACTCGGAACCCTCGTGGTGGAACTCAACGTCAAGGGACAAGACTTGCCGCCTTGGCGGGAAACGCTCCAAGACTCATCCAGCAGAGATTTTCGCACGGAGATCAACGACACCACCACCCGCAAAAGCCTGCTCCATTCGCTCTCTGAGCGTTTGAGCGAATTGCCCATGCCCTATTTCATCCCCAAAGATAACAAGGAACTGGCGTTCCCCGTGGTCGTCGAATAACGATCGCCCTCATCGCCCCTGCCCCAGCATCACGCCCGCTCGCACCGCCATCAGGCCCAAAAGGATGCTGCCGCCGAGGTAGAGCCAGCCGAGCCAATGCGAGCCGCCGCGGAACTTGTCGTCCGCTTCCCACATCAAACTGGAGAACGTCGTGAACGCTCCGACGAAGCCGACCGCGACCGCCAGCTTGACCGAGTTGCTGATCTGCACGCGTTGACTGATGACGGTGTAGAACCAGCCGAGGAACAGGCTGCCGGTAATGTTCACCAGCAGTGTGCCCCAGGGCATGAAGGCATGGTTGAACCACGAGCCCATCATCCAGCGGGCGATGGAGCCCAGAAACCCGGCGCTGCCCACCGCAAACGCCTCCCAGAACCATTGTTTCACAAGCGCTCCTCGGAAGAAGTCAGAAGGGGTGACAAGGTGACAGGGTGCTTCTATCATGAACTTCACCCTGTCACCTTGTCACCCCTTCCGGTTGCTTCACTTGGTCAATTCCAGAACCGCCATGCGGTAGGGCGACACTGCTTGCGCACCAAGGTAGACCGGCGACAGGTTCGCTTGCAACTGTTGCGTGCCCGAGCCGGTATCGGCGGTGGTGATGGTGCGGAGCAGATTGACTTTCCAGTGTTCGCCGCCGAGGGGAGGGGGGGAGGGAACTTGCAATGGGATCGGAAGCGTTTTGAAAGGGATCGTCACGAGCGTGGTCCAGACCGGCTTGCCGTTGAGCGTCGTGCGCCGCGTGGTGGCGGCAAGACCCTTAATGACATAATCAGGCACGCAATAAAGCGGATGGCTCATCTCGGGCGAGCCATCCTCTTTGGCCACCGCAGGCGTGCCGGAGCGGATCCATGTACAACGGCAATGCCCCGCGGCGTCAACGGAAATCTGCATCGTCTCCGTCCCGTTGGCCGCCTTGGAGGTATCGAGAAATATCGCAACAACATCCTGTGCAATCGGCGACGCCGGTGGCGGAACCGTATCGCTCACAAACGCCACATAAAACGCATTGGCGTCATACACCATCGCCGCCCGCACCGGCGGTGTCGTCCGCGAAGTATTCATCGGCGACTGCAAAAGATACCAATTCGCCTTCGCCCACACAGGATCATCCAGCGGATCGCTCCGGCCTGAGTCCCAACCCGACACCGAAACCAGCGTCGCCCGGACCAATGGCGGAGCACCCACATGCTTCTCCGGAGGCGCAGCACTGGTAGGTTTGTCCTTGCAGCCAGCAAGCAACAAAACAAAAACAAAACTCCACCCCAGCGCGAGAATCGCGTGCGTGAAGCCAGGGAATTGTCGCATCGCCCGAAAATTCATAAAGTCCATAGCCTACCGGCTTTGATCGGCATTTTGAAGCAAAAATTCCCAGCTTTTTGCCAGAACGATAGCATTTGGAGTCAGCCCCCGGCTCTGCCGGGGGTTGGGCCGGTGATGTTATAGCAAAGTGAGTGTTGCCGGCGTGCGAACCCCCGGCAGAGCCGGGGGCTAACAGTGAATTTACGCTCGAGGCTCGGTGAGCGCCGCGTAGAGTTCAGGCCGACGATGAGCTCGCAGAAGGTCGGAGAAAGAAAGCGTGTTCGGAAGGTCTTCCCAGTCGCGAGGAATCAGCGGTTTGTGGTCGAGGTCGATCGTAGCGCGGGTGAGCGAGTTGGCTTCCAGATTGGTGGATGCAAGCACCTGGCCGGAGCAGTCGTAGATGACGGAGTTCATAACGGTGCGTTTGCGAAGGTGATCGTCGATGGCGTAGGTGCTCACGCCCATGGGCAAACCGGTGATAATACAGCGGCTGGGCAGCAGCGTCGCGTAAATTTCACGGGCGTACGGACCGTGGGCCATGGTGGTCCAGAGGAGCAGATCAGCGCCTTGAAGCTGATAGATCCGGGTGATTTCGGGGAAGTAAATATCCCAGCAGGTGAAGATGCCGAGTTTGCCGAAGGGGGTGTTGATGGGCTCGAGGGATTCTCCCCACTCGAATTTTTTTTCTTCGCCGGGCGCGAGGTGGGACTTGTCGTATTTGCCGAGGAACTTGCCGTCGGGCCCGAAGACGACAGAGGAATTCCACATCTTTTCCTCCTCGCGGCGGAGAATGCACGGAATCACCACCATCTTGTATTTGCTGGCAAGACCGCGGACCTCGCGGACCCACGGAGATTCCAGAGTAAAAGAAAGCTTCTCGAGAACAGCAGCCTTGCCTTCCTTGTGAGCCTCGACCCCCTCGGGCGTGCGATGATGATCGGCAAGCTCCGGAAGCAGAACGATATCCGAGCCTTCCCGGCCGGCCTTGTCGATCATCTCCAGATTTTCCGCACGGCGATCCGCAAGCGAACGCATCGTATTATAAATCGTGACCATCGTCAGGCGAACATTGCGAGGCATAAGAGCTCCTTGTGTCAATGCAAGAAGAGCTTAGCGAATTTCCTGGAAGAAGCCAGAAACTTTGATACCGCGACCGTTAGGGAGCGAGAGGGGCTGATCCTCTGGTGCTCTAACGAACGCTTTTGTTTTCAGGCACAACTGTCATCCACATCCCCACAGGTCGCAGATGCGATCCGGCACTCCCTTACGGTCGTGGTACCAAAGCGGCGGGAGACCGCCTCAAGTGTCATGCACCCCTGCCGATTCAATTGGAAGGGACATTGCTCGTCGTTGGGATAAACGGATATAGTGGAGAGAAGGGATTTGCCACGGGAGCCAACGATGTCTATTGCCAGATTCACAACCGTTGTGGATGAAAGAGGGCTTTTATCCGTCATTCTGCCTTAGACAATCAGCTCAACGAAGCCGCGTGTCAGGCCGGTATCACGTTATTCCTCTGAAAAGAATTTAGAATGACGAAACAGCCAAACATTCTTTTCATCATGGCCGACGATATGGGGTACGGTGACTTTGGAGTTTTTTCCGAAGGCCGTTGCCGTACGCCTGCTCTTGATCGTCTTGTTGCGGAAGGCGTTTGTCTTACTCAGCATTACTCTGCTGCGCCGATATGCACGCCTGCCCGCGCCGGATTCCTCACCGGCCGCTATCCGCATCGCACCGGCGGGATCGATATGCGGGAAGCTCGTGGACTTGATCGCATCGCCCTGCGAGAGCGCACCATCGCCGACTGCTTCAAATATCGCGGCTACAAGACCGGACTCGTCGGGAAATGGCACAATGGATGCATCGATCCGGCACATCACCCCAACGCTCGCGGATTCGATGAATTCTTCGGATTCAGACATGGCGGCATGTATTATAACAACTGGCTTCTCGAGAAAAATGGGCAGTGCATCAGGGCGGACGGACGATACTTGACGGATGTGTTAACCGATGCTGCCGTCGATTTTATTGATCGGCATGCCGGCAAACCTTTCTTTCTCGATGTTGCTTATAACGCGCCGCACGAGCCGCTGGAGGTGCCGGAAGAGGAAGTGGCGCCGTACCGCGAAGCGAACAGTTTTCACGAGAACGTCTGCAAGGTCTACGCCATGGTGACCCGCATGGACAAAGGCATCGCGCGCATCCTTGAGACGCTCGAAAGAAATGGGATCGCCGACAACACGATTGTCTGCTTCACCAGCGACAACGGCCCAGCCATGTACGACAACATGGACCGCTTCACTTGCAATTACCGAGGCGGTAAAGGCAACGTTTACGAAGCGGGCATTCGTGTGCCGATGCTCCTGCGTTGGCCCGATGGGTTGCCGCGAAATAAGCACTTCGATGCACTCGCACATTACTGTGACTGGCTGCCCACGCTGCTCGCTGCCGCGGGGGGGACGCCGCGGACTGAACTGCCGATTGATGGCAACAACCTGCTGCCGGCACTGCAAGGCAAAGAAAACTGGCTCTGCCCGAAGCGGTTCTGGCAGTGGAATCGCTATCGTCCGGTGATCGAGTCCAACGCCGCCATGCGTGATGGGCCGTGGAAGCTCGTCCGCCCTGCTCTGCACGAGGCCAATATGTCCGCCCGCGAGGAAGTGATCCTGGATCGCAAGCTCTGGACGCAGGATATTTATCAAAATCCCGATGTTGTCGATCGGAGTTGGGAAGGCAGACCTTTTCCGCCGCGAGCGCTCCCGCCTGCTCACGACTGGGAACTCTACAACCTCGATTGTGACCCCGGCGAAAACCAGAATCTCGCTGCTTCCCACCCCGACCGCGTCCGCAGCATGGCACGCGAACTCGAAACCTGGTTCGACTCCGTCGAACGCGACCGCACCAGCATCACCGGCATGCCCAAATAAACAAGAGCCCGGCTCAGAAATGCCGAACCATCAAAAAGCAAAGGCCCGGAATCAGATTCCGGGCCTCTGCCAATTTCCAAGGGGGAATAAGGGGATCGCTTACTTATTCTTGCCTTTTTTGCCGCCGCCGGTGGGGCCGATAACAATGGCGGTCGCGGTTTTGCCGTCTTCGCTGAGCATCACAGCGACAGTCTCGCCTTCCTTGAGGTCGGAGACGGCCTTTTTCTCGCCCTCGTGCGAGCCGGCGTTCACGGTCGTCTTGTCGTCGGTGGCAAAGGTCTTCTCATCGCCCGTGTTTGGCTTAACCGTGATGTTCGCGCCATCGACTTTCGTGACCTTGCCTAGAATCCTGTTGCCCTTGCCTTTTTTGGCTTCTTGAGCCATCACCAAGCTGGTGCTGAGCGCCAGAACCATTACTGCCACCAAAACGGACCACGTTCTCATTGTTACTCCTTCGCGTCAATCGCGATTATAAAAAATATTGTCAGGACCACACGGTCCCGGCTGATCATGGGGATGAACGCCGCAGGATTGTGAAAGTTACAGGTCTTTTTCAAAATCCCGTGATCGCCCGCGCGCCGGACGCGGTGTTCATCGCCGGCTGGATCGGGAAGAGCAGGTTCTGCATTGCCACGCCAATGGACGCCAGCGGATTCAGCGGTACATAAATAATGTCATCCTGCTCCAGGAGCACATTGGGCGTCGCATCACCCTGTTTCACAATTTCATACAAATTGATCACTGTGACATGGCGTTGATCCGGGTCCGCCGACGGCTTGATCACGTAAATCCGTTCCGGCCAACTCAATCGCGTGAGCTGTGCCTCGGCCAACGCCGTCACCAGCGTATCACGCCCGGTGAACCGTTTCGGCCCCGGATTATTCGTCTCGCCAAAGACGTAGTACCATTGGCTCTTGTACTCCACCTCCAAACGCACCTTCACATCGTTGTAGAACGTCTGCAACTTCTCCGTGAGCAAATGCTCCACTTCCTGCGGCGACATGCCCGCCACATAGACACGATTAAGCAATTCCAAGTTCAGCGTGCCATCGGGAGAAATCTGCTGTTTGACGTTGTCGACTTCCGGCGCCTTGGGCGCATGAATCGTAATCACATCCGGCGGCGCGATCGCATAGCGGTCCGTACTCACCGTCCGCTGATACGACTTTTTGAAGTACTGCAATTGCGTCCGCTCCTGTGGCGTGGGCGCAAAGCTGCACCCACCGGCCATCAGAAAACCAGGCAGCGCCAATGCCAAGATCACTGCTTTGCCCATCCACACAGGGCGAACGCATTTGACCATCAGAGCCGCGAGCGTAAGGGAGCGACCCGCGTTACTCACGCATTGCCGTGAGGTCGCTCCCTTACGGTCGCGGCTCTGAACTCCAAATGCGTTTGCCCTGCCCATCCACATCATCAAACTCCCGAAGAAGCCAGAAGCCAGAAGTTTTGAATAAGCCGCGAACTTGAAAACTTCTGGCTACTGGCTTCTGACTTCTGACTTCTTCACTCGAACACTACGTTCCCACCGCGTTCCGGGATGTTTTTACGGGACCTCTCCACCCCTAATCCGTTCAAACAGCGCAGAGAACGCAGAGACGACGGAGGGAAAGAACTCTGCGTCCTCTGCGTTCTGCGGTGTATTTTATTCTGCCGATTAACTCGCAGGTGCAACGTACCGATAAATCGCACAGCGGAGGCAATTGCGCCTCACGCGTCCAGGGACCGGTTATGGATATTGCAACGATCGTTGGCTTTCTTTTTGCTGCCGGCTGCATCGGCTTTGCCATGTACCACGGCTCCGAAGGCGAATTGGGTACCTTTTACTCTTCCGAAGGTTTTCTGCTGGTGATGGGCGGCGCTATTGGCCTGGGCATCATGTCCATGCCTCTCCATGTTGCCAAAGGCATGCCGAACTACCTCAGGAAATGTTTGTTCCATCATGATGTCGAGCCCGGGCATCTGATTCAGCAGATCGTGCAGTTTGCGGAGATCGCTCGCCGTGACGGTGTTCTGGCGCTGGAAAATGCCGTCAAGACGACCAGCGATCCGTTTCTGAAGAAGGGATTGCAGTTGGCGATCGACGGCGCCGATCCAGCGGTCATCGAGCAGGTGATGTCCATAGAGCTCAGTTCGATCGAGGAGCGTCACCACCACGGCCGGAAGATGTTCGAGCTCATGGGCAAGTACGGCCCGGCGCTGGGCCTCACCGCCACGCTCGTCGGCCAGGTCGCCATGTTCAAAGGCATGTCGGCCCCCAGCGGCGGCGAAGGCGGCCACGGCGGCGGCGGCGATCAGGCGGCCACCATCGCTAAAGCCCTGCAAATCGCCCTGCTCGGTACGCTTTACGGGACCATTTGGGCGAACGTCGTCTGCGGGCCGCTGTGCGACAAACTCGCCGTCCGATCCAAGGAAGAACTCTTCGGCAAACAAATCATCATCCAGGGCATCCTCGCCATCCAGGCCGGCGATAACCCACGCATCGTCGAAAGCAAACTCCTCTCCTTCCTCTCCCACAAAGAACGAAGCCACGTGCAGCCCATCGCCGGAGGCGGAAAAGAAAAAGGATAAAGACGAAATTCGAAACTCGAAATTCGAAACAAATTCAAATGCTCAAATGTTCAAATAAGCAAAACCCACGGCGTTCCACCCCCCCTCGCCCCCTGAGGTGGTCTCGTTTCGGCCCTTCGAATTTTGAACATTGGAATTTGTTTCGAATTTCGAATTTCGAATTTCGAATTTATCTTGGCTTCTGGCTTCTGGCTTCTGGCTTCTTCCCCAACGGTGCCTCATGCCCATAAAGAGAAAAGCCGCCGCCGCGGAACCTGCCGGCGAATCCGCTCCGATGTGGATCGTTTCGTTCGCGGATCTTGTGACGCTGATGATGTCGTTTTTCGTCGTGCTTTATGCGCTCAAGCAGGGCGGAGCGGCGCAGCAGCTCGAGACCGCCGCCGCCATCAAATTGCAGTTCGGCTGGATTCCAGATCGCTTTTCAGACAGTGCTCTCGACCGCGTCGGCCGGAAACGCATAGGAATGGAATCCACGCCTTTCGAGGACTACGCGGGCAACGTCACCAAGCCGATGGATGGCGCCTCAGGCTCCCAGACAGACGTCACAAGCATCCGTCCCGCCAAAACCATCGTCACCGGCGGCCAACTCAGCTTCGACCTTGGCCAATCCACTCTCAACGCCGAGAGCAAAAACACCCTGGAACAAATCGCCAAACGCCTCAAGGGCCTCAACAATGTCCTGATGGTCAAGGGACATGTCTCCAATGATGAGATATCGACGCTCGTCGATGATCCCAACGGCATGGCCCTCTCCTATCGCCGGGCCATAGTCGTCTGCGACGAACTCGTTCGCCTGGGCATCAATCGCAACGTTCTCCGCCCCGTCGGCTGCGGCCCGTTCGAACCGCTCCAGACCGGCGTCTATAACGACGAAGGCCACCGCCTCAACCGCCGCGCCGAAGTCTTAACCACCGATAACTCCGCCTCCGAATACTTCCCCCTGCAAACCGTACCGCCGGCAACCACCGAGCCTACCACCATGAAGACGCACGAAGATTAAGACGGGTGCTCACGGTGACAAGGTGACAAGGTGAAGGGGTGACAAGGTGAGGAAACCGGCTTTACCCTGTCACCTTGTCACCCTGTCCTTTGTTTCATCATTCGAATTTCGAATTTCTACGATTTCCTCCTGCCCGTTCCGTCGTTACAATTTCCATCATGAAACTGCGCTTGCTCGTTTTTGTTTGTTTTCCGCTCGCCGCCCTTCTTACCGGTTGCGGCGAATCCCACATCCTCCCTATGCGACCACTTCGGCAGGTCCAGATGTGGGTGCCTGACGACGGCTCCAAAGCGTTCGCCATCTCCTCGCCAATCAACATCGAACCTGAGCAACCCGCGTCGAGCCAGCCCGCTACCATTCCCACCGAAGTCCATCCTGTCGACGTCAACACCGCCACCCCTGCTCCAGCTACTCAAACGACTGCCGCCATCGCCCCTGCCACTGCTCCGGCCACCCAGGAGTCCGCGGCGGCCACGCAAAACCAGGACTTAAAAGACTTAAACCTACCGCCCGGTCATGAGATCACCCAAATCATCGATCCCAACCAGACCACCAGGTACGTTTACAACGCCTCTTACGACAACATCTGGCAACAGACCATGCTGCTGGTCGCCAGAACCGGTTTTATCATCGACCGCAAAGACTATCGGCAAGGCGTGATCACCACTCGCTCACTGCCCAGCGCCCAGTTCGTCGAATTCTGGAAGCCACAGCAGACCAATTTCAACAATGCCATGGAAAACACGATCAACAGCCAACGCCGTTACCTGCGAGTCACCATCAACACCGTACCCGGGCAACCCAAATTCTACGAGATCGGCGTACAGGTGCTCGTCGAGCGTGAGGTCAATCCAACGGGACTGCTGGCAGGCCCGTTATTTATCGAAGGCTCCGGTTTCGGCCGCAATGCCATGACGCTGCGTTCAGACTATGCCGACGCAACGACGGCAACCCCGATCACGACGGTAACGTCATCCAAGAAAACGGGAACCACCGAACAACAGCCCGATCCCAACCGACGCTGGGTGCTGCTCGGCCACGATCCAGACTTGGAAAAGAAGCTCTTAAACGAGCTATTCGACCGAATTTGAGCATCCGATTCATTCGTTTTTGTTTTGCCCAATACGCCGCATGAATTCCGCTTCGTCGATCGTTTCGATTCCGAGTTGCTGAGCTTTTTGCAATTTGGAACCGGCGTTTTCTCCGAAGATCACAAAGGAAGTCTTGCTGGTGACGGAGTCCGAAGCTTTTCCGCCTAAGGCTTCGATTCTGGCTTGTATTTCTTCCCGTGAAAAATGCGTCAGCGTTCCTGTGACCACAATTGATTTGCCGGTCAGTAGGCCGGGCGCTCGATGCGTGGAGGAAGGCGGGGGGTCCTCTGCGGTTTTGAGTCCGAGGGCTTCGAGTTCGTCGAGCATCTTTTCGCCGGTCGCGGAATGGAGGAATCGATACAGGGAAACGGCGGTCACGCCGAAGTTGCGGAGCGTGATGATTTTCTGCCAGGGCGACGACTTGTTCCGTGAATTCGGCGGCGTTTCCTGGATCTCGTTGAGCAAAGCCTGTGGAATCGCCTGAAGATCAAAAATCTGTTCGTTGGTGAGCTGTTGGCAGATGGGATAGTCCTCTCGCAAGCCTTCCACTTCGGATAAGAAGGAGTCTTTTTTGTTTTTCTTTTCCAGCGATCGAACGATGGCGTCGAAGTTGGCGGCCCGCAACGGACTCAGCGAGCGAAAATGCGAGGCCAAGACGTCCGCGGTCTGGCGCCCAATCGTCGGGATGCCCAAGGCGCTGAGCAACTTTGCCAAGCCCCGGCCTTTCGACTTCTCAATGCCTCGAAGAAGATTGTCCGCACGTTTGTCGCCAATGGTAACCTCGACGATCTCCTCCCCCTCGCCCCACAACCCGTCCGACTTTTTTTTGGATTTCGGCTTTTCGTAACGGCTCACCACCAACGGAACGATCTCCTCTTTGCGTAAGCGGTAAATGTCCGGCAGCGATGTCAACAGCTCCGCTTTGATCAGTGCCGCGATGATGGCCTCCCCAAGCTCCTCGATGTCCATCTGGTGTCGTCCCGCCCAGAATTTCACCCGCTCCTGCAATTGGGCCGGGCAGTTGGGATTCGTACACCGCACGAATCCGCCTTCGTGCTTCAAGTCCTTTGTTTGGCAGCTTGGGCATTGTTCCGGCCGTAGGATTTTCTCCGCATGGGTCGGCCGCTTCTCCTTCACCACCCCCACCACGTAAGGAATCACCTCGCCCGCCTTCTCCACCAACACCCGATCGTGTAAATAAAGGTCTTTCCGTTCGACCTCGTCGAAATTGTGCAGGCTGGCGCGGGAGACCTTGGTGCCACTGATGAACACCGGGGGCTCGAACTCCGCCACCGGCGTAATCGTCCCGGTCTTGCCTACCTGACAGACCACCCGCGCCAACTCCGTCTCCGCCTGCTCCGGCTGATACTTGTACGCAATGCACCACCGCGGTGATTTTCCCGTTGCCCCCAACGCCTCCCGCTGCTGGAAATCGTCGCACTTGATGACCACGCCGTCGGTGTCGAACGGCAAACAGGCGCGAACCGTCGCGAACTCGTGAATGTATCGCAGCACGTCGTCGATCGTCTCGCAGACCGCGAAAGGTTCGTTCGTTCGAAAACCAAACGCCCGCAACTTCTCCTGCCATTCCTGATTATTTTTCACGTCGCCCCCTTCCCTCCCTTTGATCTCCCCAACTCCGTGCGGCAGGAATTCCAGCTTGCGAGCCGCGACGACTTTCGAATCGAGCTGCTTGAGTGTGCCGGCGGTTGTATTTCGCGGATTGGCATAAGTCTCCAAACCCTCCTCCTCCCGTTGCTGATTGATCCGTGCGAATTGTGCCCGCGAAATAAACACTTCGCCTCGCACCTCTACGACCGATTTCAGTTTTGCCTCCGACTCCGCCGCATCAAACAACCCCTTCTCCTCCTGGCTTCTGGCTTCTGGCTTCTGGCTTCTCAGTCGCAACGGGATGTTCCGGATCGTTTTCGCATTGGCGGTCACATCGTCGCCGGAGACGCCATCTCCGCGGGTAACCGCCGTGATCAGCAGGCCGTCTTCATAGCGCAACGACAGCGACACCCCATCGATCTTCGGTTCGCAGGTGTAGCGAACTTTTTTGCCTTCCAGCAATTTTTTTGCCCGCGTATCGAAATCCCGAACCTCGCCTTCGTCGTAAGTATTATCAATCGACATCATTCGCACGTTATGACGTACGGAGGCAAACCCCTCGACCGGTTTTCCGCCAACGCGTTGCGAAGGCGAATCGGGCGTGACCAGCTCAGGATGCTGGGCTTCGAGCTCGAGAAGCTTTCGCATCAGCGAGTCGTAATCATGGTCGGAGATTTCGGGCTTGGCGTGCAGATAATAAAGCTCGTCATGGCGTCGAATCGCATCGCGTAACTGTTTTAACGCGAATTCCTGCTCGGTTGCTGATGAGTTGCTCATGAGACCTCCACTTGTGAATTGTAACGCTGTAGCGGCTTTCTTACCCGTCAGCCCCCGGCTCTGCCGGGGGTTTTTCCCTCGGCAGAGCCGGGAGCTGACGAAACGGACGCCCCCATTTTGAAAAAAGAACCAATTTGCCAAGAAAAATTTGCCAAACTTCAAGATTGATTTATATTAGAGAGTAAGCGTTGTTGAATCTGGATTTCCTCAGGGTTCCAAATAGGAGGGGACTTTCGAGGAGATAGTATAAAAAATGGCGTTTGCCACACTGATTGCCCAACTGTCCCCTACTGAGTTGAAGGCTATGAAGGACGGATGCTCACAATTTGTTGTGAGTGACATGGATTTTCTTGAAACCCTTGCCGCTCACAAGTGCTTCTTGGCGCCGCCTTGGGTGCTCCGGGCGAATCCCTCCGGCCAACTGGCGCGCGTGACACGGATTTCCTACGACGTCGACGGCAACCTCGACAAGGCCAGCGTGCTCCTGGCCGTCGCTCACGAATTTCGCCGCACCACTACCCGCCATCGGCAAGTCGACAGCCGCTTGGCCTTCTGAGCCTAACCCCAAATAAAATGTACCAATCGTGGCGGTAGGAATCACAGGAGATTCGGCAGTGCCAAAACACCTGCCTCACCTGCATGAGAACCACGATGAAATCGCAAAAATGGCCGTTGAGCATTTCATCGAGAGGGGATTTCGGCGTTTCGCCTATTATGCGTTTCGCGGATATCACATGGCGAAACTCTATGGAAATGCCTTCGTCAGCCTGTTGCGCTCGCGTGGGTTTGAGTGCGCATGGTTTAAAAAGGAAGAAGGCGTTCGGCCAGAGACGAACGATTTCATGATGAACAAAATGGCTTCGGAAATTCCTTAGCCTATCCGAATAACCGGTAGCGACTCCGCTTTGCGGGGTGGAGTCGGGTTATTCGGATAGGCTCTTAGAACATTTTCAATTCAAGTGTAACGGGAGTCCCGTGATGGCAGTCCGGGGCTTGCGCACGAAACTGTCCTCAATTCCGGATGCACTCTTCTCCCACTTTATCCAGATTATTCAAGTTCAGGTCACCGTTCCATTCGCCGGTTTTCACATAGTGACCGATCTGCTCATTGACATCCTCGGAAATGCTGCGAGGCGTATGCGCAGGGTTAAAACGAGGTCGGCAACTGTCCAATAACGGCAACAAAAGAGGATGAACCATTCTCTGCGCCATTCGCTTGATCATACCTGGAAGGTGGTTGTGTAAAGGCACCTCCGGCAGAGGCGTACCGGGCTGCCAATAGTGGAGAACGTTTTCGGCCACAGCGGTTTTGGCCTGTGCGTCGATAATGCCTTTTCGCCAGTCCTCGACTTTCCAGTGGTCGCCGGTACCGACGTAGATTTTCATCATGGTCGATCGCAAACGGAAACGCTGGATCATTTGGAGGGGATCCCTGTGCGAGTAATGTCGGATCGGCAACCGTTCTCTCGCCACGTACCCCGCGTTGAACGGAGCGCTGGTCGTTTCAGGCCACTGCATACCTCGCCGATACCGAAACATCCGCGGCTCGGCGTATATGGGAAGGCGATAATAGCGTCGTCGGTCCGTGATCGGACGCTTGCGGTCTGCCGCCACGTCCACTTGTCCGGACTCGTACGCTTTGACCTCATCCCATGTGATCCGAAAGTGATACCACTGTCCCATCACCGCCGTCTCCAGTGGCCGCATTCGCTCCCGCACAAATATCGGCGGATGGACGTGGTAGATTTCGTCGGCGTCCAGACGCAATACCCAATCACCGTTCCGCATGACCACGCGTACGGTGGAACATCTGTGACCGCATACTGTCTGAGTAGACCTGTGGTTCGCGAAGTGGCACGATCCGCTTATCCCGTCTGGCCGCATCCTGGACCATGTCCCAGGTCTCGTCGGTCGAGCCGGTATCAAATATATGGAGCGTATCGATCCATTCCAGTAAATGCTCCAGTGTCTGCGTGACAACGTCCGCTTCGTCGCGTAAGAGCATAAGTCCGTGAAACGCCATATCTTCTACTCCAGCTATTACTAGTAATGCCGGGGAACGCCCTTCGGGTGATCGCGGCTATGGCCTGAAAACAGGCTCTCAAGAGAATGAAAATAAGCCGTTTGCATGATCGCTTCTTTCTTGATTTAAAAACCTTGACTTGTTTGGTGAAGCGAGCTTTCGCCCCTGCCGGGGCAACGGCGTTTTTTGGGGTGGTGGTGACCCACGGCGGCGCGGCTGTCGCCGCTTGCTGTGGGCTAAGAGCTCCGGCCCCTACCGGGGCCGAGCGGCATGCGAGCATGCCGGCTAAAGAGATGTTTTCGGCACGGCATAATGCGGCGGTTCGGGGCGAGAATGGCGTCAAAGCCTCACATTGCCATGCGGCGATCCGAGAGTCGCGATCAAACTTCGTGGAGCGCGCGGAACATGCCCGCGTCACGCACATCACACATGAATTGAAGCCAATGTTAAACTGGGGGGGGGGGGGGGGGAAGGAAATTTGGCGGGGGGGGCCGTGAAAGGCCCCCCGGCTTTGTCCCGGGGGGGGGGGGGGGCCCCGGGAAAG
>WQYP01000098.1 GCA_009781185.1 Phycisphaerales bacterium | reverse complement strand
TGGCGCCAATGCCATGCCGGCGACGTTCGATGGCTCGCTAACAGTGGATATGCTGGATAATCACTGCTGTGTTGACGAAAATGGAATATGTAGGTCTGGAATAATGGATGTAGATGGATCATGCCTGATAGCCCCCCTATAGTCGCCCCGGTCTGGCACCTTCGCCGTGCCGCCGAACTCTGCCTGCCTGCCGAGGCGAGGGAAGCCTTCATCGCCGAGTGCCTCGCCGCGGCCGAGGTGATCGGCGATACCTACACGATGCTGCGCGAGAGGTTCGACGCGATCCAAGCGAAGTGGCGGCCGCATAGCCGCTGCAAGAGCACATCGTCGATACCTGGGGAAGAAACTAATGAGGAAGCCATAGAGGCGAAAAAGTACCCCAACGGATTCGGCACCCTCGCCCGCAATGGAATCGCCATCGCGAGCCTCGGTATGGCAAAGCCGATCGCAACGGCGATCGCGAAGGCAATGGGAAAGCCGGATTGTGGATGTTTGGCACGAATGAAATACATGAATCGCCTGGTGCCCGACGTGGCGACCGTGGGGGTCGCGGACTGGATCAAACTCACGCCGAAGATTCTCGCGGTGCTGGGGGCATGACAACGGATAGAGGAGAGGGGGAAGGGATCATCGTGCCCTTCGATGAGACTATCCCCTCCCTCACTCTCCTGAGAAGTATTTACTTGCCAAAGAACCCCTGAGGTGTAATGAAAAACACAAGGAAAAGACGTTTAGTTTGGGAAAGATTAGGCAAATTCAGACAATTTCAAGCAAGATTCAAAATGAGAGTATTTTCTGCAAAAATGCTCATTTTACCCGTGAAAAGAACTGCCCGAGGCGGGAGTCGAACCCGCACTTCGCTTGCGCGAAAAAGGATTTTAAGTCCTTAGCGTCTGCCATTCCGCCACTCGGGCTGCAATGATTCACCATTTCACACCTGCCAGATGCTTCCGTACCGCGTCGGCCGTATCCGGCAGACGTAAGGCAAAATCGATGAAGCACTTTGCGTATTCCACGCGGTTGCCAATGTCGTACCGCAGTGCGTTCCATGTCAGCGCAAACATCGGCGATCGGCTTGCCAGCAGGTTCATCGCGTCGGTCAATTGAATCTCTCCGCCGACGCCTTTCGACGTCTGATCGATGCATTCGAATATGTCTGCTGTGAAGACATACCGTCCGGCGATTGCCAGGTCCGACGGGGCCTTGTCTGGCGTTGGTTTTTCCACCAGTTTGCTGAGCCGGATCAGGTTCGCATGGTCCGCCTCCGCCGTTCCGTCCACGATACCATACCGCGATACCCATTCCTTAGGCACCCGCTGCACCGCTACTACCGACGCCTGTTTTGCCTCATACGCATCGAGCAGCTGTCGCAGGCCGGACTTGTGACTTGGCGAATCAATAATCGTATCACCCAGCAGCACCGCGAACGGTTCTTTCCCGCAGTGCCGCCGCCCCAGATGAATCGCGTCACCCAGACCGAGTTGCTCCTTCTGCCGAACGTAATGAATTTCCGCTCCGCGGCCGATCTCCCGCACCTGCTGAATCAAATCGCGTTTCCCCGCCCGTTCCAGGAACGTCTCGAGTTCCGGGTTGTAATCAAAATGATTTTCGATCGCCTGCTTTCCGCGTCCCGTGACGATCAGCACATCCTCGATCCCCGCCGCCACCGCCTCCTCGATCACATACTGCAGCACCGGCTTGTTCACGATCGGCAGCATCTCCTTGGGCACCGACTTGGTCACCGGCAAAAATCGCGTACCCATCCCTGCCGCCGGAATAATCGCCTTACGTACAATTGCCATATTGCTTCCTTATTTCTGTTCATTTGATTTCAGGCACAATTATTTTTGCGCCAAGCTCCACATATGCTTTTGTCAGCGTGCTGAGGCGTTTTGGATCGCCGTCGTACATACCGATGATCGCTCCGCCGGATCCTGCGAATTGCGTGAATGCTCCGAGTTTTCGTCCCGTTTCGATCAGCCGGAGGTTTCCCTCGCTGATTTTGATGAGTTCTTTGCGGAGGTCGAAGCCGCGATTCATTAACGGGCCGATTTCTCGTCCGCGTCCCGCTGTGATCAAATCTCTTGCCTGCTGCGTCAATGCCGTCCATTCCTTGATCCCAGCCAGCACCGCCGGTTCGCCACGGTTGAACCGGCTCCGCAAATCGTTATGCGTTACCTCCGTCCCCTCCGCCAGCCGATCGTGATACGCCACAAACAACGGCGGCAGCTTCGACGGATCCAGTTCCTCATAAAGCCCATATCCATCCCGCTCGATCCGCCCCTTGTCAAAATCCATGTACACCGCCCCCTCGTACACCTGGATCACCCGATCCTGCAGCCCCGCCCCGATCCCCAATTCCTCCAACTCCACACTCAAGATCAAATTCGGCAACACCGGCTTGGGCACCGTCACCCCATAAAATTCTAGCAGAGCCCGCATCGTCGCCGTGATGATCGCGCTCGAGCCTGCAAGCCCGACCCGCACCGGAATTGTCGTCGTATATTCAATCGTGAAATTCTTCCACGGAATCTCGATCTGCTCATCCCGGCAATAATCCCGGAACCGCTTGATCGCGGCCTTGATCAGACGGATGCCGCCGTAATAGCCGTGAACCTGCACGTCTTCGGCTAGGTCTTCCATGTCGATATATTCCTGCCGATCGCTTTTCTGCGAAACGATCATTAATCGCGGCGACTCATACAGAGTCACTTCCGCGGCGAAATTCCGCACGATCACGCTGATCGTCCGCCCGAAATACCCGTCCGATGGGTTCCCGATCAGCCCAGCCCGAGCGTAGCCCTTGTTCCGAATAATCATGACTCACGCCTTTCTTGCGAGAAGCCAGTAGCCAGAAGCCAGAAGCTAGAAGTTTTGAATAAGCGGTCGCTTGGAAGCCTTCTGGCTTCTAGCTTCTGGCTTCTGGCTTCTTCAAATCAAAAACACCGCCGCCGCTATCACCGTCGTCCAGAGTCCGTTTTTGTCGCCTTCCGCCGTCTGCACAATATTTCTCGTCCGGACAATGTTGCCCGACATGCGGTAAATCTCTTTGCGTTCGTCGTAGTTCCGTGCCGGGTCAAACTCGATGCCGAGCGTCGTCGCCAGCATCGTCGCGGCCATATCCTCGACAAAATCCCCGATCCGTTCTTCCGTCATCCCCCAGCCGTGATGTTCCGCGATGTATCCGTACTGATCCTTCACCGGCATCGCCACGCCGATGCCTGCCGAGAGCAACCGATTTGGCTCATCCGTCGACGATTCCGACATTTTTCCGAAAACTATCTGCCCCGGCGTGAGCCGCCGTATCCCCTCCTGGACCGTCACGATCTTGCACTGCGACGGCAGAATTCCCGACACCTGCACCACATTATATTTCTCAATACCAGCATGCCGCATCGCCAGTTCCAGCGACTGCGGCCGATACCGGTGCCGCCCCACACCCTTGGTAAAAAACACCAACGACGGAATCGGCGTACTCCATTCAGACATAACCACAACTCTCCTTGATCAAACGAGCAACCCATTGTAACACCCCTATCGCCCAGCGAAAGCTCACGCCCCGCCCATCTGTGTTGTCTCAGTAGAAGTGTCATGTGTTAACGTCTCAGTCGAAGTGTCACCCCCGCAGGGGGTGGCGTCAAGCGGCGGCGATGGGGGGAGACACCTGCAGGGACATCGTCGCGTCTGCGGAGCGTAGGGAGGCCGAGCGCACGGCCAGCGACGGTGAGTTGTGTTAAGTTACAGCGTTGATCGGTGAGGTCGGCGTTTTTGCAGCCGCAGATGTGCAAGGAGATGCCGAACTCATCTGCCAAGTGGCGAAGGCGATCAAACCCGGCGCGGCGGATAGCCCAAGTAGCCTTTGATGTAGCAGTAGATGCAGTCGTGTGCGCAGCCAGCAGTGATGTTGACCGTCGGCATCCATGAGAGACACCGAATACTCGACGGCGTGAGTGCCGCACTTTTTCGCTCGACGAGTTCTATTTTCACCATAAACGTTTCCCCGAAAGTTGGCCGCCGTGTTGCCGGTTTGTGATGCAAAACAGATTGGCCGATTGCATGCGGACATGATCCGTCGCATCAGACGCGGCCAATTCTGTTAAATTGTGTTCGCGAAGATGGCTGCATAACTGGTCTGAATCAAGGTCCACGTCTTCGACCACCACCAAATCCGCCATTTGTGCCAACGTCGCAAAGATGCTCCTTCCATCCGGTATCGGCTCTAATACCTGTAACGAGTTGTTGCGACCGAAAGACATGAGCCAACCGATGCCTTGCAATCAGCCTGTCTGTTCCGGTAATCAAAGTTTTCGACACCGCGTTTCACCTCTTCCTTCCCATTCTTAACAAATACCGTACTGCCATTCGTTGGCAGTGTCAACGTCAATTGCTACAAATAGATCGCATGGATCAGCGTCGAGTGAGTTGCAAGGGATCGAGATGACTTTAGTTCGTCGAAAGCCGCGTCAAGGATGAGGTTTGGAACTCACAGCATGTTTTCGTGGCATTGGGTTGCCACTGCTGGGAGGGAAGATGGAGGATGTTGTCGGGATTCCGCCTCCGGGACGGAAACGCTCCGCCATCAACCGGGCATATTCCTGACGGCTCTCAGAGCTTCCATGAAGGCCCAAGTAGTAGTCTCGCCCGTCGATGCGGACGCGGGCTTGGCCGGTGTGACGATGGAGAGAATAAGGGGGAACGGACGAAATACGGGGCATTTGCGGCTCCTGTGCCCAGCGAAAAAGGGTAGTACTACCCTTTTCCGAGGGTTTTTGAGCCACACTGCCCGACGCGGACAGGTATCCGTAAGTCACGGATTTGGCTAGATTTACATTCTAAAGCGGGCGATCGGATTCGAACCGACGACGTCCAGCTTGGGAAGCTGGCATTCTACCACTGAATTACGCCCGCATATAAGTTCTTTATTTGCAAGGACTTATATTTGCCGTTTTCGTCATTTTGCCACTCATTTTGCCACGTTTTTCGTCATCGCGACCGCAGAAAACGCCAAAAGGCAGTATAATGGAGACCGTCGTTGAGCCACGAACTGAACGACGGACATCTGCTTGGAAGTCGCGGAATCGGCAGTGGCAAAATGGCAAAATGACTTAAACATCTTCCGCAGTCTATCAGAGAGGTAACGCTATGTCGAGGAGAGCGCAACACTACAAAACCAAAATGGAACAGGTCATCGTCGGGCTGGCGAAGGATACGGATGGCCGCTGGCGGGTCATGGCCACCGGGCAGCGATTCGTCGAGGCTGACGAGCGTAAAGCCGTCGAAAAGTTCTACACCATGACCGGCCAGATAAACCCACGACAGACGTTTGTTGGAGAGACGGTCGGAGTACAGGAAAAAGATGAGGAGCCCAAGTGGGACTGCGAAGCGATGGACAGGTCGATGGGCGAGCAGCGTGAAACGGGCGTCAGGTTTTCCTGGGACACCGATGGTCGTCATCTGCAAGCTGGTGTTTGGGTTCCCGAGGCACTGTTGTATCGCTGGGTGGCGGATCAGCTTCGCAAGCATCGTGTCGAGTTTGCGCGAAAGGTCGGTGTCCCGGCCATTGCCATGCTGGACGATCATGCTATTCCGAAGCCGTCCCTCCGTCTTGAAGCACTACTCGACATTTACAAAAAACACGCCGACGTGCAGTCTCGCAGCAAACAACACGCGACAAGGATATTTGAGAATTTTGTGAAGATCACCAAGGCTAAGACGCTGGCCGACCTGACCACCGAAGTCCTAACCATGTACCGTGACACGATCAAGGCCCGCGTCACCAGTCCCGGCACCATCACAGCCTACTTTGGTGCGGTGAAGTGGATCATCAAGTTCGCCAAGACAGAAGGGCAGGATGCCGTCCAGATTGACGCCTGCTTGTCGAGAATGGCCATTCTGAAGGCTCCACGGGATACGCGGGTCCACACACCGAGTCCGATCAGCCCCGCCAACTTCGGCAAATTACTGGAGGTGGTGAGAGAAGATTACCCGGCATGGGAGGCCCGGCTGCTCGTCATGTTGAACTTCTGCCTGCACTTCGATGAAGCCTTGGCCATTGAGTGGGTGGACCTGAATTTTGAAGCTGGAACGTTCTGCACACGACGCAACAAACGCGGCAGAGTCATTCGCTGTGCTACCCTCTGGCCCGAAACCGTGGACACTCTGAAGGCCATCAAACGCACAGGCAGCCCTTACGTGTTCACGTCCACTCACGGTACCCGCTTTAACGCGAAGGGCCAGTGGAAGACATGGGAAAAGATTAGGAAGGCCGCAGGGTGCCCGGAGGTTCAAATGGACGATATCCGAGACGGCAGCTATTCCGCCGCTTGCACCGCCCCCGGTGTCGATGAGAAGTACGCGAGGTTGCTGGCGGGGCATCGGTCGCACGGATTGCAGGATAATTACGTTGCAAGGAACCCCGCTATCGTGCGTGGAGCCTGCGAGGCGGTGCGGGCGACCTTTGCCGACGCGATCAAGGGTGAGGTTGGGTCGTGATTCAGCAAAACCTTCGCGCTGCCCGCCAGAAAGCCTCGTAGAGGTATCCATTGCCGCGTCACGGTCATCGTCGCCGGAAAACCGGGTTTCTGTGCGTTCTGGGACGTTTTACGCCATGATCGTAGCAAGCGATTTACTGACACCAGTTCGATTTAATAAGCACTTACTTATTAAATCGTTAGCGGCGGCTTGCAAGTTACGACTTGTGCATGAGAGCGACGTTGCGTCGGGACTGTGATCAAAAATAGACACTAAACAAACACGAACTGTCCGCCTTTCGGCGTCACAACGACACATTCGAACTTTTGTAAGCATCCCCGTATATGTCCTTTTTGCTACGCTCGGGATGTCGTCAATGAGGTTTACCAGTCCCTCGCGTTTTTTCTACGGCATCCTGATGTGTGTGATCCGGCCAGTCGTCTTGTTTTACTTGCCGCACGGCGGTTATGGCGAAGGAGCGTCGAGGACGGATGTTTACCTTCGGCGTCTGGCGTCGAGGACGCGTCCGTTTTACTGGGCGGCGTTACAACCGTTTTCGGCGGGAAGGACATGGTTCGCCTAGTGCCGACGGAGCCGTCGATGTCGCGGGCGAATGGGTACTATGTCGAGCGTTGCGGGCTTTACCTTGTTCCGGATGTCGTGGTCGCGGATGATTTTCGTGCCGCGTCATTACCGGGATGGCAGACGACCGTGTTCAAAGCGGACAGCCTGATGCGAATATCGCAGGCGGTTGTTTGGGCATTTTCGTATCCTAAAGGCCTCTTATTTGGCGATGGGCGGTCCGCTGCCGCTTGTCTAAACGGCATGTCGCAAATGTCCGAGTATCTGGTCAGCACAACAGGAGTGTTCCGCAATACGGCGATGCGGGCGTGCGCCAGCTGGGTTCTGCGGCAAATGCGTGCGGCGAAAGAGGTGGCGGAAACTGGACAAGAGTCGTCTGCCGGTATTGAAGAAAATGCTGGGGAGCCTGTTGCGCCTACGGCGGTGCCAGGTGTCGTTGCCGGGCATACGCCGTTTCCCGATGATCTTTGAAGTCCTTATTTAGGAGGTTGTTGTGTACGATCCAAAACACAGAAAACGCACGTATGGCGGCTATCGCGTCCCATGTGTCGCAACGGACAACGGAGCGTTGGCCCGGTGCGGCGCGGAGACGCATCGCAAATGTGCTATGTGTTCCGCGTATCTTTGCACGCATCACGAGAAGACGCATACTCAAGCAGAGTGTCTTGCGCATGCAGCGGAGTTGGGAGACAACTCGTTGATGGTGTCTATACTTCGGGCACTTGGCGACGATGCGAGTGCTTTGTATCGTCACGTTGCCGCGAAGATGACCAATTTCAGTGACGGCAGTCGTTTTGGAGCCGTGTTAGCCGAGCTTATCGCGAAGGGATTGACGGTCCCTGAAAAACCTGCTGTAAAAACGGTAAAAGCGAAGCAGGTGAGCCCGACAAACATTGAGGGGTTTTGATAAGTGCTTATTGAATTAGTGCCGGAGTTGAGGCCTAATGGGATTGCCCTTGTCTCTAAAACCACACTCAACTCTCGCGTTGCATGATAAAATTGAAATGTAAATGGCGGTAAGGATGCCGCCTGGGGTCAATAGGCACGGAGGCCATAATGATCGACGCTACTTCTGACGTTACTGCTCAACAATCGCGGGCTGTCGTACAGGGGGAAGACTTTTCGCTTGGCAATTCGCCGAGACGACGAGCCAAGACCTCGCGAGAGCACGACGTCGCCGCCGACGCTCGCAACAGCACTGGGACGGACGCAGCACCGCCAACGGCCAAGGATGTAGCCCCACCCGCATCTGCGAGCCGCCCGTTGATCTCCGAGCTTTCGACGAGGGCTGAACGCGACGCGGCGAGGGTCAGGCGGGTGCTGCTGCCGAGCTGCCTTGCTGCCGTCATCGGTAAGCCGGATGTTCTTGGCGATGCGGGGATCATACAGGCGTTCGAGGATATCGTTGCCGACGCGGGTGCTCCGACCGATCCGATCGAAAGGATGATGCTCGAACAGCTCATCCTTTGTCATTACAGGTTGGCGATTTTGCAGGCCGAAGCCTCGGGCTCAAAGACTCCGGAAAGTGTCAAGATATACAATGCGGCGGCGACCAGACTCATGAGTGAACTCCGGAAATTCGCGTTAGCTCTGCGCGACTACAGGCTGGGGCCGAATCGGAAGAGTGTGGCGTTCATTCGACAGCAGAACGTGGCTGCTGCCGGGGGGAGCCAGACGGTCGAATATCGGGATCAGAACAATAAAGAATCTTTTTCAGGACAGAGCAAACTGAATAACCCGGAGGAGGAGAACCTACATGAGCTTCGTGAACGAGTGGCCCGTAGCGGACTTGATCGTGTTGCCGAACCGACGGCAGTTGCGGTGGACGCCTGAGGCTCGGGAGAAGCAGGCGAAACGTTGCCGTCGGACGCAACCGTGGAAACGCAGCACCGGGCCGACGAGTGCGGAGGGGAAGAAGCGGGTTGCGGAAAACGGACGGCACAATCAGCGTAAGCCGGGGTCGATCCGGGATTGTCGGGCTTCCGTGGCGGACATAGGCGGCATGGTCGAGCAGTTGACCGATCTGCGTCGCCTGCTCATGCCGCAATGAGTTGAGCACCGCCGCTACCGTGGGTCTGGGCGTCCAGCCGCCGATGTCTGAGTTCACCCGCAAGTTTGCTCGTTTACTGCGACCGGAGTAAGCGCCAAACGGGTGCCTTTTTTGCACGCTCCGGCACATCCCGTACCGCCCATTTAGTGCGCGGTAGCGGCGTTTCATGTGACGTTTCGTCACCATTTCTGTTTACGCCGTTCTTTCCGCCATCGATCGGCGGCTTCGTCCTGGCGGTCGGCTGATAATGCGTCCAGAAACGCCAGAACGTCTTTCAGGCGGCCCTCGATCAGGTTCACGCCGGCGGCACGTATGGGCAGGTCCGGCTCCGACCGCAACGAATAATGGAAGCTGTGGATGAGCAGGTCCACCGCTCGCATCTTGGCGTGAACATCGCCTACGGCGGTGGGCCATGCCTTTACGAACCCCTCGAACGCCTCAACCGCTCCGCCGGAATGCAGTTGTTTGTTGCGGAAAGTGTTACGCATCGCGCCGAAGGAAAATTCCCACCCACAGACAGGACAGGCGAAGAGTTCGTCTCCGTGGCCTGTAAAATGAGGATCGCGTCGGCCTGTCGATTCCATACGCGGACCGGGGCCTGCGGCATCCGGGCGGCTCTCGCACGGCAGACAACGCCATCCCCCACCCACCCCTTCGCGAGCGTCACGCAGGTACAAGATGTCGGAGCAACGGATGTACAACGTGGTGCCGATGTCGTCCAACAGGTCTTCGAATCCGAAGCCCGCCATGTAGGACTTGTACAATCGTCGGACATCGGCTTTCCGGAGACGCGAACTCCATCGAATAGTTCCGTTTTCCCAACGCATATTTATCTTACCATTCCGACTTTCACAGAATCGCACCAGTATCCGCGGCAAGCAGCCTGATGGTCAGTCATACAATTGTTATGACCTTGCCGTAAACTTCGGATACGCTTGTCGATATATGCTTTCATATCACCCCCCCCCTCCCCCCTTTCGGCTTGATGGCAAACACCTTCACGCTCGCGGCGTAGTCGTTCACGTTGTAGCGGTTCAGCAACTCGATCATCCGGGCGTGAACGTCGGCGGTGGGTTGAGTTTCCGACCCGCAGCACGAGGACTTGGCGACCTTCGCAGGCTTGGCGGCCTTTGATGAGCTACCACAGCACGAAGATTGCTCGGCGGGAACTTCCACCGGCGGTGAGCAGCAGCCGGATTGATTCTCGACTTTGGCGTAGGCGTTGAGGTCGGCTCCGCCGTCGATGACTTCGACGTGCTCGAACCCCGCCGCCTTCAACTGCTGACGGTAATCCTCAATCAGGATGGCACCGGCGATGCAGCCGACGTAGGCCATGATGTCCTGAGCAAGTTCATCGGGCAGAGGTTTCTTGAGGGCGATGTCGCTGACGGCCAAACGTCCGCCGGGCTTGAGGATGCGGGCGATTTCGCGGAAGACGGCGGGTTTGTCGGGAGCGAGGTTGATGACGCAATTCGAAATAACCACGTCGGCGGAGGCGTCGGGCAGGGGGATGCGGTCGATGGTGCCGAGCTTGAAGGCGACGTTGGTGTAGCCGTCGCGTTTTGCGGCGGCGTCGGCGCGGTCGATCATGGCCGGGGTCATGTCGATGCCGATGGCTTTGCCGGTGGGGCCGACTTTCTTGGCGGCGAGGAACACGTCGAGTCCGCCGCCGCTGCCGAGATCGACGAGGGTTTCGCCGGGCTTGAGGTTGGCGGTGGCGATGGGGTTGCCGCAGGAGAGGCCCATGTTCGCCTCGGCGGGGATGGAGGCGAGTTCTTCAGGCGAGTAGCCGAAAGCCTCGGCGACCGCTCGCACACCCTGATGCGAATTGCTCAGGCTGCTCTCCGCGACGGCGGCATACTTCGACCGCACGGCATCCGTCACATCCGACGCTTGAGGTTTCATAGGGGGTTGCATGATAGTCCTTGAGATACGCCTGAACAGAATGTAGCAGATGGCAACTGCTGAGGTCAAACGTTGCATAGTTGACTGCATAGTTGCTTGACCGATCTTCGACGCCTGCTCATATCCCACTCCCTTACGATGCGTCGAACTCTCCGATAGCTAAAGCGAAGCGATCCGGGGTTTTCCTGCCATTCGATCTCCGCGTCCGCCCGGCCCAACCGCATGTGCAGTCGGAGCCGGGCGAAGCGCGGAGGCGGAGTTGCGTTTAATCCTCACACAACGGGGCTTGTCTGTTTAGTAAGTGCTTACTCAAAATCGCGGGTCGTGCCCGATAGCTCCAGTGCTCGTGCGTAGGCTCGTTGTTTGATCGCGTTTGAACTGCCGAACCACACGCTGGCGAGACGGCTCTCGGCACGGGATAGGTCGTCTTTTCCTCGGAACGAGCGCTGGTGATCCGCCCACTCGCTTACCGCGTTGTACGCCGCCCACGCGGTGCCACGAATACCCGGCAGATTGTTCCGGGCATTCTCGAAGTTAGCTTGGAAGAGCGTCAGGGTTTGAAGGCGGTTGATCTTTTCGCGATCCGTGGTGACGGCGGGGAGGAGATTGTCAAAATAACGCTTTACGCGTCTTCCGTTCATTTGGACGGCGAGCATGGCGTGGAGTTCTTCGTCGAACTGGTCGAAACGGGCGGCGATTATGCCGAGCTTTTCGCGGGCTTCCTTCACCCGGTCGGTGAGGCTGGGGCGATGGCGGATCGCGATGCCGTCGGTGCCTGTGTTTTGCAGTGCGAGATTCAACGTGTTCTGGCACACCACCCTCACTGTCGTCGGCAACATCCGCAACGACGAAGTGCCATCGTGGGAGTTGATGAGGAGCACGTAGGGCTTAATGAGATCGTCAGGGCCGGCGCGGTATTCCTTCGGGATGCGGGCGAGCATCCACACCTTCCGACCGCCTTTGAGGGAGCCAGCGGTCTCGAACATCGCAAGTTTGTCGCCGACCAGCGAGTCCATGAAATCAAAAGCCTCCGCATTCTGAAAAACGCGGTAGTCTTTACTGACCAGACCAAGGATTGATCGGGTGTCGGTGCGGACGTTGGCGACGTGGTCGGGATCAGACACTGAGTGCCAAGAGGTCGGATCGGTGGCGTTGATGGGCCATTGCGAGACATGCCAGTTCAGACCGGCGAGGTTGATCGCCTCGGCGCTGGTAGCGGCTTTCTCGATGGTTCGACCAAGATGATGCCATGCTGGGGTGCCGGTGACGAAGACGGCGGGTTGGCCGGTGGTGGTGTCGATTTCATGCGGCATAGGAAAAATCCTTTCGTTTGAAAACGTTGATGAGGAGAGAACATTGCGTACAGAAATTACGATACAGAAATTACGGTGTGGAAATCACGGTGCGGGAATGACGCGTGGCTTGTGGTGGAGCCGATCAAGCCACCGGGGATCGCGAAGCCAGCGGCGAGCAACGCGGCTTTTTCTGCGGGGTAGTATGTTGTTGCCGAGTTCGCGGCAATCGCTGGTACTGAGCTGAGACATCAGAACGATAGACATAAAAAACTCCTTCCCACCGAAAAGGCGGGCAAAAAAGGTGAATGAAAAAGGTCATAAGTTTGGTGGGTTCATCGCGCTCGTGCGTTCACGTATTTGATGCCCGGACTGGGACCACGCGAACCCTTGCCTTTACCGCCGAGCATCCGAAGAAACGCGATGGCTGTCACGAGAAGAATTGTTGCGATGATCCAAACGACGGCCATGAACAGACTTTGGCAGGCATGTTCAAGATGCTGCGCGATGTGCGATAGGCTCTGCGACAAACTCACCACCCCTAAGAACACCGGCACCAGCAGCCAGACTACCCCGGCCAAAACGAGCATGGGTACCGCGATAAAGAGCAGGATTCGCAGCCAGGTGAAAAGCCACGCACGAAACCAGCCGTTGGGGCCAATCCGATATTCCACGACCCCGGCGAAGTATCCGAGCGACGCGATCATTCGCCGCATCGTGCCCAGTTCGTCGAAATCGTCTGGCATGGCAGGAGGCGTCAGCGGGCACAGATCGCAGGTCACGACTGAGCGGGCCATGATGAGAAAGGTTTTCCTGGCTTGCGGCTTAACGGCGAGGGCGGCGTCATTTGCGTCCGGGATCATCACGGTCCCTCCTGTCCGACGTTACTTGAGCGTGTGCTCGGCGGGCCGTGTTGCCGATGGCCGTTCCGATTAAGACGCCGACCAAACAGCCCAAAGGAACGCCCCACAATGTGAAACCTCGCCACTTCGCGGAGGTCCGTTGTTCCGCTCGAAGTTCCTCACGGGTATTGGCGATTGTCTTCCGTTCATCGTCAAGCACCTTTTGAATGTCGGGGTGAGACTGCCGGAGCGTTTCGAGCTGAGCGAGTGCCACGTCACGCTCCCGCACGACTGCGTAGTAGGTCGAATCGAAGGTGAGAGCCTGTGCGAACGGCGGGAAAAACGCCATCAAACAGCACGTAACCGCCACAAATTGAAACATTTTGATTCGTAACATGATTTTGTCTCCTCATGTAATGCCGGTGTACCGGGGCACAGGTTTGAGACGATCGGGGAGCAGTCCCAAACCTGTGTCCGGGGGGAGGGGGATGCGGTTGGTTCATTTGCAGCCGAACGCGGAACATCGACTGCGATACGGGCAGGTCGAGCAGTTCATGGGGTGAGGGGCGGCGTAGAAGTTGCCAGCGACAATCGCCGACCACGTTTGCACCGCCGATTCAGTCATCGCGGCGATACGGTCGGGGTCGGTGGGCACCGGCAATATCTGAACCTTTGGTGACTTGGCCTTGGTCAGGATCGCGAACGCCAGCTTCACCGGAAGCGACATTTGCTGGGCCATGTCTGCCGCCGCCGAAGCGTAAATCTGAAGCTGGTCGCTGGATTCCTGAGCCTTCTCTGGCGTCCACTTACTGCGGCTGGTCTTAAAATCCGTTACAAACAGCGCGGTATCAGAACTGGTCACAAGGTCCACCCGTGCAAGCACGTCCGGCAGGTCGGGGTGCAGAACGATCCGAAGTTCTTCCTCGATTCCGAGCACGGTTCCTTTCGGCGTCGCCAGCGGGCTTTCCAGAAACGCGGCGATAGTGCGGTCTGCGAGGGCGTGTACGGCAACCTCGTCTTCCTTCGCCCCATATTTCACCGGCACACCCTCACCCGCCTGCGCCAGGTTCTCCTGCCATGCGAACTGGTAAGCGATCTTCATCTCGTCCGCCGACAGCGTGACCCCTTCCAGTCGAGCGCGATAGAAAGATTCGAGACTGGCATGAAGTGAGCCGCCATAAACGAGACTCACGGGCAGGAAATCCTTTGGGGCGTTCTGGACGTACTGGAACTCAAACTTCTTCGGGCACGAGCGCATCAGGCTGAGCTGAGAATAACTGACATACGGTCGTCCGGTGATCTGCATTGCGATCTGGTTCGGTGGTCGTTGTGGGGTCGGCGTTGGCGCAGAGGCCCGCCGATCCACGGTCGTAGTGGTCATCATATATCCTTTTTTTAGATATTAAAAAACGAAATGCTGATGGAGGGAGGATGAAACATCATCCCGCGACAGTCCAGCGACGGGCATGACCGTTTTGCGCCGGAGCCTGCGACTTGAGGTGGTCGATCAATTCGCTCGCCTGTTTGATGGTCAGCTCATCCAGCGACACGCCGAAGAGGTCATGGGCTTCCTGTGATGGATCGAGACCGGCACGGTCGGCGATACTCTCGATCGCGCGAGCCTGTGACTTCGTGACGCCGCCGCCGTGGTGATTGCCGTTGGTGCGACCGTTACCGTTCGCGTAGCCGTTACCATTCGCGTGACCGTTGCCGTTGATGGGGTTGCGGCGATCGGGAGCCGCCCCCGCCGCCTGCGTCTTCACCTGTCGATTGATCGCATCCTCGGCCTGTGCGTAAAGCCCGTCGATTTGGGCTTGCAACTCTCCGGGCTTCGCCAGCAACGCCTGATCGAGTTCGGCAGTAACGTTAATCGAATACCCGGTGCTCTGGTAATCCTTGCTGGCCTTACGTGAAAGACCGACGTTAATGGAAAGAGGCATAGCGTCTCCTTTGTCCTCGAAGGGCGGTAAAAGTACGAAAAATGATCGAGAAAAACGATAAAACGGAACCGGCACACACCGATCCGTTCAAGCGGAACCGCTAAGCTGTCCCACCATATATTCTGACGCATTTGAATACGTTATTTAGCCGTCGTCCGGCGAAATGAGGGAAGAGCCAGGTTGCTCCCGCCGCCGGGGGCTGTCGCCGGAGGTTTAGCATTGGAGCGGAGGCGTGGCATTGGTCGCGGCGTGGATATAAAATTCGTTCATGCCGTGGAGCAGAGGCTCCCCGGCTGATTCTGATTGACCTTTAAGGAGGAAATCGCCGCCGTCGTAAACGAAACAAACACGCCACCGCGTAGGCTGGCGTCATAATTTGGGAACTGACAGAAATCTGCGAGATTAAAATCGTTTCCCATAGAGATTCACCCATGCATCCTTCGGGATGCTTGTGTGTGTGTTTCTCTATGGGCTTTCGCAGAGCCTCTGTCAGGACGCATGGCAAGCGTCCCCTTTTTTATTGCCATCGCGTCAACAACGACACGGATCAGCCCGAATCCTCTGTGATTCGGGCTTTTTTAATGGAGAAACCCATGACGAAACATGTTCTACAAACCGTTCTTTTGTTCGGCATTCTGCTGACAACGAGCCTCATCGCGCTCGGACAGGTAGCCGCTAAGCCCACCCCGAAGTCCCCCGACGCCGTCGCCGCCGTCAAAGCCTACGAAGCCGCCGAGGCGAAGGCCAAGGCCGACTACGAGAAGGCCGTGGCGACAGCGAGGGCTGCCGCAATCAAGTCGCTGACGGCTGCTATGGAGAAGGCGACGAAGGCCGGGAACCTCGATGAGGCCGTGGCGATCCGGGAGAAGATCGCGGCGTTGAAGGCGGAGGAGGAAGCAGGACAGGTCGATCCCCGCGTCGCGACCATCGTCGGCACATGGAAAGAGCCTAACGGAACTCCTTGGACTTTCACTGCTGACGGTAGATGGGTTGCGACAAAATATAACGTGTACGGCACATGGACCCTTACTGCGACCTCATTGCGTGTCGTGTTCGGCAACAACAACATCGGAAAGAACCGCGTTGACGTATACACCGACTTCACCGA
>WQYP01000097.1 GCA_009781185.1 Phycisphaerales bacterium | reverse complement strand
GGCCAACGGACCTGGGAAATCTTGGCTTCCCTCGCCGCCACCGCCCACCAAACCGGCAAAGACTTCATCGAATCAATGGGCACACTTCTCCAACGCCCAACTTACGCCCGCTAAACACGTACGTGGAAGCCGTAAGCATGGCGGCGGGCATCATCCTTGCTCGCTGGTTCGGAGGCGAAGCGGAGCGGGTATATGCAATGATGGGTGGCGATCCTGATGATGCCGGTGGAGTGGAACTGGCGGAGTTGCAGATGCACATTGAAGGGCGAGGCGGACGGATTACCGCCTGTGAACTGCGAGACACAAAGAGACGCTACAGAGGAGGCGGAACAGCACGGGATGCTCTCAATCGCATGGTTGAAGCCGGGTTTGGGCGTTGGGAGCAATCGCCACCGGGTAAAAAGGGAGGTCGCCCGGTGGAAGTTTTTGTACTGAATGCGCCGGTCGCAAAACCCCATGGTCGCCCGGTCGGTGGTCTGGAAACCACCGTTTTTGATAGCCACAATGAGGGTTTCGCGACCGCGACCGCCCGACCGGAGGGGTTTTGCGACCAGTTGCTACCGACGGACAATACGGTCGATGATCGCGACCACTCCAACGGCGATCCCGACGGCGAGGACGTGGAGGTGACGTTATGAGTGTCGCCGGTGACATCATCGACGGGCTGGCCGACATCGGTATCCGGCTGGTCGTGAAGGGTGACGAGTTGGTGGTCAACGCCCCCCGTGAAGTGCTGACGGCGGAAATGTTGGCGAAGCTCAAGGCGTCGAAGGGGCCGCTGGTGCGGGAACTTCAACGGAGGACGGGACGGCGGGGAGACAACTGGCACCTAGACGAACACGGACGCCTCACTCTCGACACCGGCGAGGTGTACGCCCCCACCATCACCGGCGGATGGATTCTGGTGAAGCATCCCACGAAGCGGATGCGGGAGCCGGGGACGGTGGAGGTGACGCGATGGCCGATCGGCTCGGGCATCACCGTGACTGAGTTGCGATTGATCTTCGACAACAAGGACCGCGTTGACGTGTTCACGCAGGCTGCGGGCAGGACCATCACAGGCAAGGACGGTTACGGTCGCGAAGTGACGATAATGAAAGACCCCGCAAAACAGTGAGGAGTGTAAAGTGCCAGTATCAGCGACAAGTCCTGAAGCACAAATCGTTCTGAAGCATTTTGAGCTGCTTGGACATTCAGGCCGATTCCTGGAGATCGGTGCCCACGACGGCAGGACAACCAGCAATACGTTGCGGCTGGCCGAAATAGGCTGGTCCGGAGTCTGCTTCGAGCCGGACGAGCGGACATTCCCGAAGCTAAAGCAAGAGCACAAGGACCGTCCGCATGTCATATGCAAGCAGGCTGCGGTAACAGAGAACACAGACGGCCATGTCACGTTTTATCCGACAGACTCGACTGTGGCCGCCACGACGTTAAAGTCGTTCGCCGGGGATTGCCGCACCGAAATCTCGGTTCCGGCCATGTCCGTCGCGATGCTACTCCGGACGTTCGGTGATAACTACGACTTCGTGACCATCGACACGGAAGGCACAAGCTACGAACTCTTCAAGGCTATGCCGTGGGATCGCCTGAAGAATGTGAGCCTGGTCTGCGTGGAGCACGACGGACATCGTGGAAAGCAGTACGATCGCAGCCGGGAAATCGTGGAACACGCCCGTAAGTATGGCTTCGTCGAGCTATGCCGGACGCCCGTGGACGTATTCTTGCATCGTCCGGGTGAATCAATGCCAGCGCCGGGGCCTAATCCGGCGACGGAGCATGTGCCGCTGTGCAACCTGGCCGGCCCGCCGAATATCTACGTGGCGTGCCACAAGTCCCGCCGTCCCGTCATCACGAACTACCTCGCGGGCCTGCCTCACGAAGTGCTGTACTCTCCGGCCCACGACCTTCCGAAGGACTGGAACCCGACGCAGAAGAAGTTCGTGTACCCGCTGGCGACCCGTCACCCGCCTTATGCGGTTTTCGGATCGAGCCTGACCGGGCACTACCGGGCTTACAAAGCCCACCAGTACGCCTGTGAGGCGGCGTTGAAGTCGTGGCCGGGTTGGGCGATGAGCGGGTGAGCCATGCCTTGACGATTGCGGCCAAGGCGGTGCCGGATGCGGGCAAAAGGCAAAGGGAATGACAAAGTGAAGTTGCCCGGATCGTGGCATCGGTCATGATGCTGGCACGTTTCAGTCTGGACAATGCTCCGTAACTCCTTAAAATATAAGAGTTTTCCTGCTCCGTCCTGATTCGGCCGGAGCGCAAGTCCGCGTAGCTCAGTTGGATAGAGCGGCGGTTTCCTAAACCGCAGGTCGCAGGTTCGATCCCTGTCGCGGACGTTCGACACGCAAGAAAAGTGAAAAGAAGAAAAGTGAAAAAGTAAAAGGACTTCCCCTTTTAACGTTTACCTTTTATCTTTTACCTTCTCCTGAAACATGAGGATCATATGACGACCACCAGTCCCCCTCCGCCGCCCGCCAAGGCCGTTTCCGACAAGGATCTCGAAGCTGTTCAGAATCTCCGTTCTGCCCGCGGCGCCATCAAAAGCGAACTTTCCAAAGTCATCGTCGGCCAGCAGGACGTCATCGACGAACTGCTCATCTCCATCTTCACCCGCAGCCACGCCCTTCTCGTCGGCGTCCCCGGCCTTGCCAAGACACTGCTCATCTCCACACTCGCTCAAACCCTCGCACTTTCTTTCAAACGTATCCAGTTCACGCCCGACCTGATGCCCACCGACATCACCGGCACCGAGATGATCTACCAGGACCCCGCCACCAACGAACGCAAATTCAAATTCCTTCCCGGGCCCATTTTCGCCAACATTATTCTTGCCGACGAAATCAACCGTACCCCGCCCAAGACGCAGGCCGCGATGCTCGAAGCGATGCAAGAACGCCGCGTCACCGTCGGCGGCGTCGACCACAGACTCCCCGATCCCTTCTTCGTCCTGGCCACCCAAAACCCCGTCGAACAGGAAGGCACCTATCCTCTGCCCGAAGCCCAGCTCGATCGCTTCATGTTCATGGTCCTCGTCGATTATCCCAGTGCCAGCGAGGAGCGTCAGATCATGAAAATGGGCACCGGCATCTCCAGCGCCAAGCCCACCGCCGTTCTTACCGGCGAAGATATTATCTCGCTGCAACAGACCGTTCGTCGCATGCCTGTTGCGGACCATGTGTACGCTTATGCCGAGAAGCTTGTCCGCGTCACCCGTCCCAAGACGCCTGAAGCACTCGAATTCGTGAAGAAGTGGATTACCTGGGGCGCCGGTCCGCGAGCGAGTTTGAACCTGATCATGGCCGCCAAGGCCCGTGCCATTCTCAACGGCCAGGTTCACGTGAGTTGCGACGACGTTGCCGCCGTTGCCGTTCCCATTTTCCGTCATCGTCTGATTCCCAACTTCGCCGCCCAGTCCGAAGGCGTGACCTCGACGGACATCACCAACAAAATTCTCGCGGCGATCCCGAAGGATACGAAACTCTCGTAAAAAATTCGAAATTCGGAACTCGAAATTCGAAACAAATTCCAATGTTTCAATGTTCAAATTGTCAAAACCTTTGGAGTATCCCTTGATGCAGTTCCGTTTCGAGTTTTGAACTTTGGATTTCAAATTTGATTCGAATTTCGAGTTTCGAATTTCGAGTTTTTCCCAGGATTGTCCATGCCTTCACCGCCGACCCTGACCACTTTTCTCGATCCGACCGCGATCAACCAGGCCGAGGCTCTCGGACTGCATGCACGGTTCGTCGTCGAAGGTTACATGGCCGGCGAGCACAAGTCGCCATTTCGCGGCTTTGCCATTGAGTTCACCCAACACCGCGAATACGTCCCCGGCGACGATCTCCGTCATCTCGACTGGAAAGTCCTCGGCCGCACCGACCGCTACTACCTCAAACAATACGAACAGGAAACCAACTACGTCGCGCACCTGCTGCTCGACGGCTCGGAATCCATGAACTACGGATCGGGGGGGGCGGGCTCGATCACCAAGTTGCACTACGGCAAAATGATGGCCGCCTGCCTCGCCTACCTCGTCCTGCTCCAGCGAGACGCCGTCTCGCTCTCCGTTTTCGACGCCGCCATCAAGACCCACATCCCCCGCACCGGCAACATGGCCTCCATCCACAACATGATGACCCTCCTCGCCAACTTCGTCGCCGACGGCAAAACCAACATCGCCACCATCCTTCACGACCTCGCCGGCCAGATCAAACGCAAAGGCATCGTCATCATCATCAGCGACTTCCTCGACAACGAAGACGCCGTGCTCGAAGGCATCCAGCACGTCCGTTTCGGCGGCAGCGAAGTGATCGTCTTCCACGTCCTCGACCCTTTCGAGCTCGAATTCCCCTTCAAAGGCATCGTCGAATTCGACGGTCTCGAAAAACTCCCCGGCGAAGAAAAACTCCTCGTCCAACCCCAGCAAATCCGCAAAAGCTACCTCGAAGCCCTCGACGCCTGGCGGACCCGCATCCGCGAAGGTTGCGAAAAAAATAACTGCCATTATTTCCTCGTGAACACCAGTCATCCGATCCACGAAATCCTTACCGGCTACCTCGCCTTCCGATTACGAACCTCCGCCCGATAAAAAGAGACTCCACCCAATGCCCAAAAACACTTCCATTCTCCACGCCACGGGATTGATTACGATGAGCGATTTGTGCTTGATTGAACGTAGCTTTCGCCCCTACCGGGGCGACGACATTTTTGAGATGACGCCAACCCACGGCAGCGCGGCTACCGCCGCTTGCCGTGGGCTAAAAGCTCAAGCCCCTACCGGGGCCGACCTTCCGTTCCCGAATTTCCGGAAAGATATGTTTTGCAGAACGAGCGTTGATCTTCGATCAACGGCTAAACTGGATACGGATCGCCCAAGGGCGACCGCTAAAAACTTCTGGCTTCTGGCTTCTGGCTTCTTCCATTAGAGACCGACATGTTCTTAAATCCGCTACTGCTCTTTGGTATCTCGGCCGTGTCGGTGCCGATTATCATCCATATTCTGAATCGTCGCAGATTTCAGCGGGTCGTCTGGGCGGCTATGCGCTTCGTCAGAATCGCGATGGAAAAGAATCAGCGTCGCATTCAGTGGGAAGAGATCATTTTGTTGGCGATCCGCTGCCTGCTCGTAGCCGTGCTCGCATTAGCTCTTTCTCGCCCCATGCTTTCTTGGGCCAACAAAGCCGCCAGTGCTTTTGGTGCCGCCAAGGTCACCGCCGTCGTCCTCATCGACCATTCCTACTCCATGAGCCAGATCGACGGCCAGACCAGCAAGTTCGAGCAGGCCAAACGCGTCGCCGACCAGATCGTCAGCAATCTGCCCAGCGGCTCGAATGTCGCGGTCTTTCTCGTCTCCGACGCCGCCACGCCTCTTGTCCCCCAGCCCACTTACGACCTGCTTTATGCCCGTGACGCCATCGGCAAAGCCACCCTCAGCGACCGCGGCAGCAATCTCCTCGCCCCGCTCCACGCCGCCATCGACCTCCTCAAGGACCACGCCAGTCCTCGCAAGGAACTCTACCTCGTCACCGACACCCAGGCCCTGGGCTGGAAGCAGACCGGCGATATTCAGCGGCTCTTTTCTGATGCCCGCAAAGAGATCACCGCCAACCTCATTTTCGTCGGCCAGCAAGCCGCCATGAACCTCGGCGTGAGCGATCTCCGCCTGGCCGGCGCCCTGGCCACCACCAACCGCCCGCTCCGTTTCGAAGCCCAGGTCACCAACTACGGCTTTACTCAGGTCCAGAACATTCCCATCAAACTCTCCGTCGACGGCGATCCTCCGTCCGAAGAAGCCGTCATTGATGCCATTCCCGCCGGCCAATCCAAAGCGATCTCGCTCTACGCCCGTTTCAAAACCGACGGCCTGCACACCGTCACCGTTCGTCTCGCCCCCGACGCCCTGCCCGCCGACGACTCCCGCACCATCGTCGTCCGCGTCATCAAGCAGGCCCAAATCCTCGTCATCGACGGCAGCCCCCTTGCCACTACTCCAAAAGAAGACCTCGAAACCAAATCCTATTTTCTCCGCGAAGCGCTCCAGCCCGTCCCTCCCAACCTGCGTGACCAGTTCTATATTCAAGTCAAAACCATTGCCCGCAGCGGCGGTGAGGGGGGCAACCTCGCTCAGGCCCATCTCGACGACTACGACGCCGTCATTCTCTGCAACGTCCCCGACCTTCCCTCCGCCGACACCGACGCCCTCAAGCATTACGTCCGTAACCTCGGCGGCGGCCTGCTCGTCTTCCCCGGCCCCGACGCCAAGCCGCAATACTACGTCGACCAACTCTTCCGCAAAGACCCTTTCCTCCCCGCTGCCCTGGGCGAACCTCGCGGCGACGCAGAACAAGCCGAAAAATTCTGGACCTTCCAAACAAACAATTACGCTCATCCCATCGTCACACTCTGGAACGATCCCGCCGCCGGTAATCTCGCCAGCGCCCGTTTCTTCAAAACCGCCACGCTTCAACAGCTCCCCGACACCACCCGCATCGTCCTGCGCTACAACGACGGCTCCCCCGCCATCGTCGAACACACCTTTGGCCTCGGCCGCGTCATCATGCTCGCCATCGGCTCCGACACCGCCTGGAGCGACCTGCCCGTCCGACCCAAAGTCTTCATCCCGCTCCTCCACCGCATGCTCGCCTCGCTCCTGGCCCGCCAGGACGATTATCTCAACGTCAAGGTCGGCCAGAACTTCATCCTCAACACCTCCCCCGACCTGGTAAACAAAGACGCCCTCATTACTCGCCGCCCCGAAGATTTCAGAGAGGGGGGGGGCAAACCCGTTTCCGAAACTCGCCGTGTCAGCCTCGAAAACGACCGTGCCGTCTTGAAGTTCGAGAACACCAACGTCGCCGGCGTGTACGACGTCCAGTTCACCACCGACGCCTTGCCCTGGAAATTCTCCGCCCTCCGCGACCCGGAAGAATCTCGCCTCGAATCGCTCTCGCAGGATCAGTTCACCCAGCTCGCCTCCGTCGCCAAGGTCATTCATTGGAAGCCGGACCTTCAGATCGTCGCCGAGCTGAAAAAAGAAAACGCCGGCTCCGAACTCTGGTTTCCGCTTTCCATTGTCGCCCTGATCCTCGCCACCACCGAAACCCTACTCGCCCACTGGTTCAGCAGGAGCAAGTAATGAATCATATAGCCCCGGCTTTAGCCGGGATAACCGTTCGCCATCTAGCCTGGCTTTCAAGGAAATGGATCAATGACTTGGATTAAAGCCACCGTTTCATTCGTTGTCGTCTTTATCCTCTCGTTTGTTTTGGGCGGCTGTTTTCTCATGCCGCACCTGCCTCCGGTTCCTGATCGTCCTGTCACTGTTTTCGAAATGGAATATTGGCTCACCAATTGGGCAGGTGCGTTGCTTGGTGCTGTCCTGGGCGGTCTCT
The DNA here is from genome assembly GCA_009781185.1 of Phycisphaerales bacterium. Lineage (GTDB taxonomy): Bacteria > Planctomycetota > Phycisphaerae > WQYP01 > WQYP01 > WQYP01. The sequence goes on along the minus strand of WQYP01000097.1, from coordinate 8,929 downwards.
CGGCTTGGCAGATCATGCGAAGTGACCGCAAAAAAGTAAAAGGGAGAACCGAATGAGGGAAGTTCTCCTGAGACTCTTAGGCATTTGGTCCGAACAGGCCGGCCGCATCGTCAAGGTTGGCTTCAGCTACCACGGCGATGTTCCGCTTTGGCTCGCCATCCTGCTGGCCATCGCCCTTGTCGCCATGGTTATCTGGCTCTACCAGCATACTCCCGAAGCCCTCGCCCAATGGCGGCGGATTGTTCTGACCGCCCTTCGCTCCGCTGTCCTTTGCCTCATTATTCTGCTGTTGGTTCACCCCATTATCGCCATCACCACCGCCGGCTCGATTCGCCAGAGCCTTCTCATTCTCGTCGACAACAGCCGCAGTATGCAGATCGCGGACATGCGGATCGATCCTCTGGACGCCAGACGCGCCGCCCTCGTCACCGGCACCCTCGACCCACGCAAAGGCATCGACCAGAAACCCGACAAACCCCTCCTCGCCGCCGCCCCCATTCGTCGCATCGATCTCGTCCAGGAATCGCTCAAGACCTCCAAGCTCAATCTGCTTCCTCGTCTCGATCGCGACTTCGACCTTACCGCTTATAGTTTTGATCGCGACGTCCACGAACTGGCCATTCCCAAACCGCGCGACCAGGCCCCGACTACCACCGTCTCCGAATTCCTCGTTTCCGTCCTTCTCGTCTCGTCGCTCCTGGGCGTTCTCATCGGCATCGGTGTGATACTCGTCTGGAAGCCCCGCACCATCGGCCTGTACACCACCGCCGGCTGCCTCGCCCTTTTCATCATCTGCTACTTCACCCTCGGCTCCCTCGATCGCAAGCGCCAAACCGCCGTCCGCGGCACACAGGACGTCGCCTACAACGCCGACTGGATCGCCCGCCTCCAAGCCGATGGCAATCAGACCGCTATCGGCGACGCCGTCCGCGACGCCATCCTCCGCAAGCGTGGCCAGCCCGTCGCCGGTCTCCTGCTCATCTCCGACGGCGGCAACAACGCCGGCTCTCTCGCCTCCGAAGCCGCCAAACTCGCTCACGAAGAGAACCTCCCCATCTACACCTACGGCGTCGGCATCGAAAAACCCCGCGATATCATCGTCGGCGGCGTTATCGCCCCCAGCGTCAGCTTCGTTAAAGACGAAGTCTCCGTTACCGTCCGCGTCCGCGGCCAGGGCCTCGAAGGACAAAACGCACAACTCGTCCTCAAACTCGGCAGCGATATCGTCGACCACAAAGAGATCACCTTCCTCGGCGAATCTGAGCAAGTCATCCCCATGAAATTTACCCCCGCCAAGATCGGCGACTTCGACCTCACTGCCTCCATCGACCCGCGCCCCGACGAAGTCGTCAAGGACAACAACTCCGCCACCCGCCACGTCCGCATCATCGACGATCGCATCAAGGTGCTCGTGATCGATCAACTCCCTCGCTGGGAATTCAAATATCTCCAGGCGATGCTGCTGCGTGACCGACGCGTCGACGCCAAGTTCCTTCTCCTCGACGCCTCCCCCGACATCGCCGACATCAAGGACTCCCCCTACATCAAATCTTTCCCGCCCGGCATCCGAGAACTCTCCGCCTTCGACCTGATCGTCTTCGGCGACATCGACCCCAAACGCCTCACGCCCATCCAGCTCGACACCATCAGCGACTTCGTCTCCCGCTACGGCGGCTCGCTGATCATGATCGCCGGCAAATCCTTCGCACCCTCCGCCTACAAAAACACCCCCATCGAACGCATGCTCCCAGTTGAATTCGAACAGATGCCTCGCACCTCCGCCATTTCCGACGCCGACCGTCCGATCAAGCTCGAGCTGACCCCTCGCGGCCGAACCGTCCCCATGCTCCGCATCGCCGACAACGACACCGACAACGCCAACAAATGGTCCGCCCTGCCGCCGATCTATTGGGAAGCCCGAGTCACCCGCGCCAAGCCCGCCGCCGACGTCCTCGTCGTCGATCCCGACCCCGCCAAAGCCTCTCGTTTCGGCAAAATGCCCGTCATCGCCATGCAGCAATACGGCCTGGGCAATGTCCTCTTCATCGGCACCGACAACACTTGGCGCTGGCGAAAAAACACCGGCGACGCCGACCACCAACGACTCTGGGGCCAAACGCTCGAACGTATGGCACTCCTCCATCTCCTGGGCGGCTCCAAACGCACCCAACTCACCGTCGATCGCGACAACTACTCGACCGGCGATCGTGTCACCGTCTACGCCCGCCTCTACAACCCCAATCTCGAAGGCCTGACCGATCCGACGGTGAAAGCCTCCTTCTCCACCATCGCCGCCGGAGACGCTGCCACGGAATTCAATCTCCGCGCCCTGCCCGATCAACCCGGCATGTACCGCGGCGAATTCGTCGCCCCCGCCGCCGGTTCCTATCGCCTGAAAGTCGCAACTGATCCCAACACCTCGCTCGACTTCACCGTCGCGCAGCAATCCCTCGAGCTCGGCGAAACCGCTCTCAACAAATCCCTCCTCGAACAGCTCTCCCGCGAAACTGGCGGCCGTTTCATCCGCGAAGAAGACCTCTACACCCTCCCCGAAACCATCAAATCCACCGCCCAGCAACAATTCTCCACCACCGAAGTCGAATTCTGCTGCAGCCCCCTCTACTTCATACTTATCGTCATGCTTTTGGGGTTCGAATGGACCATGCGTAAACTCGTGCAACTAAAATAGGGGGAAATCAGCCACGGACTGTTATAATGTGAGATCGGTTCACTTCCCTTCCGGCATTGATTCTGGATGTCGAGATCGTGGCGACGGGAGCGGATCGCCGCCGACGCGTTCCGGCGAAAATTGATACCGGCTCGGATATTTCCGTGATTCCAGCGTTCCTGGTGGAGGAGCACCGCCGGAATTCACGCTTGAGCGTGTTCCGCAGAACAAGTACCTTTTCAACACGGTACATTGCCACGCGGTGCTTCACAAATGGTATAATAGTGTGTGAGGTGCGATATGACCGTCAAGACATTCGAAGCCGTGGTCCATCATGGGACTATTCGGTTGCCCGACGATGTTCTTCTTCGGGAAAACGCAAGGGTTTTCGTCGTCGTCCCCGATATGCGGGATAAACCGACGGCATACCTTGCCTCACCGCATCTGGCTAATCCCGATCTAGCCAAAGATTTCCGCAAGCAGATTCTGGAGATTCCGTCAGATGCCAAACTATGAATCATCGCGCTGCGATCCCCCGGCTCCGGTAGCCGAAGTCACCTTGCGTGACAAGGAGAGTGGAAGATCGGCTGCCGGTATCTTGATGTTGATCGATACCGGTGCCGACATCTCGCTTGTTCCCCGTGCTGCCGTCGAAAAACTCAGCATCACCGTCAACAAAAATGCCTCCTACGAATTGGTCGGCTTTGACGGCCAGCGAACGAACTCGCCTGCCATCGAAATGGATGTCGTCTTCCTACGGAAAATATTTCGAGGAAAATACATCGTGGTTGATGATGATTGGGGCATCCTCGGTCGCGATGTTCTCGCTTCTCTGACGATTCTTCGCGACGGCCCACGCCAACAATGGCTTGAATACGCCTCGCCGCACTGACACAAAAAATTGCCAAACTTTTTAACTTTTAACTTTAAACCTTTTAACTTGAAACAAGAGCCATGCTCTCCGAATTGCTTAATGCTCACCTCACTTCTCTGCGTGCCCGGCATATTACAGTCGCCGTTTTCACCGGCATCGCTCTCGCCGCCGCCTTGATTGTCCTTTGGACTGGCATCGCGATGTGGATCGACTGGACCGTTACCCGCGGTCTTCCCCGCTGGGGACGCGCGCTCTCTCTCGTTCTCGAACTTGCCGTCGCCTTTTACCTCATCGCCCGTTACATCATCAATCCCATCCTTCACGCTCCTGACGACGAAGAGATCGCTCTCATGGTCGAACGTGAGTACCCCGACTTCCGATCCCGCATGATCGCTTCCGTGCAGCTCACGCGGAAAGAAGCGCAAGCCGAGCTCGTCGCCGCCAACAAGGCCCGTTCGCTTGTGACCGTCATGGTCCGGCAGGCCGAGGAACTCGTCCATCAACTTCCGCTCTCCGAAGTCATCAAGACCAAAACGCTCAACAAGTTCCTCGTCACCGCCGGTACTCTCGTGACGCTCGCCGTCTTCCTTTTCCTCCTCAACCTGCCCGCCTCCGGCGCCCTGCTCTCCCGCGCTTTCCTCGCCAACACTGCCCTGCCCACCAAGACGCACATCGAGTCCATCACCGGCGAAAAAACCGTCGCCATCGGCGACCCCATCACCATCCACGCCAAAGTCACCGGCTACAAACCCTCTACCGGCATACTCGAAATCACCTTCAAAAATGCCGCCCGCACCCAGAAATTCCTCATGGACCGCGACCACGCCTCCGACGGCACCTATTCCTTCACCATCGAGTCCGTCCAGGAATCCTTCACCTACTCCGTCGTCATTTACGACGGCGCCTCCGACGACTTCCATATCACCGCCCTCGAGCGTCCCGCCGTCGCCGCCTTCGAATGCACCCAGGTCTTCCCCGCCTACACCGCCCGCGATCCCGAGCCCTGCCCCAGCGGCGAACTGCTCCTCCTCCGAGGCGGCACCCTGCGCGTCAAAGTCCTGGCCACCAAAGAACTTCGCCCAAACCCTTCCACCGCCGCCGACACACGCATCAACTACATCCAGCTCTTCGGCAACACCGAAGCCGCCTCCCAAAAAATCCCCCTTTACCGCGACAACAAAAACAAAAAACAACTCTACGGCGAAATCCCCCTCAGCGACAATCTCAGCGCCCTCTCCATCCATCTCGTCGACATCAACAATCTCGAATCACGCGACACTGCCGTCTATCCTGTTGAGATGCTCCCCGACCGTCCGCCGACCGTCAAAATCGTCATTCCCGACCGCAAGGAAGTTCTGCAAACCGCCGTCGCCAAGTTCGAAGTCGGCTTCATCGCCGAGGACGACAACCTCTTGGGCAAACTCACTCTCCGCTACAAACTCACCGACGACGAAAACGGCTCCATTCACTCCACTCCCCTCCAACTCCCCCCCAAGCGAAAGGAACTCCACGCCAGCTATCTCTGGGACCTCGCCAAAGTCGCCCCGCCACCCAACCAACCTTCTCTCGAAGGCAGCGTGATCGAATATTGGCTCGACGTCGAAGACACCCGCCCTCCGGAACTCGGCGGCCCCGGCCAAGGCACCAGCGAACACTTCGCCATCCGCGTCGTGACCGCTGCCGCCAAGCAAGCCGAGCTCCTCGCTCGTTCCGGCGAAACCGTCAGCGACATCAAGACCGCCGAAGAAAACCAGAACGCCAACGCCGACAAAACCGTCACGTTCATCAAAGAAATCCCCAACACCCCCCCCACGCCATCAACCCCCAATAATTAGCCGGCATGCTTGCATGCCGTTCATCGTTATATCATTGTGGATTGTGAATAAACTCAAGGAGCCCTTCATGAAGACCATCCTCGCATTGATCGTCTGCCTCATGCTCTGCTCCTCTCTCTTCGCGGAAAGCAGCGCTACTAACGATCTCGTTGGCAGTCAGAAACAGATCCGCAACCAGACCGAACGAGCCACCGCGGACCTTAACGCGCTGATCCTCGAATTCGATCGCAACGGCCTGGGCGGAGGCGCCGATGTCATGCTCCTCAAAGGCATCCAAAAAGCCCTCAATAACCTCACTGAAAAGGACATGCAGGAAGTCATCGCCATTCTTGAATCCATCCACAAGGGGGGCGGTAACCTCGCTGATACCCTGCAAAAAGCTTTCGACAAGCAAAAAGGCATCTCCACCCAGCTCCAGGCCATCATCATCCAATACATGCACGAGCAGGACCTTGCCGACGTTGCTCTTCGCCTTACGCGTCTGGCCGACCGCGAAAATCAGAACATGCGTGCCGGTACCAATCTCTACCGCACCACCAAGGGCGCCTCTCCCAAAACCTACAACGAGATTCAGAAAGCCCAGGTCCAGGTTCAGCAGTCGGAGCAGCAGGCGATTTATGCCGAAGCAAAAGTGCTTCTGGAGCGTCTAGTCACTCTCGCCAAATCTGCCGATCCCACCACTGCCGACCATCTCAACGCCGTCATCGCCGGCGCCCAGAAAGGCAAACTCGAAGCCATTCTCGCCGGCGCCGCGGACGATCTCCACAGCTCGAACCTCTTCTCCGCCGTCGGCAAACAGCGTGTGGCACGCGACCTCCTGCGTGATCTCGCCCGTCTCGTCGCTCCCGCCAAGGAACCCGAAGACGTTCTTAAAGACGCCGCCGCCACGCTCGCGCAGGCCATCCGCGATGAAAACTACATCGCCCAGCAAGCCAAAACCGTCACGCCCGAAAACAAGGATTCCACCGACACGATTGCCCAGCTCGACGACCGTTCCGCCGACAGTCTCGATATTGCCGCTTCGGTTCGCAAGGACATTTTGAACATCATTCCCGACGCCGTTTCCGATTTGAATAAGGCCGCGGACTCCATTCAGAATTCCCGTAAAAACCTTTCCGACGCCAACGGCAAGGAGGCCTCCGACCTCGCCACCGACGCCGCCCGAAAGCTCAACGACGCCCGCAAGAAAATCCTCGATCAGCTCGCCCGCATCGAGGAGCAAAAGCGAGCCGATACCAAGATCGCCAAGGAAAAGGCCCTTCTCGATCAGATCACCGCCCTCCGCATCGCCCAGGAAACCCTCAAGACTGACACCGGGGGGGGCGGCGGTGTCAAGAACTCCGACGCCCTCGCAGACCTTGCTGCTCGTCAGAGCGCCCTTGCCAAGAACTGTCACGATCTCCAGGTTCTCGCTCTTTCCGACACGCCGATCGTCGCTCCGAACCTGGAGACGGCCGCGAAGAGCATGGACGACGCCGGCGTTCCGCTGGCCGCCCAGAAGCCGCAGGACGCCGCCAAGCCTCAGCAAATCGCCATCGATGAACTCAAGAAAGCCGAAGCCATTCTCGCCCAGGACATCGCCTCGCTTGAAAAGAAAGCCCAGGACCTCGCCAAGCTTTCCAAGGCCCGCGACGAAGTCGCCAAGATGATCAAGGATCAAGCCAAGGTCGAACAGGAAACCAACAAGTTATCCGCCAACGACAACAAGCCCAAGGAAGACGATCCGACACCGCAGGAACTCGCCAAGGCCCAGGACCAGATCGCCAAGCAAGCCGACCAAACCAGCAAGGACATCGCCGACACAGCATCCAACGCCTCTCAAAATTTGCAAGATGCCACGAAGAACGCCGACGCTGCGACAAGCGATCTGAACAAACCCGACACTCAAGCCGCCAATCAGCAGGAGCGTCAAGCCCAGAGCAATCTCGACAAAGCCAAATCTGATCTTGATAAGCAGATTGCTCAATTACAACAGGACCTCGGCGAAACAGGCGACGATGCCGCCAAACTCGCCGACGCGATGAACAAAATCGACCAGGCGCAAAGCGACATGTCCAATTCCAAACTCGCCGACGCCGGCGACCAGGCCGCCGCCGCCAAGGCCGACAATTCCAGCGCCCTTCCCGCCGACGCCCAGAAAGCCCTTTCCGACGCCCAGCAGGCCCTTTCCGACGCCAATGCCGCCAAAGACGCCGGCAAACCGGACAACGGCGCCATCGACAAAGCCAAGGACGCGCTCGCCAAGGCCAAGACTTCCGTCGCGATGGCCCAGGCCGGACTCGCCGCCAATCAGGACCAAAACCAGGGCAAAGGCCCGCCCGACCCCAACAAGCCCAACGACCAGCCCGGCAAGGTCGACGAAAATACCGCTAAAACCGCCAAAGATTCCAAGCGAACCGACAACACCGTCAGCGCCGACTCCCAGACCGGTCCCAACGCCGTCACTCACACCCACTCCGGCTTCGCAGGCCTCCCCGCCAGAGACCGCGACGCCATCCAGCAATCCCGCGCCGAAAAATACCCCGAAGAGTACGGCCCAATGATCGAACAATACCTCAAAAACCTCTCCGACCAGAACAACAAATGAGGAGAGTTGATGAATGGGACTCAGAACCATGAACCGCTCTCTGACGGTTGTGGCATCGAGCGTGACCACCGCCTGGCTGCGATTGGTACGCTGTTTGACCTGTGGTTTGGGTATGTGCCAGAGGAACCGGCCGAGAACACGCGCAGAGATATAGACAAAATCGTTGCTGGCTCTCATGCGGCGCCCAGTGACCGCGTTCTTGATCTGGGCTGCGGAACCGGAAGGCATTTGCGGGAGTTGGCTCTTCGGGGTTGGTCCCGCCTCAAAGGCGTGGATGTCTCAGCGGTTGCCATCCAGAAGGCAAGGCAGATGAGCCATGGCTGCTCCGTGTGTGGGGGAGGGGAGGGGGCGATCACCTTCAACTGTGAGCCTTTCGAGGATACCTTAAAAAAAGTCGGCGAACCTTATCAGATGATTTTGTGCATGGATATGACGTTGAGCCTGTATCCGTGTGACGAGATCAGGAGAATTTTGGCATTGGCGGCACACGCGCTCTTGCCCGGCGGAAGCCTGGTCGCCGAGGTATGGAACTGGAAGACGGTTCTGACCAGCATGGAGGGAATCCATCGCGTGTTTGATATTCCGGCTGGGAAGCTGCACTATCGCGTTCAGACAGACAGGGCCAATCGACGGCTGCTGTTTTCACATCAGTTCATGACACCGCGGAACAGCATCGCGTTCCCACCGCAATGGCAGTATGTGTACGACGAGACAATCTGGCGCTCCTTAGCCGAGAGTGCGGAACTGCCCCTGGAACGCTGCGAGGCGGGCAGCAGTGACATCAGCACCTGGCTTTGGATGCGGAGGAACAGCCCATGAAATCATGGTGGCATCCTGATTTCGGGTGTGGCCATTTTTTATGGCAAATCAGGGCGATCAGAGCCGCGACCGTCAGGGAGCGATCCGTGCGACAATGCGGAAATAACGCCTGTCGCTCCCTGACGGTCGCGGCTCTGATTTTCCGG
>WQYP01000096.1 GCA_009781185.1 Phycisphaerales bacterium | reverse complement strand
TGAGGGTTTTGCGAGGGAGCCGAAGATGACGCCGCCGGTGGAGGTCAGCACGGAGGAAGCGGTGCAGGCGGAAGCGGCGGGGGGGCGGGTGACAAGGTGGCAAAGGAGCACCGCGTGGTCATGCGGTGGTTGGTATGCATTCGAGTGGCGAACCGCCGCGGGATTGCAATCCCTGGGTTTGCTATTCATGAAGCTTTTTCATTGCCAATTGTAGATCGTTCCAGACCTTGCGGCGATTTTCTTCGGTGTAGGCGCGGAGCAGAAAACTGGGATGGTAGGTGGGCATGACGGGGATGCCGCGGAAGGAGAACCAGGTGCCGCGGATGGACATGACGCCTTGCGTGGTGCCGGTGAGGTGCTTGATGGCGGGGGCGCCCAGGGTGACGATGACTTTTGGGCGGATGATGGCGATTTGTTGGTGGAGGACGGGCAGGCCGCGGGCGGCTTCTTCGGGGGTGGGGGGGCGGTCCTTCAGGCGGCCGGTGGTGGGGTCTGGGTCGGCGCAGCGGAGTTTGACGACGTTGGCGATGTACACACCGTCGGCGATGCCGGTGGGGTCGCGTTTGAGGCCCATGGCGGCGATCATTTTGTCGAGGAGTTGTCCGGAGCGTCCGACGAAGGGGCGGCCGGTGCGGTCTTCTTCGATGCCGGGACCTTCGCCGATGAACATCAGTGAGGCGTCCGGGTTGCCCTCGCCAAAGACAACCTTGGTGGAAATGTTATTAATGAACGGGGCGGAGGCGTCGCAGGTCTGCTGGCGAAGTGCTTCCAACAGGTCGGCTTTCTGGCGCTTGGTCAGCGGAGGAAGGGCGGCGATGTTACCGGTGGGAATGGGGGGATTTTCGATTTTCGATTTTTGATTTTCGATTTTTGACTGGGGGGCAGAGCTGAGAGCAAAGGTAGGGGCAGGGGGAGCAGGGCGCGGAATGGGATGAGCGGGAACGGAGGAGGCAACGCTCTCGGACGGTCGCGGCACCGGGCGTGATGGTTGCGGTGCGGGGCGTGGGAGTGGGACTTCTTCGATGCCGAAGGCGGAGTCGGTCTCCAGCCATTGGTGGATGACTTTTTTGACGTTGGGCATGAAAGCACCACAATAAACAACCCAAAGCCCCGCATTGCCATGCGGGGCTCCTGGGAGATAACGCGTGGAACCCCGCATGGTAATGCGGGGCTTTGTTACCGGAAACTGGGCTGCTGGATCAGCCCTGCTTGATGCGGCGGCGTGGGTCGAGCTCGACGGAGCCGAACTGCTGCTCGTAACGCTGGATCGCCTGGCTGAGCGTCAACGCCAGTTTCTTGGCGGCGAAAACGCTCAGGTACACACGCGTGGAAATATCCATGACCAACTGGTCCGGCTTCGCGGGGTCCTGCTGCATCACGCCAAGGTCCAGGATCACTTCTTCGGCCTGCGGACCCACGGCAACGCGACTGACGTTGCTGTAGATCGACTTGGCTTTGTCGTCACGGAGAGTGACCTGGACCTGCTGGGTCTGGGGTTGGGTGGGGGCTGCTTCTGACATGATGGGCTCCATAAGTTAGGAATACCAAAGTAAGGGTGTGTACGATACCGCAAAGGCGAGGAAAAGTCATGTGGAGAAGAGTAAAAGTTGCAAAGTTAAAAGTTAAAAGGAAGTTAAAAGGTAAAAGTTAAAGGGCCAAAAGTCGATGGCCCCAAAGCGAGTTTGCATGCTGAGTTTCACACTCCCCACCGCGCTACCGCGGGGTGTTCCTTTTAACTTTTAACTTTGTAACTTTTATTTTTTTCCCGAGCGTTTCATGGACCAAGTGCCTCGGAGAGCGGGGAGTTGGAGTGAGCGGCTTCCGGGGATGTGGATTTCGCCGGAGTTGAGGAGCCATTCGCCGGAGATGGATTGGCCGTCGTCGGAAATGGTGCCCAGGCAGTGGATTTTGGGGTGCGGGGGGGGATATTCGTCGAGGGCGACCCTGTAGCGTTCGGCAAGTTGGGCGGTGGATTCGAATTTGCCGTCGTGGACGAGGCGAATTGTCGGATGTGATTTGGTGAGGGTGAGGCGGTTGTTTTTGAGTCGGCCGGAGATTTTGGCGGGCTCGGGCATGCCGTGGTTGGGATCGTCCTGGGCGGAGCCGGAGATGGAGCTGAACCAGCCTTGCTTGAGGGTCATCAGGAATGAGATGGGGCGGTCCGGGAGTTTGGGGAGTTTGTCGTCGGGGTCGAAGGAATATTGGCCTTGCCAAGTGCCGGTGAGGTTCATGGTTGCTCGCTTTGTGAGACTTCGGAATGCAGAATAGTGTACCGTAAAAGCCTCGGATTGCCATCGCGAGGCTCGTGGTTATGATGCGTGTTGCGTGGAGCCTCGTGATGGCAATCCGAGGCTTGGGCGTGCATTGTGGAGGAATTCTTATGTGTCACTTCAGGCGAGCGGTTTTTCTTGGTGTGGTGATGGCGGTTGCATTGCCGTCGTGTGCGGAGAAGGCGGTCAAGGTTGAGCCGATCAAGGTGCCGCTGGTTACGACGGCGATTTCCAAGGACATCGCTTACCTGCCGCCGCTGGGTGCGAAGTCGCCGAAGTGGCTTGATTTCAATGAGGAGAATCCCACGAAGAAATTCTCGCTCGGCGGGATCGAATGCGTTGTGACAGTCGAAATGCCGATCATTCAGATATCCAACGATGGCCAGGTGCTGGGCAAGCTGCTCCTTAAAACTCCTTCGCAGGCATTCACCTTCAACTTAAACGTGGACAATAAGCCCATGGAATTCACGCTCGATAACGGGCGAAAGTATTTTCTCGGCGGCTATGGCTACACCAGTTCTCCCACCAACTCCAAAACCATGAAGGAGATCGCAACTGCGTCGGTCAGATTCGAACCTGCCGGCGTTCAAATCGGCAAGATCGGTCAATCCCCTATCGCTCTTTTCGATGCTAACAGGGATGGTTTTTACACCAGCGATGAGGACGGCATTGTTGTCGGTCCGCCTGCGGAATTGTTCGCGCGTACTTCCGTCATGCCCAACATTTCAATCGCTCAGCCGTTCTCCAAATATATCAGCACATCCGACGGTATTTTCGAGATTCGGAACCTTGCCAAGGATGGCAGTGAACTGACGCTTCTCCCCTACCGCGGTGCCAGTGCAACTCTCGAAGTCGTTGCGCCGCCGAGGTATGCGGGGCAGATCGTTCTGACTTCCGCGGATGCGGGTCTGAATGTGACCGTGACGGTCGGTGACAAGGCGAGCGAATCGGTTGCGGTGATTCCGGGCGGCTATACCGTTCTGGCGACGATGCTGAGTCCGCCGAAGGATTCGCAAGCGGTTGGATCGTGGGTGCGTGTTTCCGGGGCCGAGATGTCGGCGTTGAAAGTGGAGGCTGGTGCGAAGCGGGTGTTGGTGCTGGGTGGGCCGAAGGTGCTGGAGTTTCAAGCGACGTTGGTCGATGGCAAAGTTGTCATCAAGACGCCTAACTTGAAGGGAGAGGCTGGCGAAACTTATCAGGGCGTTTACGACTCGAAGAATCAGCCGGAGGTGTATCTGAATGTCGATGGAAAGCCGACGTTGCTTGGGAAGATGGAGTTTGGCTGAGGCGGTGTCTGTGAGTACTCCGGCGGAGTACCAGTCGACATTGATCTCAAGGCGGCGAAAGAAGTCACGGTGACGGTGAAGGTTCGGATGGTTGATTTTGGGGAGCTTGTTGCGACGGTGCCGCTGAAGGTGCGGTAGATTTTGTTTGCATGCGAAAGCCTCGGATTGCCATCACGAGGCTCTGGGGCTTTTGAAATGAGCGTTGAAGCCTCGGATTGCCATCGCGAGGCTCTTGGCTCTTGGTTATGATGCGTGGAGCCTCGTGATGGTAATCCGAGGCTTTTGGGTGGAGAAGCAGATGGCGGTGTTTCATTTTACGCTGCATGCATATCGTTCGTGGAATACGGACAATCCACGCGGGTATGTGCAGCATGGTGAGTATGGGATTAAGCCGCAAAATGTGGCATTGGGGCGGGTGAGAGATCAACTGGCGAGCTTTCCGCCGGTGGTGTTTGATGAAGAGGATCGGCAATTTCTTGTGGAGCAGTCGCATGATGTGACGCAACGACGCTCGCTGAAGTTATACGGTGTGACGGTGATTGAGACGCATCTGCATCTGGTGATGGGATGGGAGGAACAACGTGATGAAAACGAAGTGCAGACGCAACTGAAACGTGGGTTTGGATTTGTGTTGGCGCAGCGGCATGGGACGAAGGGACGACCGTATTTTTCTCGCGGTGGTGTGCCGCAACGGGTGAAGGATATCGCGCATCTGCGACGTCTGCTGGATGAGTATTTGCCGGGACATAACGGGGTGATGTGGCGGGCGAGATTGGCGGAATCGCAGGGATAGCCTCGTGATGGTAATCCGAGGCCTCGGATTGCCATCACGAGGCTCCCTTTGTTCAGAATTGGCGGCGCGTAAAAAAGCCCCGGATTTCCATCACGGGGCTCTTTGGTGTTCGTGTTTGATTCTTTGGTGCTGGGTTAGCCTTTTGTCCAGAATTGGGCGCCGTAGACGGCTCGGTCGCCGAGCTCTTCTTCGATGCGGAGGAGTTGATTGTACTTGGCGACGCGGTCGCTGCGGGCGGGAGCGCCGGTTTTGATTTGGCCGCAGTTGGTGGCGACGGCGATGTCGGAAATCGTGGCGTCTTCGGTTTCGCCGGAGCGGTGGGAGAGGACGGCGGAGTAGCCATTACGCATGGCGAGCTGGACGGCTTCGAAGGTTTCGGTGAGGGTGCCGATTTGATTGACTTTGACGAGGATGGAGTTGGCGGTGCCGGTGGAGATGCCTTTTTGGAGGAATTCGGTGTTGGTGACGAAGAGGTCGTCGCCGACGAGCTGGATTTTTTGGCCGAGCTTGTCGGTGAGCTTTTTCCAGCCGTCCCAGTCGTTCTCGGCCATGCCGTCTTCGAGGGAGCGAATCGGATACTTCGCGGCCCATTCGGCCCAAATGGCCGCAAGCTGATCGGAACTGACGATTTCCTTCGAGCTCTTGAAGAATTTGTAGCCTTTTTTGCCGGACTCTTTCGCTTCGTTGGCGAGTTCGGAAGTGGCGGGGTCGAGGGCGACGAAGATGTCTTTGCCGAACTTGTAACCGGCGGCCTTCACGGCGTCGGCGATCACTTCAAGCGCTTCCTCATTGCTCTTGAGATTCGGAGCAAAACCGCCTTCGTCGCCGATCGCGGTGTTGTAACCCTTCTTCTTCAACACTTTTTTCAGCGCGTGATAAACTTCGGCGCCCATGCGGAGAGCGTGAGAGAACGACTTGGCGCCCCACGGCTGAATCATGAATTCCTGGAAATCGACGGTGTTGTCAGCGTGCTTGCCGCCGTTGAGGATGTTCATCATCGGGACGGGGAGGACCTTGGCGGCGGTGCCGCCGAGGTAGCGGTAGAGGGGGAGTCCGGAGGCTTCGGCGGCGGCTTTGGCGACGGCCATGGAGACGCCGAGGATCGCGTTGGCGCCGAGCTTGGCTTTGTTCTTCGTGCCGTCGAGGGTAATCATGAGGTGATCGATTTCTTCCTGGTCGCGGGCGTCCATGCCGAGGATTTCAGGGGCGATTTTCTTGTTGACGTTGTCGACGGCTTTGAGGGTGCCCCTGCCGAGGTAACGTTTGTCGTCGCCGTCGCGGAGTTCGACGGCTTCGTTCTCGCCGGTGGAAGCGCCCGACGGAACGCCGGCGCGGCCGAGGGCTCCGTTTTCAAGGATGACGTCGACTTCGACGGTGGGATTGCCGCGGGAGTCGAGGATTTCGCGTGCTCTGACAAGTTCGATGGCAAGTGACATGTTTTGCTCCAAGAAATAAAAATTAAAAACGGGCGATCGAGCCCAGGTCATTGACGAAGGTGGAAGGATAGCGGAAATGTCGATGGTGTGCCATCCTCCTCACTTTTCAAAAACACCGAAGCAGCGCAAACACCAAAGCACCGCGTGGCAACGCGGTGGTGGTTGGGAATGCGAATACGAGCCACCGCGTTACCACGCGGTGCTTTTCCTCCCCCCCTCTCCCCGTCCCCCTGTCTCCTTGCTGCCCCGGGGGGGCGTCAAATGATGACCGCTGCCGAAGCCGGGGGAAGCGTGATGACTTGGGAGAAGGGATGCCAGGTGGCGTCGTCGATCAGGCGCCAGCGTTCCAGCGGTTGGTGGTTGTTGTCGAGCGTTACTTCGAGCGTCACGGGTTTGTCGTTTTGGTAGTTGGCGACCACCAGGCCGAGGCGATGGGTTTTCGCGTTGACAAAGACGC
Source organism: Phycisphaerales bacterium (assembly GCA_009781185.1). GTDB lineage: Bacteria > Planctomycetota > Phycisphaerae > WQYP01 > WQYP01 > WQYP01. The sequence continues at coordinate 10,261 of WQYP01000096.1, read as the reverse complement.
TGTAAGGGTGATGCGGTTTGCCTTCGGCCAGAACCGAGGAGCCCAGCGTGTCGCGGAACTCGCCGTCCCAGAACCAGTCACGTAATTCCGTTCTTAGCGTGTCCATTTGTTTGCCGTACGCCATGGTGGCGGGGTAATCATCGAGGCGGCCTTTGAAGTTGAACGGCTCGTAACTCATGACGTAACGATAGAGCAGACATTGATTGATCATGTTGCGATCGTTGAATCCGCTGATGGCGGTCATGAGCTGCGCTTGGGGCAACAGGTAACGCCACAGCGGGACGTGTTTGGAGTTCCATGTACGGAAGTAAGAAACATGGTAAACGTCGCACTCCCAGTCGTAGCAGGCTTCGCCGGCCATCAGGAAACTTGCCGGCGCCCGCTTTTGCAGGCGGCGAATGAATCCGCTGTCGTTGGCGTACACGGAGGCGCCCCAGCGGTGCGTGTGATGGGAGTCGAAGCATTGCACTGCCGGCGAGTGATGCAGGCATTCGTCGAAGAGCATGCCGGCGGCGCCGAGGTTGACGAGTTTGTCGAATTCCTTGTCGCACACTTGTAGATACGATTCGTCGAGGAAGCACATGGGGACGAGACGTTTGGTGTTGATGTCGAGGAACTGGGTCATGGTCTGGTACTGGTAGCCGCCGTAGACGTATTCGTCGCCGTAGGGGTCTTTGACGGCCATGCGGCGGTACAGGTTGCGATACTCCTCGCTTCCGCGGTCGGCCCAGGTGAACTTGCTGAAGAGGATGACGTGAACGCCCATCGCATGGATTTTTTCAATGGCGGCGCGGAGTTCCTGCGGCGTGCCGAGGCGGGGGTCGGGATCGTGCGAGGGATTGCCCTGATCCTGTCCGCCGTCGTTCCAGCCGACGAGTTGGATAGCCGCCACGCCGTGGCGGGCGCATTCCTCGCCGATTGCCGGGAGCTCTTTGAACGGCATACGCAGTTCGTCCTCCGGCGAGTTGATGTGGATTTGCTGCCAAGCGTGCGGTTGGTTCGCCCATGCGGGCGGCTGGGCGATGGACATCCAGGAGTTCCGCCATCGCTTGTAGATCTCTGCTCCCGCATGCCATGAGCCGCGGTAGGGTTCCAGCACGATGGGCGTTAAGTGTCGCGTTTCGTTGGGCATAACGTGTGGCACGTGGACGGCCGCGAACGGCGTGGCCACCGGTTTGCCGGCGATGCTCGCCGCCGCGGGCACATGCGAGTCGATGGCGTTGTCATAACCAGGCGTCAACTCCGCCATCATGCTCACCACTTCCGCGTCGTTGGATCCCACGCCGACGTAGAGCCCGACGTCCGGGCTCCTCAGCAGGCAGAAAGGCTGATACGGCGATCGCGTGATGACCAGGATCGGCAGATCGTTGCCGAAATAACCGCGTGTATTGTCGAAGGTCGGCCAGAGATTTCTTTCGGCAGGTTCGGCGTAGCCGATGGTAAAACTTTTGAAACTCGTCGCGCCCGATGGACGCTGAAGATCGCCCAGGTAAGGCGAATAGACGTTCTCCACCGGATAGGGCGAACGGTTGTCGATGGTGGTTTTCCATGTGGCCTGGCGATCGCTGAGAGCGACCTCGATGGTGACCTTGATGGCCAGCGGCCCGGCGTGTTCGCTGATGACGTCGTCCCAGGTGAAGGTGGCGGTTCGCTGGTCCGCCGAGACGGCAAGCGACGTCAAGGTTTGCTTTTCGCCCCAAACGATGTTATTGCGTCGCTCCCCTCCCTTTTTCCCCACGCGCCAAGGGGCCATGGTTCGCATCGGGACCAGCAATCTGAAGGAGCGTCCGAGTTCGGAGCGGTTGAGAATGTCCCAATTGCTCTCGAGCGCACGCAGACCGACCAGCATGCCGGTGCGGCGGTCGAACGTCAGTTGCATCGTTTCGTTTTTCAGCGCGAGAGTATTCATGGCGTTATTCTCCATTCTTTCGTGACGCGTTTGTGCGGTGATTGTACCATCGAAACGAAAAAATACCCGTTAGCCCCCGGTTCTGCCAAGGGTTCGGGCGTGCCCGTTTTTCCGGGAGTACCCCCACCTCTAGCCCCCGGCTCTGCCGGGGGGCATGCCAGTGATCGTCATCCTGCCAAAACATCACCGGCATACCCCCCCAGCAGAGCCGGGGGCTAGTGATTTGTCTCCCGCTCCCAGTCGTCGCGGATGACGTAGACGTCGATGGTACCGCTCTTGCGGAGGAGGTCGTCGACGATGGAGCCTAAGAGGCGTTGGCGCCAGCGGGACATGACGCTTCTCCCTGGTTTGCCGATCACGATCTTGGTGATATTGCGTTGTTGGGCGAAGTCAACGAGCGCCTCGGCGATGCTGTTGCCGGTGAGCGTGACGGTTTCCGCGCCGAGTTGTTTGGCGAGTTGGAGTGTTCCGGTGAGACGTGTTTGAGCGTCCGGGGCAAGTCTGCGACGAGGGTTTTCGACGTGTGCGGCGATCCAGGGAGCGTGCACGGCTGCCGCAAGTCGCTCGGCGGCACGGACAAGCTGCGGCGCGAACGGGCTCGGCCCGACGCACACCAGGATGTGCTCGCTGGCCGCCCAGGTTTGCGCAGGGGCGGTTGCAAGGCGGACGTCCTGCATTTGGGCGTCCACGCGATCGGCGGTTTTGCGAAGAGCCAGTTCACGCAGCGCGATGAGATTGCCACGATTGAAAAAATGTTTCAGTGCGTACTCAGCTTGTTGCGGCTTGTAGACCTTGCCTTCCCGAAGACGTTCGATGAGTTCGTCCGGCGTGATGTCGACGAGTTCGACTTCGTCGGCTTGTTCGAAAATGCGGTCGGGAATGGTTTCGTGGACTTTGATGCCGGTGATCTGCTCGACGATGTCGTTGACGGATTCGAGGTGTTGCACGTTCAGCGTGGTATGGACATGGGTGCCTGCGTCGAGGACGTCCTGGACGTCCTGCCAGCGTTTGGGATGTCGTAAACCCGGCGTGTTGGTATGGGCGAGTTCGTCGACGCATAGGAGTGTTGGATGTTTGGCGAGGGCGGCGTCGAGATCGAATTCTTTGAGCGTACTCCCTTTATATGTAACTATTTTGTAGGGGAGAATGTCGAGTCCCAGGAGCAGGGCTTCGGTTTCCGGGCGGATGTGAGGCTCGGCGTAACCGATGAGAACATCGGCGCCCTCTGCGGCGTGTTTGCGGGCTTCGTCGAGCATGGCGTAGGTTTTGCCGACGCCGGCGTTGGAGCCGAAGAAGATTTTCAGCTTGCCTCGCCGAGCGGCAGTCTCTTGGCGGGAGACTTCGGCGAGAAGAGCATCAGGATTGGGACGAGCGGTTGTCATGCACCATGATATTATTGTGCCCGTTCGTCAAAAGCGTCTCCGATCAGATGAAACAACAAGGGGAGGCATGACATTTTAGGCTGCTTCTGCCCGGCCACCCGCCCACCTGCCTCGTACGTCCCGCCCATCACGTCCAACTGTGGTAGCGGTTGCGGATGCGTTTGATGAGAATCAGGCCTGTCGCTGCGTCAATCTGGCAAAAGATAATGTAGTACTGTTGACGGCTGAGTCGATAGAGATCGACGCTTCCACCGAGACGATCGGCCTGAAGGCGAATAGCGGGATGTCCGAGGGTTTCGCACTCTTGAGACAGCCATTTGCTTTTTTCTTCGCCATCTCTGCGGTCGATCTCACGGAGATCAGCCAGCGATTGAGGGGTAAATACAACCTTCTGACCGTCCACAGCGTGTTCCTTTCATGTTGAGCTCCATCACTTCATGTTTTAAGGTTCAACTGTTTCTTCTGCTTCTTCGCTTCTTTCGGAGCGATCGATACTTGATCCTTCATGGATTGATTCACAGCGTTCAGATCGTACTGATCCTCCAGTTTTTCAAGGAATCGCAGATCATCTAGCGGGATCATGGCGACGAGAGGCTTGCCATTTCGGCACAGCACAGTCCTGTCGTGTCCATAACCCACTTCGCTGATGAGGTTGGCAAACAACTTTCGAGCTTCGCTGACATCCACTTTTTTCCATTTTCTTTCCACTGGTTCAAGTTGATCTGCAATAGTTACATTACTTATAATATCCATATTGATTCTCCTTGTTACGACATTCAGGGCGGCCTCCACTTCACTCAACACAAAACTTACATGCTGATATTATTTAGACGTATCATCCACCTCCAAGTAAGAACGAGAACGTTTCGCCTTTCGAACGCCGAAAGGCTGACCACTAAAAGTTGTACAAAACGTACAACTTGTACGAATTGTACATCATGTCGGCATAAAATCAACCCTGATTGAAAATTTTTAACATATTCTTGCGAGCGAATATTGAGGGCGAGTGGCCAGGGTATCGGGTGCCCTGACGACTACGGTGTATGCGGTGCGATTTTGTCCAAAGCGAGATTCAGTTGCAGAACGTTGACGGTGCGTTCGCCTAATATGCCCAGGGAACGTTCTTCGGTGTGGGCGGCGATGAGCTTCTCCAATTCGGCGGCGGTGATGTTGCCTCGCGCTTTAGCGATGCGAGCGATCTGGTATCTGGCGGCATCCACGGAGATATGCGGATCGAGACCGCTGCCGGAGGCGGTGACAAGGTCGATCGGGATCGGTTTGGTGTTGTCGGGATCGTTTTTTTTTAGAGCTTCCACGGCGGACTGGACGTTGGCGACCCAGGCGTCGCCGGCGGGGGAGAGATTGCTGCCGCCGGATTGAGCGGCGTTGTAGGGCAACGCCACGGCGGGAGCGGAGTTGGTCACGGTTGTTGCGGAAGGGCGTGGCCAGAAATAGCGGGGGTGATCGAACCATTGGCCGATGAGCTGGGAGCCGACGGCTTGTGAGGCGTCGCTTGTCGGATTGCCGTTTCTGTCGATGAGGCTGCCGTTGGCTTGGTGGGGGAAAAGTAGTTGGGCCAGGGCGGTGACGAACAGAGGATAGATGACGCCGGTGATGACGGTGAGGATGAGCGTCAGAGCAATGGCCGACCAGGGATTTTTGAACGCTTCTTTTTTCAACTCCGTGCCCTCCGTGTTTGTTATTTTTGATTTTTAATTTTTGATTTTTGATTGAGTACCGAAATTGAAAATCAAAAATCAAAAATTCTCATCGCCAGCAACATGTCGATTGCTTTGATGCCGAGGAAGGGGGCGATGATGCCGCCGACGCCGTAGATCAGGACGTTGCGGCGGAGGAGGTTGCTCGCGGAGGTGGGACGGTAGTAAACGCCTCTTAATGCCAGCGGCACCAGGGCGATGATGATCAAGGCATTGAAAATGACGGCGGACAGAATCGCACTCTCGTAAGTATGAAGATGCATGATGTTAAGTCGCCGAAGAGCGGGATAGGTGCTCATGAACATAACCGGGATGATGGCGAAGTATTTGGCGACGTCGTTGGCGATGGAGAAGGTGGTGAGCGAGCCGCGGGTCATGAGGAGCTGTTTGCCGGTGCCGACGACTTCGATGAGTTTGGTGGGGTTGGAGTCGAGATCGACCATGTTGCCGGCTTCCTTGGCTGCCTGTGTGCCGGTGTTCATGGCGACGGCAACGTCGGCCTGGGCGAGGGCGGGAGCGTCGTTGGTGCCGTCGCCGGTCATCGCCACGAGGCGCCCGCCGGCCTGAAAATCGCGGATCAGCTTGAGCTTGGTTTCGGGTGTGGCCTGGGCGAGGAAGTCATCGACGCCTGCTTCAGCCGCGATGGCGGCGGCGGTCAGCGGATTGTCGCCGGTGATCATCACGGTCTTGATGCCCATGCGACGGAGTTCGGCGAATCGCTCCTTCATGCCGCCCTTGACGATGTCCTTGAGTTCGATGGTGCCCAGCACCTTATCGTTTTCCGTGACGACCAGCGGCGTACCGCCGCGCCTCGAAATGTCATCGACGGTCTTCCGCACCTGTTCCGGGAAGCGTCCGCCGCCCCCCCCAACGGATTTGACGTGATTCTCAATGGCGTCTGCGGCGCCCTTGCGGATCTGGCGATGGAAGGGGGAGGCGAAGTTCACGCCGGACATGCGGGTTTGGGCGGTGAACGGAACGAAGCGGACATTGAGTGTGCGGATATCTCGCTCGCGGATTTGAAATTTGGTTTTGGCCAGCACCACGATGCTGCGGCCTTCGGGCGTCTCGTCGGCCAGCGACGCAAGCTGCGCCGCATCCGCCAGGCTCTGCTCGCTTACGTTCTCGGCTGGAATAAAATTCACCGCCTGACGATTCCCCAGCGTGATGGTTCCGGTCTTGTCCAGCAGAAGCACGTCGACATCGCCGGCCGCTTCGACGGCCCGGCCGGACATCGCGATCACATTCTTCTGAATCATGCGGTCCATGCCGGCAATGCCAATCGCGGAGAGCAGGCCGCCGATGGTGGTGGGAATCAGGCAGACCAACAGAGCGACCAGCACCGTCACGGTGACCGGATGTGCGGTGGCGGATTGCCCAGCGGCGTTGAGTTCGGCGTTGACGGCATTCGCGCTGAAAACGCTCAGCGGAAGCAGCGTCGCGGTCGCCAGCAGAAAAATAATCGTCAGGGAAGCCAGTAAAATATTGAGAGCGATTTCGTTGGGCGTTTTTTGACGTTTCGCGCCTTCGACCATTACGATCATGTGGTCGAGGAACGCTTCGCCAGGATTGACGCCGACTTCGATGATCAGCCAATCGGAGAGCACCTTGGTGCCGCCGGTGACCGAGGAGCGGTCGCCGCCGGATTCGCGGATGACGGGGGCGGATTCGCCGGTGATGGCGGATTCGTCCACGGAAGCGACGCCGTCGAGGACTTCGCCGTCGGCGGGAATGTAATCGCCTGCCTCACACAAAATGACGTTCCCCTTGCGAAGCGTCGCGGCGGAAACGGTGGTTTGCTCCGCATCGCGTGACGGCGAGGCGAGCTTCCGGGCAGGCGAATCACGCCGAGCTTTGCGAAGCGAATCCGCCTGAGCCTTCCCGCGGCCCTCGGCCATCGCTTCGGCAAAATTGGCGAACAGAACCGTAAACCACAGCCACACCGCGATGGCCAGAATAAATCCGCCGCTCTTCTCCTCGCCGTGCCCGAAGAGTGCCTGCACCCACAGAGCCGTGGTCAGCAGACTTCCGATGAACACGACGAACATCACGGGGTTGCGGAACTGGTGCCGCGGATTGAGTTTCACAAACGAATCGATAATTGCTTGCTTGACGATGGGTGGATCGAAGAGCGGGCGGGCTTTGACTGGCATGGTGAGTTCCTCTCAATGAGTGAGCGGCATGCAAGCATGCCGGCTAAATCATGTGAGTTCGACGTCAAGGAGCACCACGCGGTAGCGTGGTGGTTGAGCAGCATTCGAGAGCAAACCCCCACGCTACCGCGTGGTGCTCCCTCACGTTAAATAGTAGCAGTGAAGAGCCTCAAATGTTCGATCACCGGCCCGAGCGTCAACGCAGGCACAAAGGTCAGCAGGGCGACGATGAGGATAACGCCGATGAGCAGTCCGACGAACAGTGGCGTATGCGTCGGCAGCGTCCCGGCGCCGGCGGGAACGTACTTTTTGCGGGCCAGGGCGCCGGCGAGGGCGAGCGTGGGAACGATGAACCAGAATCGTCCGATGAGCATCGCGAAACTGCCGGTGATGTTCCAGAAGGGTGTGTTGCCGTTGAGGCCGGCGAAGGCGGAGCCGTTGTTGTTGGTTTGCGAGGTGTAGGCGTAGAGGATTTCGGAAAAGCCGTGGGCGCCGGGGTTGCCCATGGCCGAAGTGCCCTGTGGCAGCACGCATCCGACCGCCGTGAAAATCAGCACCGTCGCTGGCATCAACAGAATCAGCAGCGACGCCATCTTGATTTCGTAGGCCTCGATTTTCTTGCCCAGATATTCCGGCGTGCGCCCGACCATCAACCCCGCAATGAATACGGAGATGATGGCCAGCACGAGGATGCTGTAGAGCCCCGTGCCTGTTCCACCGAGGATGCACTCACCCATTTGCATCATGAGCATCGGGACCATGCCGCCGATGGGCATGTAGGAGTCGTGCATGGAATCGACGGCCCCGCAGGAGGTCGCCGTCGTGCAAGTGGCAAAACGAGCACTCGCAGCAATCCCGATGCGGAGTTCCTTGCCTTCCATGTTGCCGCCGGGATTCGTAACAGATGTCGTTTGATCGATATTCATCCCGGCGAGCCTGGGATTCGGCGTCGATTCCGCCCAATAGCAGACACTCATGAAAACCACGAGAATGATGAGCATGGCGGCAAGGAGAGCCCAGCCTTGACGCTTATCGCCGACCATCAAACCGAAGGTGTAGCAGAGGGCAGCCGCGATGACCGTCTCGCCAAGGAGTTCCAGAAAATCGGTGAGAGCTGTGGGTGATTCGAAGGGATGCGCGGAGTTCGCGTTGAAGAATCCGCCGCCGTTGGTGCCGAGGTGTTTGATCGCGATCTGCGACGCCGCCGGCCCCATCGGAAGCGTCTGTGTCGTGACTGCTGCGGTTGTCTTCGTCGCCTGCACCAGCGGAACCGTCTTGTACGGTGAAAAATTCTGGATCACTCCCTGCGACACCAACAGCATCGCCAGAACAATGGACAAAGGCATCAGAATGTACAGCGCGGCACGGACGATATCCGTCCAGAAATTGCCGATGCTTGCGGCACTTCGCCGGGACAGTCCGCGAATCAATGCGATGGCCACCGCGATGCCCGTTGCCGCCGACGTAAAGTTGTGAAACGTCAACGCCGCCATTTGCGTGAGATAGCTCATCGTGGTTTCACCGCTGTAGTTCTGCCAGTTGGTATTGGTGGTGAAACTCGCGGCCGTGTTGTAAGCGAGGTTCGGCTCCACATTGCCCTGCCCAGCCGGATTCAACAAACGCCCGTGCCACTGCTGCGTTCGCTCAATGCCGTAGGTTAGCAGCAGTCCCACCGCACTGAAAAGCACCAGAGCCCAAGCGTAGCTCTTCCACGACATCTCATCCTCCGCCCTGATACCGCAGACCCGATACGTCAATCGCTCCACCGGCCCGAGCACGCTGTTCAATCCAAAGAGCGATTTCCCCATAAACACCCGAGCCATATAACTGCCCAGCGGTTTAACCAGCAGCAGCAACACCACAAAAAACAAACAAATCTGCATCCATCCGTTCAAAGTCATTTCAACTTCTCCGGATATAAAAGCACGCCGATGAGGTAGACCAGAACACCGGCCGAGATGACGCCCGCAACCCAATACAAGCCGTTCATGGTTCAGCTCCATCTGTCAGCCCCCGGCTCTGCCGGGGGTTTTCAGCAAGGCTCTCGCAGAGTTTGACGATTCCCCAAGTCAGGCCGAAGAAGGCAATCGTGATGACAACGTAAAGCAAGTCCATACAGATTCCTTTCTGCCCCAAGGCAATCGCATTTGGAGTCCTACATCTGCCAACCCCCAGCTCTGCCGGGGGTTCTGCCGGTGATAGTCGGGCGGGACGCAACATCATTGGCCTGCGAACCTCCGGCAGAGCCGGTGGCTGACAGCCAAATGACTTTCGTTCATCAGATTGTTAGCGCGGGAGTACTCAAAAAGCCATCTATATTGGCCGCATATTCATTAAAAAATTTCAAGAGAGCTCTGCTGTACTGGCGTACCCGGAGCACCGTGTGCCACGCGGTGCTCCACGGTTGTGAGCAAATCGGGATAGGGGGGAGCCTCTCGGCTCCGCCCCTCCCACACCACCGGACATGCGGGTCCGCATCCGGCGATTCGGTTGGTTAAACTTCACCTTCTGACCAAGACGCGTTCGATGCCAAGCTGATCCCAAAGTCGGTTGGGCAGGGCGATGGCAAGAGCCGGACTCTTACTGATCCGCCACGGGCCATGACAGCTCCCGGCGGTTCGGGCCGCCAGATCTTTGCCAATGTCTCGTTTGCGCAATTCAGCGAATCGCCTCTGGCCATGCTTCCATTGTTTCCAGGCAAGGCTTCGCAGCCGCCGTCGGATCCATTTATCCCGCAGTTCAAGAACGCTGGGCGTTTGACTGAATCCGAAGTAGCCACGCCACCCTTTCAGGTACAGATTCAGCGGCACTTTCAGTCGCCGCAGACTCTGACCCTTGGTCCGGCTTGTGAGTTCCCGGATTTTCTCCTTGAACTTCGCAAGAGCCCCGGGCGCGATACGCCTCCGGGATTCCCTGCTGGCGGTAAAGGAGAAGCCAAGGAACTTCCGTCTGTACGGACGATCCACCGCACTCTTGGACTCATTGACTTTGAGCTTGAGCCTTTTCGTGATGAACTGGCTTACACCTTCCATCACACGCAGTCCGGCTCGCTCGCTATGTACGTAGATGTTACAGTCATCCGCATAACGCACGAACATG
>WQYP01000095.1 GCA_009781185.1 Phycisphaerales bacterium | reverse complement strand
TTATGGCAAATCAGGGCGATCAGAGCCGCGACCGTCAGGGAGCGACCCGTGCGACAATGCGGAAATAACGCCTGTCGCTCCCTGACGGTCGCGGCTCTGATTTTCCGGGGCAATCGTCTGATTTGCCATAAAAAATGGCCACACCCACGCATTGATACGAACTGAAGTATCATTTACTTTATACGACTGTGTCGGATATAGTTAAACATCGAAGACATCAGGCCGAAAGAATGCTTGGAGCTTCAGCGATGGCGAAACATCACACCAGGGAAAGTAAAGAGTTCTGGCAATCCCGCCCTCTCCAACGCGCCGCGTAACCACAATCTGCCACTATTGGCGGATGCACCTCTCCCTAACTCCCTAACAGTCGCGGTACCAAAGATCTTGACAGCACCCAGCTAACATGCGCTACTGTTGTAACTTAAACAGGAACCGCCCATGACTATTCAGGAATTTCAGCAGCACATCCTCAACCGCTACGGCAAACGGGACGCTGAACGCGGCGTCTGGCCTACCTTCGGATGGTTCATGGAAGAAATCGGCGAACTCGCCTCCGCTATGCATGACGTCGATCAGAAAAACAAAGAAGAGGAATTCGCAGACGTTTTTGCTTGGCTCTGTACCTTGGCGAACATCAACAATGTCGACCTGTATCAGGCCGTCTGGGATAAATACTTCAAAAACGGCGGACCGCAGGGGCATAAATGATCACGGAGAAGCCAGAAGCCAGTAGCCAGAAGAAATTCGAATAACGAATGACCAAAACGGGGATGCCTCGTCGTCAAGTCGTTAAATCGTTAAGTCGAAAGATGGATTTTGCCAATGCGACTTGACGATTTAACGACTTGACGACTTGACGACACACCCACTCCGGCAGACCCGGGGGGCGGCGATATTGGCAGGTTTCACACTCACGGCTACTATTATGACATGAGTCACGACGCTCCCATTCCGGCTTCTCTGGCGTTGGACGGCCTTGCCGGCGACGCTCGCAATGCTTTCGACCTTGCCGCTGAGATGCATTATCGCGGAATCGCCTTTGCCACGAATCATCCGGAACTGACGCCGGATCAGCTCGGGCAAACGGCACGGCGGCATCTCAAAACGCTGCTGACAACCAAGCGGCTGGAAATCGATACGATTCGCATCGCTGTGCCCAAGGGATCGTTAACGGATCCGGCGACGATCGATCGCACGCTGGATAATGCGCAGAAGGCTTTTTTGCTGGCCCGCGACCTGGGCGTGAAAACGGTCTCGCTGAACGTCGGCAACCTCACGGATAACAAGGTTCCGCACAGCACGATGATCGCGGCGATCCGGCAGTTGGCGCAGCATGCTGATGCGGCCGGGTTAACGATGTCGCTGAGCGGCGGTTTGGCGAATCCGCTCCGTAGCGTCCTGAAGGAAGTGGATTACGATCGGGCGATGGCGCATTTGGATACGGGCATGACGCTGGCGGCGGAGGAAGATATTCTGGTGGCGGCTGAGGCGCTTGTGGGAGTCATCGGGCAGGTGACGGCGGCGGATGTGATCCGGGCGGGAAAGACGGTGCGTTCGACGTTTTTGGGGGAAGGGCAGTTGCCGTTGCATGAGTTATTGGAGATATTGGAAGATCAGGGGTTTCGTGGGCCGTTGGTGGTGGATGTTCGCGATTTGCCGGACGGTGTTGCGGGTGCTCGGCATGCGGCGCATGTGCTGCATGAATTGCTGCAAACGTAGGAGAGGGACAATCCGAGACGCGACCGTTAGGGAGCGTTACGCCGCGTCAAGTGGGTTTCACTCAAATAAGGAGATTTTGATGGCTGGGATTTATTCGGATATTACCAAGACGATGGGCAATACGCCGCTGGTGAGGATCAATCATATCGTGCCTGCCGGGGGGGCGACGGTGCTGGCGAAATGCGAGTTTTTCAATCCGCTGGGGTCGGTGAAGGACCGTATCGGGGTGTCGATGATCGAGGCCGGCGAACAGGCGGGGAAGATCGATAAGAATACGCATATACTTGAAGCGACATCAGGGAATACGGGTATTGCGTTGGCGTATGTGTGCGCGGCCAAAGGGTACAGGCTGACGCTGACGATGCCGGAGACGATGTCGATCGAACGGCGTCGGTTGCTGCGGATTCTGGGGGCGAATCTGGTACTGACGCCCGGGTCGGAAGGGATGCCCGGCGCGATTCGCCGGTGCAATGAGATGCATCAGGCGGAGCCCAATTCGGTGATCGCCAGCCAGTTCGACAATCCGGCGAACCCGTCGATCCACATGACCACGACGGCGGAGGAAATCTGGCGTGATACCGGCGGCAAGGTGGATGCGGCGGTCTCAGCGGTAGGTACTGGCGGGACACTGACCGGCGTGGCGACGGTCCTGAAGAAGCGGAATCCCCATTTCAAGGCCATCGCCGTCGAGCCGACCACTTCGCCGGTGATCACGCAGTTCCGGAATGGCGAACCGATGAAGCCTGGTCCGCATAAAATCCAAGGCGCCGGCGCGGGCTTTATTCCCAGAAACCTGAACGTCGACCTGGTGGATGACGTGATCAAGGTGACGGATGAAGATGCGTTCGCCTATGCCCGACGACTGGCGGCGGAAGAAGGAATTCTCGCGGGCATTTCCTCAGGCGCTAACATGTGGGCAGCACTACAAGTGGCCATGCGGCCGGAATATCAAGGCAAAACAATCGTGACATTTATGTGCTCCACAGGTGAGCGTTACATTTCAACGCCCATGTACGAAGGCCTGGAACAGTAACGCCCATGCCCGCAAAGCGTCAATGTTTTTTGAAGTAGATGGCACCGAAGCGGTCGGGTTGGTGGAAGTTGGGGAGGCGGCCGATGGAGGACCAGGAGCCCCAGTGAGGATATTTGGCGCGGTCGGCGCATTTGAAGAAGTTGGCGTGCCAGGTTTGGCTGGCAAGAGGGCCGAGGCGGCCGATGTGGTTTTCAAGAATGTGGATGGGAATGGTGTATTGGATCGACCATGTGAGAGGTTCGATGTGGTCAAAGGGCGGGAGGAAGCGACCAGAGCCGCGACCGTAAGGGAGCGACTGGCGCGGTTCTTGTGTTGCCGCACGGTCGCTCCCTGACGGTCGCGGCTCTGAATTGATTTGGGTAATGGAGGACGTGATGGGGATTTGGCGAGCTTCGGCGGGGGTGAGGAGGGTGAACTTCTGGATTTTGTTGCGGATTTTGCGGGGGTTTTCGATGTGGCTGGCGAAGAGGACGCCGGCGCAGTTGATTTCAAAGTTGAAGTAGCCGCCGCCCCCCTTTTCGTCGAAGGGACGGTCGGGATGCGGGCGAAAGAAAAATTCGATGCAACTGTCCTTGTAGACCGGCGAGTGCAGGTCGGTGTATCGGCAGCGAAGAAAACGATCGGTCACATGAAAGAGAACGTGGATGGCGGTGTTGCTGTGAGCGACCTTGACCCAGGTACGCGGATGAAGGCGAGAACTTTGGAAGTAAAAACTGTTGATATGTAGCGGCGGTACGTCGGACCAGTAAAGGGCGTGAGGGTTGATGAGCGGTGGAGGGGAGGTGTGCTTGCGCGTGATGGCGTAGAAGGGACGCGGAGCAATGGGGTGAGTGGCGGGATGGTAGATCGGTGGTGATGGCATAGGGGCACGCGAAGTGTCAAAATTCGTAAAATTCGTTCAATTCGTAAAATTCGTTCAATTCGTAAAGTTCGTGGAAGTGCGGGCAAGATGCCCGCGGTACGGCGGGCGGGACGCCCGCGTTACAATTTTTGTGCGGCGGGGCCGGGACGGGTGAGGAGGAAGTTGGAGTGGTGAGAGTGGGAGGGGAATTGCTGATGGTAACGGTTGGCCCAGGTGACGAGGAATGGCTCGGATTTGGATTCGTCGATGAGTGCCCAGACGGCGCCGCCGAAGCCGGCGCCGAAGGCGGAAGCGGCGTGGGCGCCTTCTTCGCGGGCGATCCTGCAAAGAGCGATGGTTTCAGGGACCTGGTTGAGGAGCAGCTTCTCGGCATTTTTTTGCGAGAGATCAATGAGTTCGCCGAGTTTGGTCAAGTTTTTCCCCCCCCCTTCGCGGATGGCCTGGACGCTGCCGGGAATGATGGTTTCGGATTCGGTCTGGAATTGATCGAGGCGATCGGTCAGGCGGAGTGGGTGGTTGGCGAGGATTCGGCGGAGGTCGTGGGGGACGTTTTGGGAGCTGGCGAGTGCGGCGGCGACGGTGGGGTCGGAGCGACCGGTGGAATTGTTCCAGGTATCGACGATGGCACGGGTACGTTTGGAGGCGGAGTTGTAGAGTTCCATGGCGGCGCCGGTTTTTTCGGCGATGATGCCGGAGACGCCAATGGCCAGCACGGTGTTTTTGGGCCAGGGGACGGTGGCTTCGTAGCGGACGGGACAGAAGGCGTATTGGGAGAGGTGGTTGGGTTTGCAGCAGAGGATGGCGGTGTGGTCCTGGGAGCCGCCGAAGGTACCGACGCCTTTGTCGCCGGGGAGTGAGCCGAAGGTTTGGCCGTTTTCGTTGCAGCCGAGGTAGCCGGAGAGGTCTTCGATGCTGCGGATGTTCTGCTGGTAGGCGGGATGCTCGGTGAGGTTGTTGACGTCACGCAGGGCGAGGAAGACGGCGATGATGAAAGCACTGGAACTGGAAAGACCGGCGGCGGGCGGGAGGTCACTCGCAAGGGCGATGTCGGCGCCGAGTAGGGTTGAATTTTTGATTTTTGATTTTTGATTTTCGATTTTTTGAGTGGGTGGGAAGTTGCGGGCGAGGCGGCGGGCGACGGTCATGGGGTAGTTGGACCAGTCGCCGCGGGTGGCTTCGAGCTCCGGCGAAAGCGTGAAGGAAGCGGTGGCATCGAGATCGAGTGCAGCAATGTTGATTTGGGCGTCGGTGCGAGGGCGGGCGACGAGACAGATGCCGCGTTCGACGGTGCAGAGGAGACTGCGGCCGCCGGCGTAGTCGGTGTGCTTGCCGAGGAATTCGACGCGGCCGGGCACATAGTGGCGAATCGATTGCGATGCGGGGGCGGCGGCGGTTTTGTCTAACGATGCTTCGCAGCGGTCGAAGAGCGTGGATTTGCGAGCGGCTTCGACGGGGGTCATTCCGGCGGTGATGAGAGCGTTTGCCAGCGAGGTGGTCACAGGTCGACCTCCGTGCCGGCGAGGACTTTGGCGACGGGTGCGATGTCGCCGCGACTGGACATGTCCAGCACCGGGCCGGCGATGTTGATGACACGATATTTTTCGCCCAGATGCTGCATCGAGTACTGCACGGCATCCGGAATTTCATACTCACCGCGAGGCGATGGCGCAATATCGCGGCAGGCGTTGAAGATCGACTTGTGAAACATCCAACAGTTCATGGAGACGCCAATATGCGATCTTGCATTTTCCAAGGCGTCGATCGTTGCCTGGTCGGGTTTTTCCAGGATTTGTTCGAGGTAGCCGTCGGGCCGGGATTTGACGACGGCGAACTTGGCGATGCGGTCGGCGGGGATGTTGCTGGTGGCGATCAGGGCGGCGCGGTCGAAGGCGACAAGGCCGGGCTCCGTGAGCTTGCGAAGACCTTCGAGCGCGGCAAGCGGATAATGATTGTCTGAATTGATCACAAGGAAAGGATCGTCCGCGGCAAATTGTTCGGCGGCGGCGACGGCGTTCGCTGTGCCAAGCGGCTTCTCCTGAATCGCAAAAGAAAAGGTCAGACGTTTGGCTTGGAGCGTCTTGAAGTAGTCGCGGATCTGCTGGTGCTCCTGGCCAATGACGAGGCAGACGCGTCGGTAACCGGCCTGCGCGATGACGTGTAGGACGTAATCGAGGAAAGGGCGGTCGATGGGGATAAGTGCCTTGACGCCGGTTTCGGCGATGGCGGCCTGTTTGGCGTCGAGGGCAGCATCCGTGTCGGTTTTGCGCATTCGCGTGCCCAGCCCGCGGGCGAGAATGACGGCTTTGTCGGTTTCATGAACGCTCATTGGAAGCCTTTTTTTAGCCACAAGGGCACAGAGACGCACAGAGACGATGAAGAGGGATTTTAGAGGATCATCGGCAAAATTCCAGCACTATCAGAGCCGCAATCGTCAGATTGCGGTTGCGACGGCGCAATCTGACGATTGCGGCTCTGATGGGTTGCGTGTTTCGACGGTACGCGGAAGCAATCATGCCGGCTAAATAACACGCTGAAGCGTGAACTCCGCGTTACTTGCTGGCGATCATTTCGGGGTGCCAGCGGACGAAGCCTTCGATCGCTTCGTATTCGGCGAGGCCGAGCTTGTTGTAGATTTCCGCGGTGGCGCGGTTGCGGTCTTCGGCTCGTTGCCAGAATTCCCGCTTGTCGGTGCCGGGGAACATGACGCGGTCTTTTTGGCTTTGATGGCGGAAGATAGCGCTGCGTTTGCGGAGGAGTTCGTTGGGGCTCAGGGGGACGGCCATTTCGATTTGCTCGGGCCCCCATTCCTGCCAGGCGCCGCGATAGAGCCAGATTTCGCATTGGGCGAACCAGGGTTCTGTTTTGACTTGTTCGATGGCTTTGAGGATGGCGTTGAAACAGAGGCGGTGGGTGCCGTGGGGGTCGGAGAGGTCGCCGGCGGCGTAGAGCTGATGCGGTTTAATTTTTCGAAGCAGATCGACGATGGGCTTGATATCTGCTTCGCTGAGCGGATTTTTGCGGGCTTTGCCGGTTTCGTAGAAGGGCATGTCGAGGAAGTGAGTGCGGTCTTTGGGTACGCCGCATTCGCGGGCGGCGGCACGGGCTTCGCCTCGGCGGATCAACGATTTGATCCGTTGGATTTCGGGGCTGTCGGCCTGGCCGGGCTGCTTGTTGCGAATAAACGTCTCGATGTGTTCGTCCATGCGGTGGGTCTCGGCTGTGCCGAAGCCGACGATTTTGCCCAGTTCGGCGGCGAATTCGGCGAAACGCTGGGCGTCGTCATCGAGGACCGCGAGATTGCCGGAGGTTTGGTAGGCGATGTGGACTTCGTGTCCCTGGTCCGCGAGGTGAATGAGCGTGCCGCCCATGGAGATCACGTCGTCGTCCGGGTGCGGAGAGAAGATGATGCAGCGTTTTGGGAAGATGGCGTCTGTCGGGCGGGCGATGTCGCCGGGGCGTTTGAGGCGGTCGGGTTTGCCGCCGGGCCAGCCGGTGATGGTTTCGCCCATCGTGCGGAAGACGTCGAGGTTGATCTTGTAAGCGGACTCTTTTTCGGCCAGCAGGTCCTGCAGGCCGGACTCGTTGTAGTCTTCGTCGGTGAGCTTGAGCAGCGGCTTGTTGATTTTGAGGGCGAGCCAGATCGCCGCGGTGCGGATGCGTTTAGCGTCCCATTGTACCTGTCCGACGAGCCAGGGCGTCTTGGAGCGTGTCAGCTTCGCGGCGGCGGCGGCGTCCAGAAGGATCTGCGAGTTGGGATGCTCCTGCAAGAAGCTCGCGGCAACGGCGGTCGTGACGGGACCTTCCACCGCCTGTTGGATGACGCTGGCCTTGCCTTCGCCAAACGCCAGCAGCAGGATCCGCTTGGCGGAAAGAATGGTTCCCACGCCCATCGTGATGGCGCGGCGAGGCACGTAGCGTTCCCCCAGAAAATCGCCGGCCGCATCGATACGCGTCACACGATCCAGCGTCATCAGGCGTGTACGGCTCGCTTTCGAGGAGCCCGGTTCGTTGAAGCCGACATGTCCGGTGCGGCCGATGCCCAGGAGTTGCAGATCGAGACCGCCGGCCTTCGCCATTTTTTCTTCGTAAGCGAAGCAGTAGGCGGGGACGTCCTCGAGCTTGAGGGTGCCGTCGGGAATGTTGATGTTCTTCGGATCAATGTCGATGTGATCGAAAAGGTGCTCATGCATGAAACGGTGGTAGCTCTGTAGCTCGTTGGGCTGCATGGGTAAGTATTCGTCGAGGTTGAAGGTGATGACGTTTTTGAAGGACAAGCCGCCCTGTTTGTGCATGCGGACGAGCTCGGCGTAGATGGACACCGGCGTGGAACCGGTGGCCAGACCAAGCACGCACATCTTCCCTTCCAACGCCTTAGCACGAATCAACGCGGCGATCTCGCTGGCGGCGGCAAGACTGGCCTCGCGGGGCTGATCGAAAACCTTCACGGGAATCTTTTCGTAGTCGATGGGCGTACTCATGAAATGGGTTCCTCAGTAATAGAACGTTCGCGCTCTAGCATACTGGAAAAAAAGTGGCAATGCAGCAGTTCCGTCGTTAAGTCGTTAAGTCGTTGCGTCCAAAGCGGCGAACCAGCGATGATCGAGTCGCAATTGAACGGTCACGGAAGGATCATCGTTGGTTCGCGAGGCGACCTTACGGTCGCGGCTCTGATTCGGAACGTCTGCTCTTATTTGGGTTTGGCGGCGGGGGACATCAGGTCGCGAATTTCATCTTCACGCAGGACGCTGGCGGCGGAGATCGCAAGGTTTTTGTCATATTCCATATTCATCTTGTAGGTAAGCGAGAACGCTTCGGTGCCGCGTTTCTGGGCGGGAACGGTGATGTCCCAGCGGAGAATGCCTTTCTTGTGCTCGCTCTGGCGGTATTCCGGGTCGGTGCTCAGCGGGATCGTCTCGGCGTCGATGAAGGTGACTTTGACTTCGGAATCCTTCGCGGTCGGGAGGCGGTCCATGATGCGAACGTTGGCGGGAGTGGTGCCGAAGTTGTCGATGGCGATGCGGAAGGTGTAGCTGACGATTTTGTTGCCGCCCTGGGTGATTTCGGTTTTGTCGGTGCGTTCGCGGTAGGCGCGCAGGGACGAGTCGATGCCGAAGCCGACGGTGAAGGGTTGTCCGACGGCGACGGTGGGCGTGTCGCCCGATCCGACGAATTGGCCGCCGACGTAGGTGGAGACGGGGCCGGCCAGCAGCACGAGGTTGCTGGTGTTGGTGAGCGTTGCCTGGTCGTAGACGTAGGTGGTCAGGACGGGTGTGGCGACTTTGTAGAAATCGCTTTTGACGCCGAAGGAGTCGATTTGGATGAGCTGTTGGTCGGAGCGGCTGGGGAGGCTGGTGCGGGATTTCATCTGGTAGGTCACGACGATGCCTTCGGTGGCGGGGCGGAAGCTGGGACGGGTGGCGGGTTTCGATTTGCTGTCGTCACCGGCGAGTAGTTCGAGTACCTGGAACTGGTCGGCGACTTTGTTGAGCCCCAAGTCGTTCTCATAGTTGTTGACGTTGAATTTGTTGCCGATTTGGGTTTGGGATAAGCCGGAGGAGAAGAGGGAGCCGCCGCCGCCACCGCTGCCGACGGCGACGGGGCCGTTCGTGTTGTCCCAGTTACCGCGAGTGTTGCGGGCGGCTTCGGCGATGTTCTGTAATGCGACGCGGTTGCTTTGGGCGGTTTGGTAATCGAGCTTCGAGGAAATCTCCTTTGCCTTTTCCAGTTCAGTGCGGCTCAAGGTCAGTGTGAGTGGGTTGAGCACCGGTGCGGCGGCGACGAGGTTGGGCGTCGCGGTGGAAAGAGTCATATTGACATTCGTCCAGTCTTCGCCGCTCATCTGCTGGATCGACGCCTGGTATTCGATGGTGGCATTCTTCCGGGCAGCGTCGGCGCGGATGTTGTAGCTGGGAGCCCAACCGGCGTTGTCGACGAGGTAGCGGAGCTTCAATGTCCCGCCGCCCCCCCCAGATTTGCGGCTCACGAACACGACCGCTTCCCGAAGAACGTGCGAAGAACGCCCCGTGATCTCGGTACGCTGACGCTCAAGGAGATTGGCCTGTTCGTTGAGCTTACGCTGCTCCAGCGTCAGCTTGAATTCCTGGTCGGCGATCTTCTGACGCTGCTCAAACTGATAGCTGGTAAGATTTTTGAGCTGATCCGCGTTCAGAACACCTTTGGTCATCTCGACATTGGCGGTCGGAGCGGTGAAATTGGCGAGCTTGTCGAGGTAGCCTCGCTGCTCCTTGAGAAGGTTTTGCTGCTGGGTGTTGGCGGCAATCTGGTCATTGAGTTGTTGGACGGCATCGTCGATCTTACGGACTTCCTCGCGGACATCCTGAGCGACGGGACGGTTGCGGTAGACGACGCTGCGAATCTCAACGCTGTCGCTGCCCTCGGCAAACAGCGACTGCGGCACGATCCGATCCGGCAGTTCCGAAACAACGATTTCCCCCAGCCCTTCCCCGCCCGGCAGATCGACAATCCGAGTGATCAATGCCTGCCCCCGGTAAACCGTAACAGCATCAACCTTACCCTTAACGATAGTTTCCTCAGCGGCAGCCGCGACGCTGCAAACGGCCAGTGACAGAAAAATGGCGGCAATGGCGGTACGTTTCATGAGAAATCTCCAAGCAGGAAAACAAGGATTCAAGAGCGTTAGACGCACAGGATGATAAAAAGTTCATGAAAAAATTGGCACCGAAAAAATTGGCACCCAATCGGTCCCTACGGGACCAATTGGGTTTCCCACGGCATGCCAATAGGATACGCCATACGCATCGCCTGGAAGCCGGCGATGAAGAATTCGGCGGAGACACTGCTGCCGCCGCGGGTACCAACCGTGTAGTTGACCGTGTGCCGGCGATTGCAGCAGACCTTGGGGAACTCTCGCAGAGCAGTCCGGCACATCACGCGGTCGGGATCGCTGCTGCCGTGCCCGGTGGGAGCGTACCAAATAGGAGCACACTTCACCGCCATTTCACGGGGAAGCAGATAACAGTTGGTATCGATGAGGTGTTCGTTTTTGTCGTTGAAGACGTGATGCAGATTGCCGAGACTTTCGCAAATATCTTTAACGATAAATTTACCGGACTCATCGACGATGTTGCGAAGAGCGAAGGCCCATGTGGATTGCGTGGTGCGGATCTCGGCGACCAACGAAGCAATGTGATCCGGCCCGAACCCGTTGTCCTCGTCAAGGAAACAGAGGAACTCGGTGTTGACGAGGAAGCAGGCGGCGGCGTAGATGCGGTGCCCGCACCAGCCGTCCTTGCCGGTGGGATGAGGGAGGATGATGAGGCGGCGCGGGTGGCCGGTAGGGGGGTGGGATGTGTGGATCGTTTGTACGGCGGCGAGCCGCTCTTGGCCGTCGGAGACGAGCCAATGTTCGATGTTCGGGAATGTTTGTTTTTGCACGGATTCCAGGCACTTGGCAAGATTGCCGTGTCCGGTGGCGGCGGTGATGACGGTGACGGTGTCGATGGTAAACATGGTCCGATCTTATCTTATCCGAAGCGTCCCGTGATGTAATCTTCTGTCTGCTGGTTGTCGGGGCTGTGGAAAATTTTGTCCGTGGCGCCGAATTCGACCAGTTGTCCGAGATAGAAAAAGGCCGTGTGGTCCGCTACGCGGTTCGCCTGGTGCATGTTGTGCGTCACGATGATGATCGTCACATGCCGGCGTAAGGAGTCGATCAGCGCTTCGATTTTTTTCGTGGCGATCGGGTCCAGCGCCGAGCAGGGCTCGTCCATCAGCAGCACCTCTGGTTCCGCGGCGATCGCGCGGGCAATGCACAACCGCTGCTGTTGTCCGCCGGAGAGCGCGTGGGCGGAGCTGTGCAGTCGATCTTTGACTTCCTCCCACAAGCCGGCGCTTCGCAGTGCCCGTTCGGCGGCATCATCCAGAACAGATTTTTTTGTGATGCCATCGATATGCAATGAATAGATTACATTTTGATAAATGGATTTCAGGAATGGATTGGGTTTTTGGAAGATCATGCCGGTGCGTTTTCGCAGGGAGATCACGTCGATGCTTTTTGGGGAGGGGCCGTAGATTTCTTTGCCGTGGATTTTAACCGAGCCTGTGACGTGGCAGTGGTCGATCAGGTCGTTCATGCGGTTGAAGCAGCGGAGGAGGGAGGATTTTCCGCAGCCGGAGGGGCCGATGAAGGCGGTGACCTGTTTTTCCGGGATGGTCAGGTGGATGTTGTGCAGGGCCTGCGTTTTGCCGTAGAAGAGGTTCAGGCCGCGGACTTCCACGGCAGGCGGGGCGGCCAACGGTTCGGCGGCGCTGATCGCGGTCATTCGCCGCGGACTTTTCACCGGGGAGGGGGGCGTCTCTACTTCTTCAAGAATGGCTGTCATGTCCATATTCCTCAGATCGTCCAACTGTCACAAGTAAAGCTGTTTGATACGGTCAAGTAAACCCCTGCCGGCAAACATTAGCGCTCCATTAGCGCTCCGCTAACAATGCGGAATCAGGCCTTTTTGGCGGGGGGGGGCTTGGCCCGAGAAAAGTGGCGGACGCCGAGATTCAGCGCCAGAATCAGAAACATCAGTATCAACATGCCAGCCCATGCCTGATTCACCAGGCGATTGTCCGGCTGCTCGGCGTTCTTCCATATCTGTAACGTCAAGGCTGGGAAAAAGCGATTCAACTCGATAAACGAGCCGCCGCCGCCGCTCCAGCGAAACACCGGCTGATCGGAACCCAACACCGTAAAAATCAACGGAGCTGTTTCGCCAGCCACACGCGCCACGGCGAGCATGACGCCGGTGATGATGCCGCCCTTGGCGGCCGGCAAAATCACGCGGAAAAGCGTTTGGGCCTTCGAAGCCCCCACGCCGATCGACGCTTCTCGATACGACTGCGGTACCAGTCGCAGCATCTCCTCCGTCGTCCTTGCCACGATCGGTATCATGATGAACGCCAACGCCAACGCCCCCGCCCATGCCGACTGGCCCCACGGCAGCACTACGAGTTCAAATACCAATACGCCTATGATAATCGATGGAACGCCGACCAGTACGTCCACGACCAGGCGGATAATGCTTGTTATCCAGGCTTTTTTTGCATATTCGGCCAAACATACGCCGCAGGCCATCCCCACCGGCACACCCATCAGGCTCGCCAGCCCGATCAGCACCGCTGTCCCCTCAATGCCGTTACGAAGACCCACACGCTGCCCCTCATCATCCAGGTTCTTCAGAAATAAGTCCAAGCTCAGGCTCGAAAACCCCTTGTAAACGAGATAGCCCGTAATCAGCATCAACACCAGCATCGCCACGCCTGCACTCGTCGAGCAGAAACTTTGCATCAGGCGATTGGCCACTCGCGCTAAGCGATTGTACGGTCGTTCCCCACTATTTCCCCACCAACCCACCCCCAGCTTCCCCGTAAACACTATTTTGTCTCCGCCTGTCCCCGCCCCCTCTGGTTCGTGGCATCGGCGCCTCGCCGATGGTTCGTTGCGACCCTTCTTGCTGATCGAAATCACCAGCATGCGTGCCAGCGTGTTGACCAGCATCGTCATCACCAGCAGCACCAGAGCCGCGTAAATCAACGCGCTGCGATGCATGCCGGTCTGCGGCGATGGGAATTCATTCGCCAACACACTCGCAATCGTCGCGCCCGGCTTGAAGAGATTGTCCACCGCTCCCACTGTCCCCCCGATCACCCGCGTCACGGCCATCGTTTCGCCGAGCGCCCGTCCCAATCCCAGAATCACGGCCACGAGTATTCCCATTTTCGTATATGACAATACCATGCGTGTTGCTTGCCACCATGTTGCTCCCAGCGCATAAGCGCCCTGCTCCAGTTCCCCGGGCACGGCCAGGAGCACGTCCCGCGTAACCGCCGTGATGATCGGCAAAATCATGATCGCCAGAATCACGCCGCCGGCGAATACGTTCGTCGGAATCCCCAGCGGCGACAAAAAATCACCCGGCAAATAATACGCCTCCCCGGTATACGCATCGATCCCCCAAGGTATCCAACGCAGCTTGGCGATCGTGTAGGCAAACAGCGGCGAGGCGTACTGATTCAGCCAGGGCGTCATCACCAGCGCCCCCCACATGCCGTAGGCGATCGACGGAATCGCCGCCAGCAGTTCAATAAGAAACCCCGCTCCCACTGCCAGCCAGCGCGGCGCCAGCCGTACCAGAAACACCGCCGCCCCTACGCCCAACGGCACCGCCAGACAGACCGCCATCAACGACGAGAGCAGCGTTCCCTCGATCACCGGCCAGGCTCCGAAACTCTCCGCATAGTCCCACGAGGTGCTCCACAAAAACCGCACGCCGAATCGCGTGATGGCCGGCCAAGCTCCATACAGCAACACGCCCGCCAATACGCCCAACAGCGTCACCGCACCCCAGGCTCCGCCCCAGACCCATGTCGCTGCGGCCGCGTCAAACATCCGCCCTGTCCAGCGTCGCCCCGTCTCCCATCTTTTTGCAGAAGTTGCTGTTGTCATGCTGCTCCTGTGATGAATGCGAAGAGCCCATTAGCCCCCGGCTCTGCCGGGGGTTCGTCCGGTGGAGACCGTAGATGGTGGGTTTGCGAGGAAAAACCCCCGGCAGAGCCGGGGGCTAGTTGTTTACTCTTGCACGGGCTTGCCGTCGAAGGTGATGGTGCGGAGTTTGGCTTGCACTTTTTTCTGCACTTCCGGCGGCAGCGGAGCGTAGTCCGTACCGTCGGTCATTTTTTGTGCGTCGCTGACGCACCAGTCCAGGAATTTCACCAATGCCTTGGCCGCGGCACGATCTTTCAGATAAGATAAGTCTTGATGTACTAAAATATACGTATATCCAGCGATTGGATAAGCATCGGCACCTGCCGCGTTGACGATGCTGATTTTCAGGTCGGCTGGGAATGCGACCGTGGAGGCCGCCGCGACGACGCCGGCGGTGGAGGCTGTGACTTCTTTGCCCTCCTTATTGATCTGCTTCGCATAGGCCAGTTTATTTTGCGTGGCGTAAGCCGCTTCGACGTAGCCGATGGCGCCCGGCGTATTTTTCACCATTGTCGCTACGCCGTCATTTTTCGGTGTCGTCAGCAGTCCTGCCGGCCAATCCACCGACGCCTTCGCCCCAATTTTCTCCGCCCACGCCTTGCTCACCGCCGACAGATAGCTGGTGAAGATGAACGTCGTGCCAGAGCCGTCTGCCCGCCGCACCACTTGGATCGGCATTCGCGGCAGCGTCACCCCCGGATTCAACGCCGCGATCTTCGGATCGTTCCACGACTTAATTTCTTTGAGATAAATTCCCGCTACCGCATCGCCGTTGAGCTTCAGGCTTTCTTTCACTCCCGGCACGTTATAAATCAGCACCACCGGCCCGGCCACCGTCGGAATGTGCAGGATATCCGCACCGGCCTGTTTCTCCTGCTCCGCTGTCAAGGGGGCGTCGGAGCCTGCGAAGTGCACCTTCTTTGCCGTGATCTGTGTAATGCCCGCACCGGATCCTACTGACTGATAATCCACGACGACGTCGCTGTGGGCCTTGTTGTACGCCGCGACCCATTTGGCATACAGCGGTGCCGGGAACGACGCTCCCGCACCTTGCAACTGTGTTTCGCCACGTGCCGTCGGGATCGACGCACCCAGGAACGCCATTGCCGCCAACGCCGTCGCACCGATTTGCCAGAAACGCATACGATTCCTTTCAAAAAAGACCGTTTCTCATATTCATCGCGGCGACAGATTAAACTTCCTGCGCTAACGTTTGATGAAGACGGTGTAAAGTTTGGGCGTGGATGTTGTGCCGGGAACGCAATAGCCTTGCGAGGAAACGCAAGGCTTAACGCCTCCTACGCGTCTCACGCATACGTTCCATGAAGGGTCTCTGGCGTCCGCAGCCTTACGTTTCCACGCAAGACTATCCTTCACCTTTTTTCGGGGTTGGCTGGATTCGACACTGAAGCACCCGCCATTCGGTGACGATATAGACTCTGGTGGCTCCTTGGAATTTCCATGGAAGGTCCCCAGGCGGTACAAACGGCGATTTTGTTCCACGCCTCACGCCCGATATTGATCATCATGAGAAACCAGGAAATCGTCCATGGCTGGTGAGGCCTCTGTTGTCAATACTCCCGTTGAAGCGCCCGATGCGATGGGGCCATCCGGGGCACCCCCTGTTCGCGAAGAACGCCGCTCTGCCCAACGCACTGCTGTCACCATGGAATGCGAAGCGGTCCTCCTCGATCAGCCCAACCATCCCTCCACACGCATCACCCTCCGGGACATCAGCACCGGCGGCGCGTCCTTCGACACCTCCCATCCCTTCCGCGAAAACGAGCGATTGATGATCGTGATGCATTTAGCCAATCGCACCGGCCGCAGCATCCTCAGTCGCATCCGCTACTGCAATAAACTCAGCGACTCCCTCCACCTCGCCGGCGTCGAATTCCTCGACGCCATGAACCTCTCCCGTTCCCTGGGACCCGCCCGCATCCCGCCCAAATGGCTCATGCCTCGCACCGATAAATAATCATAAGATTCGAAAAGTGTTGAAACCACGGAGAGCACGGAGGGCACGGAGAATTTGTCAAAGTTTCGAGTTTCGAGAACCTCGAAACTTGAAACTCCGTGCTCTCCGTGGTTTCATGGGCTTTGTCACTTCATCGCATAGTTCAATACGGCATCGTTGTGCCGCTTGTAATCCTCGAGTGTTGTCGCTATTTCCACTCCGCCAAGTTTTTGTCGGCGTTGATCACGTACAGGTTGCCGTCGAAAATGTAAAATTGCAGAGGATACGTATATCCGTTGAAAATATTGATGTGAGAATGGGCCTCCCCCATGGCGGCGATCACTTCGCATAACGCCACGCAAATCGAGACTATAGCATCATTACAGGTCGTTTTTTCCTGATCGCTTGTCGTTTTGGCCGATACGTTCCATGATGAAGTGTCATGGAGGATATCGTGATGAGCGGGCCAGGAAGGTATCTCGGGGA
>WQYP01000094.1 GCA_009781185.1 Phycisphaerales bacterium | reverse complement strand
GGGGGGGGGGGTGTGGTGACGGGGGGGGTGGTTTTGTGAGGGGGGGGGGGGGTGGGGGGGGGAGGGGGGGGAGCGGGATGGGGGGGGGGGTGGGGGGGGGGGGAGTCGCGGTTGATGCCGGTGATGTTGGATGAGACGTTGTATCTGTTCTGGGCGGAGAAGGCGGAATATGTGGAACTGCATGGCGGCTGGATGGTGACCAACGGCGGCGCGCTGGACCTGACGATTCCGCATCAGAATATGTTGCCGCCGATGAAGTTGGATGGAATGAAACAGTTGGGCGTCCGGGACGTGGCGGTCGGAGCGGTGGAGAATTCCATCGGAGTGATGGCGAGCAATGCGAATGGGGAGATGATCACCTATGTGTTTGACAGCCTTGGGCGGAAGGTGCGGGGTCCTGAGGCGATGAAGGTGGTGGATTCGCGTCGTGACGTGGAGTTTTCACAGAGCGTGAAGATCGTGCTGCTGGCGTTGATGCTGGGGTTGTCGCTGTGGCGGTGGCCGAAAAGGCAACAGGAAGAGGAACGGGGGGGAGGGCGGGGAGTCGGGGGGAGAGGGAAGTTGGAGGGTGGTTTTGGGGCGGTGGTGTTGCCGGAGGGGATGGTGACGGCGAGCGTGCCGCGGCGAGGGGCGGCGTTTGTGATAGACATTTTGGCGACATGGATCATGATGAGCATCGCATCCATGCTGATGGCATACGGCGGTTGGACCCTGCGGCCGATCGCGGATTGGACGCCATTGATTTTCAGTTTTGACGAGTTGCTGCGGTTGCCGGAGCTGATGGCGTTCTGGGGTCTGTATCTGCTGCATGTGACGGCGGGAGAGCTGGTGTTTCAACGATCTGTGGGGAAAGCGTGCGTAGGAGGGGGGGGGATTCGTGTGATGATGACGGACGGGAAGGCTCCGACGCCGGGGGCGATCGTGGTGAGGAATTTGATTCGATTGCCGGAGATGCTGCTGGGGATTTTCGTAGTGTACCTGCTGTTTTCGCGTGGGCGGCAGCGGTTGGGAGATATGGTGGCACGGACGGTGGTGGTGGGCGAAAGAAGCCAGAAGTAATGACGAATCCAACGCGAAATTCTTCTGGCTACTCAACACTGCGGAGCATTTGATGTTACCGAAGCATTCCCTCAAGGTGGTTTTGGTGGAGCCGGAGATACCGCAGAATGCGGGGAACGTTGGGCGGTTATGTGCGGCGGTGGGGGCTCAGTTGCATCTGGTGCGGCCGTTGGGATTCTTCCTGACGGATCGACACTTCAAACGAGCAGGAATGGACTATCTCAAGTCGCTGGAGATGGTGGTGCATGACAATTTGTCGTCGTTGATGCTGAAGGTTGGTGGCGATCCGATCGTGTTGACGTCAGGGCTGGGCGGGCGGTCGCTGTGGGAGGAGGGGGGGGGGCGGATCGCGGCCAATACGTGGATTTTTATGGGAAAGGAGTCGGCGGGTCTGCCTGCGGACCTGCTCAAGGCGTATCCCAACAGCGTCTACCAGATACCCATGTTGCCGGGAACGCGAGGACTGAACGTCTCGACGGCGGCGGGAGTGGTCGTGTACGAAGCACTGCGGCAATTGAAGAAGTCAGAAGCCAGGAGCCAGTAGCCAGAAGACTTCAAGCTTACAACTTATTCACATCCTTCTGGCTTCTAGCTTCTGGCTTCTTCTTATTGGACCGTCGCCTGGTAGCGGGGCGTTTCGCTTAAGTGGGCCGGATGCGGGGACGATATGGAATCATGATCATCGCCGGTCGAGGAATTTCTTGAATTGGCCTGATTCGAATGTTACACTGCGCTTCAGTTTGGAGAAAATAGCACCTATCTGTTTCGCAGGGGCACATCTCGCTGACATCACTTGGCCTTCTTGTCTTGTTGGACGGACGTTCGTTCTATGGCAGTTGAATCTGGCCTGCAACTGTACCTGAACCAAATCAACTCGGCTCCGCTGTTGACACCGGACCGAGAGAAGGAACTGGCGCGCCGAGTGATCCGGGAAAACGATCCGTCCGCTCGCGAAGAAATGGTCCGCTCCAATCTCCGGCTCGTGGTCAACATCGCTAAAAACTACACCAATCGCGGATTGGCCTTGCAGGACCTGATCGAAGAGGGAAATATCGGACTGCTCAAAGCGGTGGAGGGATTTAATCCGGAATTAAATATCCGGTTTTCGACGTATGCGTCGTGGTGGATTAAACAGGCGATCAAGCGGGCGCTGATCAACTCGGTGCAGCCGATCCATATTCCTGCGTACATGGTTGAGATGATCGCGAAATGGAAGCAGGCAATTGCGGAGATGGAGGACGTGCTGGGGCGTGTGCCGAACCTGGAGGAGCTCTCCCGGCACATGAAAATGTCGGTGAAAAAAGTACGCATCATTCACCGGGCGGTACGCGCCTTCCATTCGCCGACGCAGGCGCAGATCACCGAGGAGGACGGCCAGGCGCTCCACGAAATGCTCAGCGACGATCGTACGCAGACCCCGGACGATATTGTGCTGAACCGCGACGAAGTGCGTACGATCTACATGCTGCTCAACAAGATCGATCAGCGTGAGGCGGAGATTTTGAAGCTGCGGTTTGGGTTGGAGGACGGCCAGCCGCTGACGCTCAAGGAGGTCGGCGACAAGGTGGGTCTCACGCGAGAACGTGTGCGTCAGATCGAGACCGAGGCGTTGCGGAAGCTCAATGCGTATCTGAGCACGAACAAGCTGCCGATGCTGCATAACGCGATGCCGGGCGATCTACAGCCGCCGACGATTGAGGCGGAAGAAGAGATGTGAAAATTCAAGTTAAGGTTCGGTCGTAGGCGGCGGCGGGGGGCCTCTGTGGGTGGGGGTTTGGAGGTGGCCGATGACAAAGCCGACGAGCAGGACGAGCAGAATGCCGACGCTGATGAGGACGAAGGCGCGATCTTTCAGCCTGGCGTAGGCGAAGATCGAGGCAATCGTGGAGGCGACGGGGATAAAGATCAGCACGAGGATTCCCGCGACGACGAAGCCGCGGCCGCGGAAATGCTCCATGTAGTTGAGCGTGTCGGCAGTGGTGTAAGGGAAAATGGGAGCGACCTTGCTGGCGGCTTCGAGCGGCATCGTTTCGGTGCGGAATTCAGGATGCCGGACGTGCGTGATGGCAATGCCCAGAATGATCAGAGACAGGCTCAGGATCACGCCGACGCGGAGAATGTAACTGATGGCGATTTCGACGTGTCGAACGACAGGAGGTTCAGCAGTCGAACTTGGGGGAGGGGGTGGGACGGTGGGGAGAGTCATGGGTGAACCTCCGACGCGGAGGTGGGTTGCGTGGTGGGGTTGTCGGGGGGTGTGAAGCCTTTCTTGAGCATTTGGATGGCGGTGATCAGGAGGATGATGACAAAAATGATGCGGATGACTTTGGTGTGGATGCGGTGGACGAGCCGAGTGCCGATGGTGGCGCCACAGAAGACGCCCAGTGCAACGGGGCCGACGATGAAAGGGTTGATCCACCCGTGAGCGAAGTAGATGCCAGCGGTGGCGGTGGCGGTGACGCCCAGCATGTAGTTGCTGGTGGCGGAGCAGACTTTGAAGGGCAGCCTCATGGTGGCCAGGGTCGGCATGGCGATGGAGCCTGCGCCGATGCCCAGGAGTCCGGAGAGAATGCCGCCGATGTACATCAGAACAAGGCCGATTTTGGAGCGGGTGACGCGGTAGGCGATGTGTTGGCCGGTGTCGGTGTCGTGGTAGTGGCCGTGGAGATGGAGGCGGTCGGCAAGAGGGTCCAGCGGAACCGTGGCACGGGGATTGATGCGTTTACGGACCATCATGAAGGCAGTGAAGGCCATCGCCAGGCCGAAGAGGACAAAGAGCGTACGCTTGGGAGCAAAGGAGAGGAGAACCCCGCCCGTCACGGCGCCGACGGCGGTGGCGAGCTGAAGCAAAATCGCGACGCGGAGATTGGCCATGTGCTGGCGGACGTAAGCACCGGCGGACCCGGCGGAAGTCGCAAGAACACAGACAATCGAGGCACCAAAGGCGTAGCGGATATCCACCTGCAGAAGCTGAGAGAGCACGGGTGTCATGATAATGCCGCCGCCGATGCCCAGGAGAGAGCCCAGCGTCCCTGCAAAAAGAGCAAAGACGAAAGCGATGAGCGTAAAGGACAGCGGCGTCAGCGAGTAAAGCATAGACCCTTGAAACTAGGGGAAAGAAGTGTACAGAGCAAGGGGACGAGGATGTTTTGCGGAAGGCGAGACAAATCGGAACACCAGGCACAGGTCTGGGACCGAGATCGTCCCAGACCTGTGGTACCCCAGCCGCCTGCCTCTTCCCAGCCTCCCATATACGTCGTACGGTGTTCCCCCACGAGTGCGATAACCAGAGTAAGCCGGGAAAAACAATCGTCGCAAGGATGGCACAGTGCAAGGCTGCTTTGTAACGACGTTCTAGAACGGCCACGACGCTTCCTATCGACAAACCGAGTAAACGAGGGTAGCAAGTAAGGCAAGTAAATCCACAAATGGCAGCGTCATTCCTATGGTCGTGTCGTTGGTTGAGTTACCGGATCACTTGACTCCTTCCTGCGTAGCAGAATTCTTGGTGGCGAGTTCCGATTCCGTGTTGGGCTCGCTCGAACGAGAAGCGGGACTTGTAGTAGTTGTGGGACTTGTAGGGCGCGAAAGCAAGTAAATTTTACACATTGCCTGATTCCAATGTATAATTCCTGCTTGGGTCAACTCAAGGGGAATCAAGATGAAAACGATCCTGAGCGTCACGTGTGCGGCGTTGCTGATGCTTACGGGCTGCGCCGGGTGGCAAAAGCCAAAAGGCTCCGAGAGCGGCCCTGCGAGAATGGGCGTCACGGAGACGTACGACATTCCTTGCTTGTCGAACCTGACGATTGACGGCCGCGGCGAGGACTGGGGCGATCGCGGATTTCGCGTGGATGTTTTCGGCGAATCGCAGCCGCACCGATGGGGCGATGTCAGCAGGTCGCCGCAATTGCGATTGGGTTGGAACGATGAAGGGCTCGTGTTTCTTGTGACTGTACATGACGTCACGCCGATCGAGTCGGAGAGTGATCGCTTGGCGCTCGGCGATTCGGTGATGGTCACGGTGGCTACGCGGCCTGAGGAAGCGATGCGTGTGGCGATGGCGGCGGGCCGTAGTCGGGAATCGCAGCAATTACGCTGTGTGATCGACGATCTGCGTGCGGAGAAACGAAATCCTGATAAGCTCACGGTACAAACAGCCTGCATGAGCACCGCCGGCGGCTATGTGATGGAAGGCATCATTCCCTTCGCCAACTTGAAAACGCACGCTGCCCTCGGCACGGAGTTTGGTGTGCAGGTGCATGTTTTCGATCGCCTCTCGCAAAAGGATCGCGTCGCATATCAGTGGGGCAAAGGCGATGTCACAGAAAAAGCGGATCTCCATACACGCGTGAAGCTCGCGAAGCAGCCTTCCGCCCCGATCCGTTTCGCGGCCAATGCCGAGTACGTCGGCTACCAGCAGATGCGTATCCGCGTGAACGATGTCGAGCCCGGCCATAAAAAAATCGACGTGGCCATGGACGGCTGGGGCAATGTGGCGTCGATCATAGGCGACGAACCGGGACGCCACACGATGATGCTGCCGTTTGGCTTAATCAGCGCAAGTCCTACATATCTGACGTTCACTCGCAACGGCCAGGAAGTGGCACGCATGGAAGTCACGCCGCCCACCCTCACTCGACAGCAGTTTCTACATAGTGCGGAATTTCGCTTCAACAGCTACGTCTTTGATGGCACAGTGTTCCCCGGCGGAGATTTCGTTGAACCGTCGGCCGTCGAGGACGCCGTCAGACCCTACACGCTCCGCATCACGTACTACGACGCGGACTTTCACGAAGTCACCCGCGCCGACAAGCCCGGCCGTTACGGCGCGATCGTAGACATCACCTGCCCCTACGGCGAAACCGACCGCCGTTTCGTAACACTCTATCGCGTCCCAGGCAAACTGACGAACTGGCAACAAATGGAATTGAGCGCGAAAGATATCCAACTGCCAAAAGAGTTCGGCATTTCGCCGACCGTGCTCAACGCCTGTCAAAAACAGCTCAGCGAAACTTTCAGAATGTCATTCCACGAAAGTGCCCGCCGAAGTGACGGCATCGCGGTGCTGCTCGCCGGCATGGCGGAAAGCACCTCGCAGCAGGAACCCGTGGTCGATCGCACCGGCCCTGAAGCGAGGAACCAACGATGGTGGCATGAACTCAAGAACAGGCTCGCCATCCCGCAGGATTACAAGTACCTCGTGCGACTGCCGAAAAACTA
Source organism: Phycisphaerales bacterium (assembly GCA_009781185.1). GTDB lineage: Bacteria > Planctomycetota > Phycisphaerae > WQYP01 > WQYP01 > WQYP01. The sequence continues at coordinate 10,528 of WQYP01000094.1, read as the reverse complement.
CGACACGGACAAGGCGCAAAAATATCCGCTGATCCTGTACCTGCACGGTTCCGGCGAACGTGGCGAGAACTTGTCGATTATCAAAAATAATCCAGTCTTTCGGTTCATGTCGGAGCATTCCGATTTGCCATTCATCGTGGTCGCGCCGCAATGCCCGAGCGACACATGGTGGAAGCCTCTGCTACTCAAATCGCTGCTCGCCGAAGTGTCGGAGAAGTACCGCGTCGATCCGGACCGCATCTACTTGACAGGCCTCTCAATGGGCGGCTACGGCACATGGCAAACCGCGATGTGGTACCCGGAGCTCTTCGCGGCGATCGTCCCTATCTGCGGCATCGGTGACGCCGCCGACATGTCCCGCATCAAAAACCTCCCCACCTGGGTCTTCCACGGCGACGCCGATCCCCTCGTCCCCTTCGAACTTGACCGCCTCTGCGTCGAAGCCCTCAAATCCATCGGCGGCAACGTAAAGATGACGGTCTACCCCGGCGTCGGCCACAACTCGTGGACGCAGACCTACGCGAATCCCGATGTCTACAAATGGCTGCTCGAACAGAAACGAAAATAGCTCTCCCACCAAACCCTCTCCCGGCACGGCGGAGCCGGTTTCTACTTCGAAGTTTCCCACCGCTGCATTGGTATTGCCGGCGGTGTTTACATGCCCGACCCAGAAGAACCCCTCCCTCTCCAAAAACAACCCCAACACGCCAACGGGCACACCCGAACCATTGGCCTGGAGGTAGCAACCCTCTCGCCGAACGCCCCCAAAAGCTGTGCAATAGCTACTTCTTGTAACACCTATTATGACGCGAAATCAGCGAATATTTAGATGATCTGTTCCATTTTGTAGATCATGAGATGCCCCAATGCCATGTTCTTGAGAGTATTAGAGCATTTTTCACTCGCCCGTAGCGTTTTGGAGCCCCGCATGGCAATGCGGGGCTTTGGCTTTCGCTTCCTGCGCATGTCATTACGCCACGACCACATGAAAAACGCTCTAGACCACGAGAACGAAATCTCAAGACTGGCAGTCCGTGTGCTCTGGAACAAACTCGTTGTCGCAAAGGCTTACGTCGAATTCTCGCCGATTCCGGGATAAAATTGACGATTCGGACATAGCCAATATACTTTTTTCCTGATACCGTTTTCTTGATTTAGATGGAGAAATCATGCCAATGAAGCCTCGAAAATCGTGACAAGAGGCAGGCCTTGCGGATACGGTGAAGACCGACGACAGTGAAGGTCATCGGCGGATGAGATACTTTGTGTAGGTGTGACTTGATAAGTCATCGGGATCGTAGGCCACAGGGTGTAAAGATGGATTTTTTCAGAAATTTTAGTTTGACCATCAATGCCGAATGCGGGATGCGATGCCCTCATTGCGACTTGCCGGTGTATGAAAAATCCCGTGAAAAATTTTTGTCTCCCGACGAATGGGAACTCCTGTTGAATCGAACCATGCCTGCGGCCAAGCCGGAAGTTGTGGCTCTGGTGGCGAAAGAGCCGCTCATTGACGATAAGTCCCGCGCGATTTCAAGGCGAGTTTTGGAAACGGCGAAAAAGCAGGGTTCCCGTTGCGGCCTCGTCTCCAACGGCTCGGGATTGGACGAATTCTTCCAGGCGATAGACAGCAGTTTTCACTTCGATTACATGGATTTGTCTTTGGAAGGAACCCAGGAAGTGGATCGGAAATCGCGTGGCCCCGGTCACTTTGAAAAAATCGAGCGGTTCCTTGACCAGGGAAATTACCGGCAGCATCTGGATTCCCTTTTCTTGTCAACGGTCATGACGGCGGCAAACTCGTCCGACCGCCAGTTGACGGATTACTTCGCGTGGATTTTCGATCACATGGAGACTCCGAATCTCGCTTTGCTGCTGCTCTACCCGAAGGCCATTATCTTAGAGCTTTTTTCACTCGCCCGTAGCGTTTTGGAGCCCCGCATGGCAATGCGGGGCTTTGGCTCTCGCTTCCTGCGCATGTCATCACGCCACGACCACATGAAAAATGCTCTAAATCCGACGATAAGGACGTTCTTCGTGTTGCATCAGAAACGAGTAATGTGCTTCACTGGTTTCCCCAACACTTCAATTGGGATTTAACGACTCGCGGAAATATCTTTCCCTCAAACAGTACGCTAAAATCGCGGTCAGAAGAACTTCAACAATGCCATAAACAAAAGAGATGGCGTCATTGGACTGTCGCTCTTGACATGAAGGAGGACAAAACAGCTCTCGTTCGCGACCCGACGGAGCTTTTTCATGAACACGATTCCGATGCCTTTGCCAAACTGTTTTATGCCGCTTCTGAAGGATTACTTTGGCGTGATCCAAAACAGGAAAATGTGGAACGCGTGTTTACCCGCCTCACAAAACACGCTCCTGTAAACGAATGCCGCCCCGAAGACGAAAAGACTCCGCAACGGCTTCTTACGGCCACACTTTCTCTATATGGTGATGGAATTACAGATGTATACCTCGGCATGAGCATAAAAGGAGACACTGCAAAGTATAAATTTCCTCCGTCCTCTTCTGACGACACTCTAAGCGATACGGAGATATATTGGTTAAAATATATAGCCGATGCCTTTGGTGGTTTACGTGAGACAATCCGCCGGCAGCATAATCAGTTTCTTGAAGAATGGTGCCGCCGATTGCGTCTACGTGTGGCACAAAAAACGGAAACTCATTTTCTGAAATTGCGGAAGGAAAATGCAGAGAAGGAAAAGACAGCAAAGACCGAAAATAAAATTTACGTGCAAAAAGACCGCTTAAAAATGAGAAGCGAGGCCGAAAAAGAAGGCTTGGAGTTTGGTTTCAAGGCGGTCCAGTACATGATTTTGACGCTGTTTGCAGACGTTGAGGTTTGGATAGATGGAGGTAAATTCTTCTATCAAAAAAATAAGAATATATTTATTTTGATAAAAAAAATATACTTCCATGAAGATCCGGAGAAATTTAAAAAGGAAAAAGGTCAATGCCCCTCGGATAATCAATCTTTACTTCCATGCATAAAAAGCGAGCCATTTTCGAAATGCATAAATAATCACGAAGATCGTTGCAGGGCGATTTGTAAATTTTGCACGCAGGCGAGGGCCAGTCTTTTTGACGGCTTGTCGAGGGTCGGCAAGCTGAAAGGCGTATTGTCGAGTGAGGTGGTCAAAGACCTTCATGAAATTGCGGAGACGGATCCGCTTCACGCCAGAATCCTGATACGCGGTGACGCGGGTGGCGGAAAAGGCGTTGTGGCAGGAGATTTTCATGCCTATTGCATGAGAGAAATCGCCCGCAAAATTCAGAAAATCGAGGAAGTTGAGAAAAAAGAAAAAAATAAAGAAGATGTGAACGAGCAAGACAAGAAGGACGCGGATGAAGGAAAAAAGTTTTTGAATGACGTACAAGAGAAGCTTGAAAAACTAGCCAAACTGCCGCCAATATTCGCTTGTCGTGAATCTTCTACTCGTTTGGAATTTATCAAAAAGCAGGTCGAAGGAACCAGATGGTGGACATGGAACGACAAACTTAAAAATGATGATCTTAAGAAGGCTATCAGAGATTTCGGATCTGCATCATCAGATGAAAATTTCGTGAAGGTTTTGAAATGCAAGATTCTTGCCGAAGATGAGAAGCGAGAGAACGCCAAATGGGATTTCAACTACTTCCAGATGAACTGCGGAATTTTGGGGGGTTCTGGCGAGGAAATGCCTCAAACGCTGGCGCGGCTTTTCGGAACGTCCGGGACAAACGATAAGAATGGCCTTGACGCTAAACCGGGATTGTTTTAAACCTGTTCCTATCTGGGCGGCACGCTTTTCCTCGACGAGATCGCGGACGCTCCAATACGAGTTCAGGACAATCTTTTACGCCCGTTGGAAGAGGGCAAGGTGAGTCGCCCCGGTTGGGAATCGTTCGATGAGGAGGTGGACAATATCCGTATCGCCGGGGCTACGTTCAAGAATCTGGTCAAACTGGCGGCGCAATATCGGGAGACGGTGGCGAGCGGCGAGCCGAAAGGGTTCCGTCCCGACCTGCTCACCCGTCTCAATCGCAATGTGCCCGTGACCGCGCAACCCATCTGGCTGCATTTTATCCCGGACAGCAAGCAGAATGAGACAATGTTACGCGACCAGTTCTGCTATGTTCTCTCGGAATTCAAAAACAGCCCTCCAATCCCCTTCTGGGAGGAAGTGTACGATGTGATTTACCAGTGGCTCAAGAAGGCCAGCCAAAGCGTGATCGGTCATTTACCTGACGAGATTGGACGCCTTCGTCACTACGCCTCTCGCATCAACACGCGTTTTTTTAACGCGTTGATTGAGTACACTAAGGAGGGCACCCAAAGCATGGATACTTGGCTGCGCGAATATCTGGACCGCATGCTGGACTTCCTGCTTGCCGACCTCGGGCAGGATGATGACTGAACATGAACTCGGACGAGAAACAGATTCGGCTTGCCGCCGTGAGCGTTTTCCGCGGGCGGGAAAGGCTCGTGGATGCTCGCGGCGTGAGGCTGGCGATGGCGTCGGTCAGCGCGCTGGTGGGCCCCAGCGGCAGCGGCAACGATCGTAGCGTTGTAGTATTAGCTGATAGCTAAAAAAAGGCCTCCTTTCGGCGGCCACGATCATCACGACGATGTCCGTTGAACATTCGGTTTGGAAGCTCCGCAGATACGTGTTCTTCTTGTCGTGCGGCTTTTCGGAATCGCCTTGCTCTTATGAGTGTTGGCGTTGCTTGTAGAGGCCACAGGTCTCCGCTCCTGTTCTTCCAGCCATGCCTCCGCCAATGCCTGCCCTACTACCTCTGCTAATACCTTAAAATGTTCGTCCATTCATTAGCCTCCTTATCTCAGATAACGTGAATCTGTTTTTGTGCCAGCGCAAAAAGAAACGTCCGAGCCTTTCGCTCAGACGTCATTTCCCTCCCACTCCACCCCCTTTTCGATAAGAGTTTATTCTATGTTGACACCTCCTGATTCTTCGGCGGTGTTTCTTCAACGACCTCCGCTGTCGTCAACCGCTTATACAACATGCACGCATTTTGAGGTTTAAGCCCTGTTGCCGCGGCAATTTCTTTCCACTTCTTACCTTCCCGGCGCAGCGCCACCACCGTCGAACCATGCACATCCATGTTCGTCGGCCTGCCGACCGGCAACACAAACGTCTCCCCTGTCTCATGGCTTTGTTCCAGCATCTGCTGCAATTTTGCTGACATCTCGCCCTTCAGCGCAGCCAGCAACATCGCACTACCTTGGATCGTTACCCGTAACTGTACGCAACCACGTTGTTTGCCCGGCTGCACAACCGGCTCGACCACTATCTTCCCCAGTATCGGTCGCAACACCTGCGCCGCCTGCGGCATCTGATTTTTGAGCAGCTCCGCCAAGTCCACTAGCCGTTGCCGGATCCACTCTTCCTCCGGCAAGGCCATTGCGCCCTGTTCCATCTTCTCCGCTTCTGCCACCGCCGCTTTCACTTCATCGTGCTCTGCTTCGCAGCGATGCAGTTCCAATGGCGTTTGTCGGCGAGCCGCCGTTGTGGGCAGAGGCGGACGAAGTGCATACCTTGCGTGTCTCGATGCGTCCATGGTCGCCGGTGATATCTTCGAAGTAGTCGTGGCGCAGATCCTTGAAGTCATCGAGAATCGCATCATCAAGCAGAGTCTTGACGCTCTGGTACAAGCTCTTGTGATTCTCCTTGAGCGCCAAGACACAATGCCCCTTGCCTTTGATGATCTTCCGGGCGATGTCTTTCTGACACCCGATCGCATCAATACTCACCGTGGAACCTTTCACGTCCAGCGAATCAAGCAGCCGCGGAATCGCAACAATCTCGTTTTCCTTGCAATCGACCTTGAGTTGGCCGAGGATCAGTTGATGCTCTGTCGCAAAGGCGCTGATCATGTGCAACGGATTATTTTCCCATGCGTGAGTGAAGCTTCGTCTGAGGCATTTGCCGTCGATGGCGATGCTCTGCCCGGAGCCTTTGGTATTGGCCTTCACGCATGATGTCCAAAGGACAAAGCACCGCTCAAATTCTTCCGGCGACAGACGCGCAAAGACGCGTCGAAACGTGTCGGCCGAGGGTGTGCCATGCTCTGGTCTTTGCATCAGAGGTTCGAGAAATGTCAAAGCGTCTTGCGTCCAATCCTCCATATCCTGCCAGCCATCGCAGCCGCACATGACTGCCGAGATTGCCAGCAGGATGATGTCTTGCAGCAGATAGTGCCGGTTGTTTTTCCGTGGGTCCGTGAGGTTTTCGAACACGCGCAGAATCTCCCTGAGGTTTTGAGCATCCATGCCCAACTCCTTGTTTTTGTAGGTTATCCGAATTTTTTAAGGATCGCGCATGACCCGACTGGTGTTACTTGACATCGGCGCATCACATGGCGCAAGTTCGCAGGCACAAATGTTTGACGAAAACTTATCGACTAACTTGCATATGCGGTCGCCCTGACCCTCAAGGCAGAACTGTAAACCTATGATTGTAGCGGATTATGGGGAATCGTATACTGGACGGGCTATGGGAAACGGTAAGCAGCTTTATACGCAATATGAGTATGCGCGGGTGGGCATGGTTACGCCGCAGATGGTGCGGGTGGCGCAGCGGGAGGGGCAGACGCCGGAATTTATTCGGGCGGAGGTGGCGCGTGGGCGGTTGGTGATTCCGGCAAATGTGCAGCATCTTGTCGGAGCGGGGGGGAAGGCGGGGACTTACGATCTGATGAAGCTCGTTTATGACGAGCCGGCGCTGGGACATCCGGGGGCACAGGGGGCTGCGGCAAGCCTGTGGGTGAACCAGACAGTAACGCAGCGGATGAAGTTTATTCATGATGCGAATTATTCGCGGGGGCTGCATTCATCCAAGCGGCTGGATCCGGCGGGGATCGGACGGATGATTACGACGAAGATCAATGCGAATATCGGTGCTTCGCCGGTCAGCTCGGGAACGACGGAGGAGGTGGAGAAGCTCAACTGGGCGCAGAAGTTCGGAGCCGACACGCTGATGGATTTGTCCACTGGCGGGAATCTTAACGAATGCCGTCAGGCGATCATCGATCACGCAACGATTCCGATCGGAACGGTGCCGATCTATTCGATGATCATTGGGCGGCGGATCGAGGACCTCACGCCGGCGATTATTTTGAAGGAAATCGAGCGACAGTCGCAGCAGGGCGTGGATTACTTCACGATTCATGCCGGCGTGCTCAAGAAGCATTTGCCGCTGTTGAAGAACCGCTTGACGGGGATCGTGTCTCGCGGTGGAAGCCTGCTGGCGAAATGGATGATTGTCCATAACAAAGAAAACCCGATGTATGAATTATTCGATGAGATCAGCGCGATCATGCGGCAGTACGACGTGACGTATTCGCTGGGCGATGGTCTGCGTCCGGGCTGTTGCGCGGATGCGACGGATGCGGCGCAAATAGCGGAATTGCACACGCTTGGCGAGCTGACGCAGCGTGCGCGGGAGGCGGGTGTGCAGTGCATGGTGGAGGGGCCGGGCCATGTGCCGCTGGATCAGGTGGCGATGAATATGACGCTTCAGCAGCGTGTGTGCGATGATGCACCGTTTTACGTGCTCGGTCCGCTGACGACGGACGTCTTCCCAGGGTACGATCATATTACCAGCGCAATCGGCGCGACGGAGGCGGCGCGTGCGGGGGCCGCGATGCTCTGCTACGTCACGCCCAAGGAGCACGTCGGTCTGCCCAAGGCGCAGGACGTGAAGGCCGGCTGCATCGCCTACAAGATCGCGGCACATGCGGGAGATGTCGCTCGCGGGATCACGGGGAGTCGGCAATGGGATGACGACATGAGCAAAGCCCGTGCGGCGTTGAACTGGCCGATGATGTTCGAGCTGGCCTTCGACGGCGAGACCGCACGTGCGCTCCACGATGAGGACCTGGAAGTGGACGCGGATTTCTGCGCCATGTGCGGACACGACTGGTGCTCCATGCGGATCAGCAAGGAAATCCAGGAGTTCGCCAGCGGCAAAGAGGCGGGCTACCAGCCGAAGCAGTCCGCAATACAGTCGGCGGGCGTGAGCGAAGAAGGCGTGGAATTGCTCAAGCAGCGAGCGGTGCTGACGCAGGAGCAGATTCGCATACTGGCCCACAAGAGAGGGGGGGGCAAGAAAGCGGACTGCCACAGCGACAACGTCAAAGACGCCCAGGCGGCGAAACGGGTGCAACTCAATACGCTGCTCCGGAGATAAAGTCGTTAAATCGTCAAGTCGTTAAGTCGTTAAATCGTTTCGCAATTTTGTTTTCTTTGGCGGGTCGGTATCATACCCAAAGCAATCGTAATTGTTTGTCGTCAGCTCCCGGCTCTGCCGGGGGTTTGCCCCGCGACCATCGGCTTCTGGCTTCACCGGACAATCCCCCGGCAGAGCCGGGGCTAACGGTCGAGAGTTGCCGTGAGGACTCATGACCGTCATTGTACCGCCACTGTCGGAGGGAGGGAGGAGTTTGTTGGATGCGGAGGCTTCCGTCGTTCAACGGGATAGCGCGTCAATTGGCGTTACGCCAGAATATATGCAATCGTTGATTGATGAAATGCACGGTCGGATGGGCTTGCGGCTGGAGAGTTTTCGGTTGAGTTGCGGGCATGCCGAGGTGATCCCGGCGGCCGAGATGCCCGCGGAACTCCTGGAAATGACCGACCTGTCGGGCGAAATGTGCGATCATCGTTATTACGATGTGGTGCAGCGGACGCTGAGCCACGATTTTTCGCTGAACTATTTTGTGGTGCGAGATCGTGAGGGGAAGGGGAGTGGCTTGAGCGGGGTGCAGCCGTTTTTCGTGGTGGAGCAGGATATCCTGGCGGGGATGAAGGGCAAGGTGGTTCGGGTCGTGGAGTGGGTTCGGTCGAAGTTCCCGCGATTCATGACGCTGCGAACGCTGATGCTTGGCAATCCGGCGGGCCCGGGGACGCTGGGAACGCGTGTCGGGGCGACGGAGGCGGAGCGAGCGGCGTTTGTGGACGACCTTGCGGAAGTAATCGCAGCCTATTCGCGGCGGCATAAGGTGCGCCTGGCTGTGTTCAAAGATTTCCCGGTCGAGCATCGCCAAACGCTGACACGATTGACGGACAGTAGTGTGCAGGATAGGAAAGCAGCGGGATTCGTGCGGTTGCCGTCGATGCCGATGACGGGACTCTTGCTCGATCAGTACAGTTCGTTCGAAGATTACATGAACAAGACGTTGAGCAAGGTAACGCGGAAAAGTCTGCGGCGAAAGTTCAAGCTGACCGCGGACGAAAAAATCGAGTTCTCCGTAACAAATGATGTGGCGGACGAGGCGGAGGAAGTTTATCAGTTGTACAAGCAGGTATATGACCGAGCGTCGATGAAGTTTGAGAAACTCACGCCTGAATTTTTCCGAGAGCTGAGTCGGCAGATGCCGGACCGTGTGCGTTTCTTCCTGTGGCGACGGCAGGGGAAACTGGTGGCAGCGTCGATCACGCTGGTGGCGAAGAAGCCAGAAGCCAGAAGTCAGAAGCCAGAAGAAGGTGACGCTAGTCACAAGATGACAGGAGGACATGGGGACTCCTTGTCACCTTGTCACCCTGTCATCTTGTCCCCCCCCTCCCCTTCTGGCTCCTGGCTTCTGGCTTCTGGCTCCTCTTCCTCGGCGCTTTACGATCTTTATCTGGGGATGGAGTATCCGTTGGCGTTGGAGTTGAGCCTCTATTTTCTGACGATTCGGGACGTGGTGCAGTGGTGTATTGAGAACAAGGTCTCGACGTATTATTCGACGCCGTTGAATTATGATTCGAAGTTGCATTTGCGTCATCATCTGGTGCCGTTGGATTTGTATGTGCGTCACACGTCGTCGTTGTTGAATTTGCCGTTTCAGTTTGCGATGCGTTTTGCGGAGCCGACGCGTCACGACAAGGTTCTTCCGCAGTTCGCCAATTTCTGTGATGTCAAATGAAGCCAGAAGCCAGAAGCCAGGAGCCAGAAGAGGGTAGCACGGGCGCCTCGTCTGTATCGGCGAGTGGCGCCTCCATTCAGAACACAGGCAAGACGTCCACGCCACCTTCTGGCTTCTGGCTTCTGGCTTCCGGCTTCTCCTCCCGAGCGATTGCGGCGTTGGTGGTGGTGGTGATGTGCAACACGCTGGCGGAGGTACTGCTGAAAGCGGGCGCCATGGCGACGCGAGACTCGGCAAGGCCGATGGGACTCTCGGCACTGGGCTCACTCTCGGCACTGGGCTCGTGGTACACGATCGGCGGGATCGCAAGTTATATCGCTGCGTTTATGATGTGGATTTATACGTTGCGAACGGTGCCACTGGCGCTGGCGTTCAATTTCACCGCTGCACAGCTGGTGCTGGTTCCGCTGGCGGCATGGCTGCTGTTTGAGAAAGGCGGTGGGGGGGGGGGGGGGGGCGCCCCTTTTTTAGTTTGTGGGGGGGGCGGGGGGGGGGGGGGGGGGGCCGGCGGTGTGGGGGGGGTGGGGAACTTATGCATGGCGTTGTGCTGTTGTAATCTGCGTCTGAGTTGGGAAATGATGGTTCGGGGGATATTGTT
>WQYP01000093.1 GCA_009781185.1 Phycisphaerales bacterium | reverse complement strand
CGGGGCGGGGGGATTGGTCCCCCCCCCCCCCCCGACGAATCCCGCTCCAACACATCCAACGCCGAGAGAACGACCGGCATCATCTGCGGTAAAACCTCGGCATAATCCATGATGATCCGGATTTCGTCTGTATCGGCCTGGTCCGAAGTCGCATGCTCGTCAGCCGGATCGCTTACGGCGTCGGCTTCGGGTGCATCCTGGGTTGCAGGAGCCGCGAAAGCGGGTGAAGCATGTGTCGAAGGAGCGGGCGAATCGGCAATGTCCGCCTCCGGTTGGGTGTTCGGAGGCTCTCGTAGCACGTGTTTTGGTGTCTGATGCGTATTCTGCCGCTGCCCCGTGGACGCCGCTTCGCTGTCCACCGGCTTCTGAGCGAGCTTGTCCGTTTTCGTTTCGGCCTGCGGCTCCTGGCGAGCATCGGCCACTATGCGATCCTGTTCCGGCGTTTTCAGCGGCTTTCTCGCCGCATCGAGCGCCTCGTCAAATCGCGGCGACGGCCCCCCTGGCATTTCGCTCACTTCACCATCCTCACCCTCGTTTTCACCCTGCACCGTGGCGGCGGTCTTCGGCGAGGCCGTCGGAAACTTCGGCAAATCCGGGGGGGGGGAGGGGGGCTGAACCAGCGAGTGAACCAACGCCATACGTCGTCCGATCAGGGCATTTCGTTATTTCGGCAGGACGGCGACATTGCCGTCCGTCCGCGTGCCTGATGCAGAACTTGTGCCAGCGGTGCGAATACGCTTCATGACGCTGTCAATAAACGTCTTTTCCTGGGTCGATTTGAACTCCGCGATGATCTTGGCGGCACGTGAAGAATCCATCGCCGTGAGAAACGCCGCGGCCAGTTCTTCGTTGGCAGGGTCCGTGGCATTGAGCATCCACAAGTCCTTCACCTGGCGGGGTTTAAGTTCGTCGTACAAGGCCAGCATTTTCTGAAAATTTTCCGCTTTGACCTTGTCGTCGGCGCCGGTGGCTTTGGGTTCGAAGGCTTTTTTTTCGGCTTCGAATTTTTGGATGTCGTTGTCTAGCAATTGTTTGCGGTCTTCGAGCAGTTTTTGCCGGTGCTGCACTTCTTGCGCCTGGCGGTCCAGGAGGATTCGCTCCTGCTCCATCGCTTGACGCGTGAAGGCGATTCGCTCATCGGCGCTTGCGCCGCCGCCTGCTCGTAAGGACATTTCATTGTCGTCGTTTTTTTGGGTTGTCGGTGCGGAAGTGGTTGTCGGTGATGGAGTTAAGATTTCGTCGATTTTGGCCTGGAGATTGTCGGGGGTGCCTTTGTGTCGGGCCAGATCAGTGATCACTTTCATTTTGGCGCTGTCGAGGCGGCCGGTGAGGAAAAGGTAGCCGGCTAAAGCTCCGCCGGCGAAGACGTGAAAGACGCATAAAATCGCGATGAACCCGATCAATTTTTTCATGTTATGACCTCATTTGTCTGTTTTAGTCTGTTTTAGTTTGCGTTTGTCTGCTCTCGCAGGGCAATTTGCGTGCCCATTTCGTCCATCGCGGCGGCTTCCTTGCGATTGAGTTCGGTCTGCCAGCGGGTTTGTTGCTTTTCGCGAAGTTTTTCGATTACTTTTTTGGCTTTGGCGGCTGCCAGGAGTTCGGAGCGGGCGGCGGCGAGTTTTTGTTCGACCAGGACCAGCTGCCGCATGGTTAGAGCGATGTGCATATTTAGGTTGCCAACGAAACGCTTTTCGTGGGCGATGTATTGCATGTCCAAGGGGCCCAGGAGTTTGTCGCGGGTCAGGGCGTTGTTTTCGGTTTCGATGCGGGATTGGGCGTCCTGGATTTGGCGTAGTAGTTTTTGCGATTCCTGTTGGATTTCGGCGACTTTGCGCTGGCAGTCTTTTTCGATTGATCTGCGGTGTTCGAGGAGGGTTTCGAGGCGGAATTTGAATTTGGGGTCGGGCATGATTCACCGAGAAGGGGCCAGAAGCCAGGAGCCAGAAGCCAGAAGTTGGAAGCTCGGAGCCTGGAGTCCGGAGCCGTGCCAAACCACCGCATTGCCATGCGGTGCTCCTGGGAAATTAGCAGATATTCTTCTGACTTCAGGCTTCCGGCTTCTGGCTTCTAGAGCATTTTTCACGTGGTCGTGGCGTGATGACATGCGCAGGAAGCGAGAGCCAAAGCCCCGCATTGCCATGCGGGGCTCCAAAACGCTACGGGCGAGTGAAAAATGCTCTAGCATTGTGTTTCTCATTTTTTTTTGGCGGCGGTTGCCGCGGGTTGTTGAGGTGCGTGGCGGCCGTGGTGGTCGATGAGTTTGGCTTCTTTTTCGATGGCGTTGTATAGGTCGATGAGCTGGACTTTGGCTTGTGCTAAAGTTGTCGGGGTTTCGGTTGATTGCTGAAGGAATTCCATGATCTTTGCATAGGTTCGGACGGCGAGGTCGTTGAGAGGATTGGCGCCGGGCATGAAGGCGCCGATGTTGACGAGGTCTTCGATGTCGGCGTAGGCAGCGAGGAGTTGGTTGATGCGTCTGGCCATTTTTTGTTGTTCGGGGTCGGTGACGTCTGGGCGGACACGAGAGATGCTTTGGAGGATGCCTATGGCGGGGAAGTGTCCGCGGTTGGCGAGATGGCGGTCGAGCCAGAGGTGTCCGTCGGTGAGGCCTTTGACGGCGTCGGCGATGGGTTCGTTGAAATCGTCGCCTTCGACCAGGACGGTGTAGAAGCCAGTGACGGATCCTGTGCTGGTTTTTCCGGCACGTTCGAGGATTTCAGGGAGGAGGGCGAAGACGGAGGGTGTGTAGCCTTTGGTGGCTGGGGGTTCGCCGACGGAGAGTCCGATCTGGCGTTGGGCCTGGGCCATGCGTGTGAGGGAATCCATTAAGAGGAGGACATTCATGCCTTCGTCACGGAAATATTCGGCGATGGTGCAGGCGACTCTAGCGCCGCGGACGCGGAGGACGGGGGGGTCGTCGGAGGTGCTGACGATGACGATGGCGCGTTTGAGGCCTTCTTGGCCAAGGGAGTGTTGGAGGAAGTCCTGGACTTCTCGGCCACGCTCGCCGATGAGTGCGATGATGGAGATATCGGCGGAGGTATTCTTTGCAATCATGGACATGAGGGTGGATTTTCCGACGCCAGGACCTGCAAAGATACCCATGCGTTGTCCGAGGCCACAGGTGTGGAGGGCGTCGACGGCGCGGATGCCTGTGCCGATGGGGTGGTTGATGGGGACGCGTTGCATGCAATCGACGGAACGGACGTTGATGGATCGGAATTCTGGGAGCTTGATGGGTCCTTTGGCGTCCATGGGGTGGCCCATGGCGTCGATGACGCGTCCGACCATGAGGGGGCTGCAGGCGATGCGTTGGGTGTTGCTGCGAGCGTGGACGGGGTTTCCGCGGGCGATGCCGGTGAGGCTGCCGAGGGCCATGACCATGGCGAATTGCTGTTCGAAGCCGACGACCTGTCCGGCGATGACGGTGCCGTGCTCGGTGATGATATCCACCGCCGAATCCACCGGTGCCGGCAAATCCACCACCCGCAGCGTCAGTCCGCGCACCGATTCCACTTGCCCGCGTATGGCTTTAGGCTCAATGGTGTCGATTTGGGAGATGTAGTTATCTAATAATGTCATATAATAAGCCGTGTTTGAGGGTGGATTGGCGTGTTTGTACGGTCCGCGACGCCGCAAGCGTTTTCGGGGACTTGGTGCGAGAGCGGTGGTCGAGCGGCATGCAAGCATGCCGACTAAATAGATGTTTTCAATACGGCACATTGCCATGCGGTGTTTCTCACCGCCACCCCGCAAAGCGGGGTCGCTACCTGCATGTTGTGTCATGTGTCCGCAATCTTACGATTGCGGCTCTGATTCCTCCGTTAAAAGTTCCTCGGCGATTCGTTGGAGTTGTGTTTCGAGTTTGGCGTCGATTTGGCCGGCGCCGAAGGTGGCGAGGCAGCCGCCGGGGGAGATGGTGGGGTCGGATTGCAGTTCGACGGAGTCGATGGTTCGTAATTTGGTGAGCAGATCGGGGAGGAATTCGGCGAGGGCGGCTTCTTCTTCCGGATTGACGTGCAGGGCTACTTTTCGGGAATGGCCGATGAGGTGGAAGGTGTCTTCGATGGTTTTTTCGGCGACTTTCCGGTCACGGAGTGCTTCCTGGCCTGTGATACGCTGGGCGATGGAGAGTGCGAGGCGGACGAGGTCGGTTTTGGCGTCGGCGATGTGGGCGGGCATGTTTTGGTGGAGGAGGTCGAGTGTTTTGGACCAGCGGTCGGCGAGGGCTGTGAGTTGCTGGGAGGTTTGCAGGATGGCCTGGTCGTGTCCGGCTTTGATGCCTTCCTGTTGGCCGGCATCGAAGCCTTCGCGGTGGCCGGCTTGTCGGGCTTGCTCGCGGATTTCCAGGCTCATGCGTTCTGCGGCGGTTTTGGTGTCGGAGACGAGGCGAGCGGCGTCGGCTTTGGCGCGGGCCATGATGGAGGCGGCTTCGTATTCGAGATCGGAGAGGTCCATGACGATGGCGCTGGCGGTGACCTGGGAGCCGGATTGAGCTTTCATGATGGGCATGGGGACCTCAGGAGCCAGGAGCCAGAAGTAAGAAGTAAGAAGTAAGAAGCATCGGGGCGATGCCCCAAGTTTTGATGGGCGAGCGTCGAATGGCGGCAATATATGCTTCCAGCATCCGACTGATTTCATCAAGATCGTTCAACACCACCGAGGTACTGGCGTATCGGAGGTCTTCCGCCAGGCGAAAATAATAGCGACATTCTTCCAGTGATCCCTGAGCGATGTTATAGAAGCGAATCTTGTCATTTTTTCCACGTTTTACAAATCCTTCCGCGATGTTGGCTGGAACAGACACCATCGTCCGCCGAAGTTGTGATGACAACCCAAACAGTTCTTCGCGTGGAAATCTGGCGGTCATTTGATAGACGTTAAGCACCTGTCGATGTGATCTTTGCCACACTTCGAGGTCTTCAAATGTTCTTGCCATTGTCATGATTAAGTTCCTGGCTATCCTTTTTCTGGCTACTGGCTTCCGGCTTCTGGCTTTTCGTTTCTCATACGATGAGGTCCTTTTCGCCGCCGCGGCCGCTGATGATGATTTCGCCGGATTCTTCGAGTCGTCGGACGACGTCGACGATTTTTTGCTGTGCGGCTTCGACGTCGCTGACGCGGACGGGGCCCATGTAGTCCATGTCCTCCTTGATGAGTTGACTTGCACGTTCGGACATATTTTTGAAGATCTTGTCTTTGAGGTCCTGCGAGGCGGTCTTTAAGGCCAGGGCGAGGTCTTCGTTGTCGACTTCCTTGAGCATCGACTGGATGCCTTTGTCGTTGACCATCATGATGTCTTCGAAGACGAACATGAGGCGTCGGATCTGTTCGACGAGGTCGGGGTCCTCGGCTTCGAGGCCTTCCATGATGCTCTTTTCGGTGGCACGGTCGGCGAGGTTGAGCATTTCGGCGACGGTATCGACGCCGCCGGCTTTTTCGAAGGTTTGTGTGATCATGGCGGAGAGTCGGTGTTCGAGGCCTCGCTCGACTTCCTTGATGACTTCGGGGTTTGTCTGCTCCATGTTGGCGATGCGTTTGACGACTTCGACCTGCTTTTGGCCGGGGAGGCCGACGAGGATTTCGGAGGCTTGGGAGGGTTTGAGGTGGGCCAGGATCAGGGCGATGGTTTGCGGATGCTCGTCCTGGATGAATGTCAGGAGGTTGTCGCTTTCGGCTTTTTGGAGGAAGGCGAAGGGGGCGCTTTGGATGGTCTGGTTGACCTGTCCGATGATTTTTTGGGCTTGTTCGGGCGGGAGGCTTTTGGCGAGGAGGCTTTTGGCGTAGTCCCAGCCACCTTCGTCGGCGTATGTGCGGGCCAGGGCCAGTTGGTAAAATTCGTTGACGACGGTATCTCGCATGGATTGAGCGACGGGGCCGAGGCCGGCGATTTCGCGGGAGATTTCCTCGATTTGGGATTCGTCGAGTTGCTTGAGGATTTCGGCGGCGATGTTTTGCTCGAGAGTGAGGACGAGGATGGCGGCTTTTTGGAGGCCGTTGAGGTCGGTGAGAGATTCAGGCATAGCCAATCCTCAAGTAACGGAAGTTAAAAGTTATAAAGTTAAAAGTTAAAAGGAAGTTAAAAGTTATAAAGGTAAAAGGTAAAAGTCTTTGTACCTTTCATCATTCATTTCCAAAACAATCACTCCTCTTTACCCTTTTAACTTTGTAACTTTTAACTTCATTTCACTTTTCTCACGCGCTTTTGGCTAACCAGCGTTTGACCAGCGAGGCGGCGTTTTCGGGGTTTTCTTTGATCATGGTGGAGACTTCGTCGACGAGTTTTCGGCTTTGCAGGGTTTCGTCGTCGAGTTCGATGCCTGTGAGGACGGCGTCGCCTTCGTTGGCTTCGCCGATGACGTCTTCGGTGACGTCGAGTTGTCCGGGTTCGCCTTTTCGTCGACCGTTGGCAGCGCCGCCGAAGAAGACGGAGGGATTGACGTCTGCGTCGGCGTCAGCGGGGACGGCTCGTCGGACCATCATGAGCATCATGCCGAGGGCGCCGAGTGCGACGAGGGCCAGGACGCCTTGCTTGGCGTACTGCGAGATCATTGTTGTCATGTTGATCGCGGTCGGGGGTGTTAGCGGACCTGTGGGGCGGAGAGTGATGGTGTCGTCAAACCAGTCGACGAGGATTTTACTTTCTTCGGAGACGCCGATGGCGTTGGCGGCGCGGGCTTTGGCCATTTGGATTTGCTTGTCCATGATCAGGGCGAAGTCTTTGTCGGATTCCTCCGGGTCGGCGGTGGTGTCGTGTTTCATTCGGCGATAGAGGTCGACGAAATAGCTTCGCGGGAGGCTGATGCTGGCGGTGGTGTCTTTCCATTCGGTGCCAGCCTGCACGAGGATGTCGGTTTTTGTGTCGCCGATCTTGACGATGTTCTCGGTTGTCGAATTGTTGGATGTGGAGGAAGTGGATCGGCGGGAGCTGGAGCTGTCGACGGAGGCGCCTACGTTGGGTTTGACGCCGGGTTCTCCGCCGGAGCCGGAGCCGTCGGCGGTGGAGGTTTCCTGGTTGGTCTCTTTGGCGGTCGCTTTGACCGGTTTGGGATCATATGTTTGAGCGCTGATTTTTTGGATCCGCATGTCGGGGACGGCGTTGACGGCGATTTTGACCGTCGGAATGTTGCTGAACATGGTGTAGAGCTTGCGGATCAGTTCCTCTTCGTAAGCTTTTTTGAAGGCGAGGAGGTCGGAGGGCATTTGTGTGTCGCTGCTAGGGACCTGGTAGGAACGCTGTCCGTCGGTGACGTGGACGTCTTCGCGGCTGAGCCCGGCGACGGCGCCGCGGACCATGTCGACGATGGCGACGACCTGGCTGGTGGAGAGTGGCTCGTTGCCACGGACTTTGACGGTGACGGTGGCGGTGGAGGGTACGGCTGCGCGGCCGAGGGTTGATTTTTCGCCTCGTGCGATCAGGACGTTGCCGTCTTCAATGTAAGGGAAGTAGCGGAGCATTTTGGTGAGGGTTTCCTGGGTGGCGAAGGTCCATTGCCGGGCCTGAGTGGCATCGGGTATTAAAAAATTGTTGGATTCGATGAGTTTTGCGAGGGCGGCGGTGGTGTCTTTTGGGAGAGCTTGGGCGGCGAACATTTCACCGCGGATGGCGTAGGCTTTTTCAGCGGGTACGAGGATTTTGTCGCCGGAGGTTTGGAAGTCGTATTTGCTGGATTTGAGGAACATTTCGGCGCGGTTGATTTCTTCGGGGCTCATGGACTGGGGGATGAGGACGACCATTTCGGGTTTAGCGGACCAGAGGACCATGAAGAAGATGGTGCCGACCATGACGACGACGAGGAGGCCGATGAGGAGCTTTTGGCTGATAGTCAGGCCTGCGAGTTGTGCCTGTATGCGAGCAAGGTATTGGCGAAGAGTTTCCATGGCATCCATGCCTCAAAGAAGAATCGCATCCGCGACCGTGTTTTTGTTCATCGGTTGCTAAGTCGAGTTAGCATCAGCCTTTTGGGAGAAAAAGGGCGGTTTTTGCGGGGGAGCGCAGGAGTTGCGCATTTCGCGACGCAGCAAGCTACTGCGGAGGTTTTGGAGGGAATGGGGCAACAGACTACTCGAATATGAGGCCTTCGAAAAACTCCGATGACACGACATCACAACGTGAAAAACATCCGGAAAATGAAGGTTTATCCCGGCTAGAGCGTTTTTCATGTGGTCGTGGCGTGATGACATGCGCAGGAAGCGAGAGCCAAAGCCCCGCATTGCCATGCGGGGCTCCAAAACGCTACGGGCGAGTGAAAAATGCTCTAGTGGCAATTCTGGTTACACCAAGCATTTTCCCCACCTGCCACCCCGCAAAGCGGGGTCGCTACGGGCACTTTTTCGGAATTGCCACTATTGGCGGATGCACCCCAAACGGCCGCAGTCGGAGATTCCCTCTTGACTTTCTGCTTCCTACAGGGGCTCTAACATCATTCTCCCACGCAATACAGATACTTCTCACCTCGCAGGAAGAAGCATTTTCCATCGGCCACCGGCGCCGAGTACGTCAGGATTTCCTGCGGTGGTATCGCCACCGTCCGCTCAAGCTGGCTCTCGATCCGATTGATCGCCACCTGTTTGAATTGCCGGCCCGGCTCGAGCACGATTCCCGTTCCTTGGTTGTCAAACACGTAGATATGGTTTTCCATCAATGTCGGCGACGCCACCACGCCCATCGCGTTGTAATGCTGCAATCCGCGGGTGTCGAGATTCTGCCGATACGCCACCTGCTGCGTCTTCAAATCCACCGCGATGAACGTTCCGTACATATCGACCATGTACAACATGTCCTGCCAGACCAGCGGCGACCCCGCGGACCACTTGTCCTGCCATCCTTTTCCGTCCGGTCCCCTGGGATTCCCGGCCTCAAAGCTGCCTCGCTCGGGTTGCCACTGATCTCCCGTGCATTTCGAAAAATTCAGGACCTTGATGGAGAGCGTTCCTTGCCAGGGCAGGTACATCACATCGCCGATGACCACCGACGGATTCCAGCCCGAGTCGCTGGGGCCCTTGTCGGGATTGTCCCAGAGCAGTTTTCCGTCGCTGGCCCGCACCACTTCGCCGCGCTGGCCGAGGACGACTTCCACGCCCGCGAGTTTCGCCGGCAGCAGCGAGCCGTTGGCCCGGTCCGCCTTGGGTTGCCGCCATACTTCTTTGCCGCTCTGGCTGTCAAACGCGATCATTTCACCGATGAACACCACGAACTTTCCACCGATCACGGCACCGCCAGCGGGATACGCCAGTCCCTCGCCCTCTTCCGTCTTGAGCCGCGAGATCCACTTGCGATTGCCGTCCAGATCGAAACGCGCCGCCACGCCCGTTCCGACGAACACGTAGATGTTCTTGCCATCGCTGCAGGGCATCGGCGTGGTGAACCCGACGATCCCGAAATGCCCGGCCAAATGCCCATCCAGCTTCACTTTGAACCGGTCCGGCTCGATCTGCTTGCACGCCGCATCGATCTGCCGGCGGAATCCCAGTCGTTCCTGTTCGTCCTTCGCTTGCTTGAGCGACGCCACCAGCGGATCCACTTTTGCCGCGTACTCCGGCTTGGCGGCCTTCTCCTGCGGCGTCATCGCCTCGTAATAGTTCACGTATCGCGTCCAGAGAATCTTGCCTGTTTTGGCGTGCAGGCAGACCAGTTCATCGGGCTCGGCCATCAGATACAACCGCTCGCCCACGAGTATCGGCGTCGATGAACTCCGAGCAGGCAACTCCGTCCGCCACTTCATGTTCTTGCGTATCACCGGCGTGCCGGGCATGTCCCTCAACCACATCGAAAACTGCATTCCCCGCCATCCTTCACGGTTCGGCGACGCTACCTTCATCGTCAGCCGATTCATGCCTTGCTGCAAGTCCAAGTCAAAACAGGGCGCTATCGGCCAGGTGAGTTCCAGATTCTGCCGACTGATCGCCGGGTAATTCCCAACACCCCATCCGGGCTTGGTATTTTTGTACACTTCTTTTCCGTTGCACCAGACCTGCAAGCCATAGTTGTGCTCCACGACCGCCCGAACCTTTCCCGGCTTTGCCGCAAACACATATGTCTGCGCATAGCCCATCTGGTTCGTTTTGTATTCAAAGGCCTTGCCCATGTCAACCCATTCCAGGTCCGTTGGGGCAAAAGTGAATCGTCCCGCCACGGGCACTTCCAGCGCCGTCCAGGTCTTTCCGCCGGCCGTGTCGCCGGCCTTGGGCGAAAGCGACTCTTCCTTCCCCACATGGGCCATGTCAAAGTTATTCACGCTGTCGGCCACATCGAAGGGGCCAATGACCAGCCAGTGTCGGAGGAATCCGTCCGTCACCGCTTGTGCGTCCTTCTCATTGGCAGTGTTGGCGCAGCGAAGCCCCGCCATCATGCCGTCGTACTTGACCGACCATTCCGTGGGCACCTTCGCCTCCGGCCACAGTCCCGTGCAATTCCCCCGCCACCCTGAGCTATCCTTCGGACTCTCCCCCCCCCCCACGGCACACATCACGACAATCCCCATCACCCAAGAGCATGTCCGCAACATCATGCCACCTTCCCTAATAACTAATCACTCATAACTAATTTTCGTGTTTTGTTTCCGTTTTCGGCGTCGATCTTCGAATCTGCTGTTGCATGATTCCCGCCATCATGCCCATCGCCAGCGACACGGGCAAACAAACCAGCATCATCCACGCCATGATGTGCGAACCTTGCGTGTAGATCCAAATATCCTCGTTGTCGGGAGCCCTCTCGGGCGTGAGGAACGGATACGCCACATGCCCCAGCTCATCGGGCGCCTTGACCGCCATGAAAATCAGCGCACCAATGGCCCACAATCCGATCAGAATCAGCAACGCACCAAGCGTATACATCACTGGCACCGCCGCGTGATACCATCCCGGCGCCGGCCGTCCTTTCCTCACCGTACGTACTCCCGCCCCCCCCGCCGCCGCCCCGGCACCCTGCGAACCCCCGGCAGAGCCGGGGGCTGGCGGGACGGCATCCGGCACCGTGCCAATCTCCTTGGCCATGTAAATCTTGTCGGTCGTTCCACCACCACTTTTCTGCAGCGATGTCGTCGTTCCCGTTCCTTCGCCTCCCGACGATTCGCCGCCGCTCGCCGACTGCGTAGGTGATGAACCTGCATCCAAGCCCTTCCCCTCCCCATCCTTCCCTTGTTCGACGAGCATTCCAACAAACCCACTCGCCGACGGACTCTGTGCCAGCTCCCCACCTTCCCCTCCCGCCGACTCTTCAGTCTCAGTCCCTTGTGCTTCATCCCCTTCTTCCGTCTCTTCCGTTTCGCTCTCATCCGATTCGCTGATCTCGCGCAGCGCCTTCAAGGCATCATTGTCCGACGGGTCTCGATCTTTGTCATTCGTGTTCGACATGTAACGCTCCGCAAGTTCAGTATCGCCATGATTAGTATATTCGTTATCAGGGCTGCGCCTACTGTCGCTCATTAGCCTCAAATAGCTTTGCGAGGAATCGCAAGGCCCGCCATAGTAGGGCGAAACGATCCAATTGACGAGTTGCCCACCCCTTTTTCCTCCCTCCGAAAAAAAGCCCCGGGATTGCAATTCCGGGGCTTCGTTCAGAGTTGAACTTCTCTTTTTATTTTCGTTGTCGGGCGAGCAGGCCAACGGCGCCGAGTCCCAGCAGTGCCAGGCTCGTCGGCTCAGGTACCATCACCGCAAACTGACCGCCATGGTTCACGATCGCCCAGACTGAACCATTGTCAATGCCCCATGTGCCCACCATGGAGGCGTCGAGCGAAGAGGTGCCCAGGTAAGCAGCGAAGCTTTCGTCGCCGACAAAATGGTCGCCCGCATTCACCCACATCTGCAGGTCTTCGTCAAAGTGGCCCATGAATGGGGTCACGCCGTCCAAGCCATCAATGCCCAGCGCCAAAGCCGCGGTATTCGCATCAGCCAAAGCCGTCGCATCGTAGGTCATTTCCAGGACGTAGACGTCACTGCCGGTGCCGGTGATGTTGACCACATCGCTGATGAGTCCGCCCGGGGAAAGCGCGACGGACGAGTAGTTCGGGTAGATTTCATCGGCCATGCGTGTACGCCATTCCATATCCACATACGATAACGCCGAGGCATTGCCCTGCAGGATGGTCGCCATCGTACCGAGCACGCCCTTACCGCCGGAGCCCTCGATTGGCGTGACGTTGGCGTCTGAGGAGACCGCGGAGGAAACGTGGTTGTAGATGTCCGTACCGACAAGGCCGACATGATCGACGCTGCCGAAGGTGGTGCGATGACCGCTGTCACTGATGGTGGGGCCGCCACCGCTACCGGTGTTGTCGGCTTCCACCACGGTGTAATTGAGGAAGATGCCGGTGGCGGTGCTGGTGATGGTATAGTTCAACCCCATACCCGAGGGCATAAAGCTGGTGTTGAGTTTGATTGAGCCGATGTCGTTGGTGGCGAGTTGGCCGTTGTCGTAGCTGACGGTGGTGGGATTGAAGCTGGAGTAGTCGGCGCCGCTGGCGTAGGAGAAGAGCACGAAGTTGCCTTGGTCGCCCAGATTGGTCGTGAAGGCGGAGGTGCCAGCCACGACGTTGAGGGTGACCGAGCCGGTGCTCGGGAACACCAGCGAACTGGTCGCAGCAAGGGTGATCAAGTCGCTGGCGACCCCAGCCCCAGAAGCCGTAGTCGTCGTCGTGAGCCCGTATGCTCGCTGCGTGCCAAAGGTGTAATCCAATTGAGCGTTGGCACTCAAGGTCAAATCGCTGGCCAAGGTCAAGGTGCCGATGTAGTCGTTAAAGCCTGGCGACAGACGGCTGCCGCCGTTGGCGGTGACGTCGCCGAGAACCCGTCCATTGTTGCTGGTGCCCAATGCGTTGCCGCTGGCGAGAGTGCCGCCGCTGTTAACGACGACGGGTCCCGTTCCGGTGGGACAGGTTGTCGTCCCGGCATTGACGACCGAAAGCGTACCGCCGTTGATGGTCGTGCCGCCGGAGTAGGAGTTGTTGCTGTTGGTAAGGATTTGCGTGCCCGAGCCGGTCTTAACCAAAGCGCCATTGGTGCCAGCCGGGATTGCGCCGAAGTCGGAAGCAGGACTAGTGGCGTAATTGGCACCAGCGATTGCGGCAACAGCAGGCGTATCTTGGATCACGCCGCCGAAAGTAGCAGAATTGGAACTGTTGATGGTCAGCGTTGAACCGCCAACGATGTTCACCCGACTACTCCCATTTGCACCGCCCAACGAACCGACGGTCCAATTCGTGGGCGTGTGTGTCGAGGTGTCATACCAGGTCTGGAGCGTTGGGGTGCCGCCGTCGTTGAAGGTAATGTCATTGTTGGCGCCCAAACTGTTGCTGGCGAACTTGAGCGTGGAGGCGGTAGTGCCGGTGCCGATGGTGATGTTACCGAGGAAGCCAGCATTGTTGCCGGATAATACCACAGCAGGTCCAACAACGGTGATTATTCTTGTGGGCTTGCCGGGGATTGTTGAATCGTCGGAGATTGATCCGGAGAGAATGAGGCAGCCGGTGGTACCGGTTTTGAGAGTAATGTCATTCTCGAGGGAGACAGGCCCGCTAAGCATGGAGTTATTGGTGGTTCGCATGTTGATGGTGAGTGTGCCGGTGCTCTGGAGAGCCTGAATCTCGTTGGCGATGAGCAGGTTTCCGGCGAAGTCGAACATGGCATCTGCGCCGCCGCCGATGAAGATTTTTCCCAGGCTGGCAGAGCCATTGGCGGAATTGCCCAGAGCGTTGGTGGCACCATAGGAGAGCGTGCCGTTGGTAATGTAGGCATTGCCGGTGAAGTTTGGGCTGCTCCCGGACAGAGTCAACTGAGAGGCGCTGCTGTCCTGGTAGATGTCGGTGACAAGGTTGCCCAGGGAGCAGTACAAATTGGTGGTACCCGAGCCTATGCCGTTGTTGGTGACGGTGCCGGCGATGTTGATGGTGTTGCTACCTCTGATCTGGATGGAGTTGGTGGCACCGGCATTGCCATTACCTTGGAAGATGAGGTTACCGGTGCCGGTGATGCTGCTGGCGGGGAAGAAGGTGTTGGTGCCTTGGTTGATGATAGTCAGCGTCTCGCCCGTGGCGATGACAATGGGCACCGTGATTTCGTCGTTCGCTGTGCCAGCGGCACGAATAAGAAAGGCGCCATTACCACCGTTGTCGAAAGTCAATACGAAGTTGGGGGCACTGTTGCGATCGATCTTGACGAGAGCACCGCCATTATTGGCGATATTGAGGGTACCGACGCTGGCGGCGGAGCTGTTGGTGAAGGCGACGCTTGTGGTCAAGAGGACTGTACTGCTGGCACCGGGCACTACATCGGTGGGCGATAACGGTATGTATTGAGGGTCAGTGGAGCCCTCAAACCAAGCGGGATTCAGGATGTTCCAATTATCTACGTTCGTCCACGAGGTAGCCGGGGAACCGCCACCGGTCCAAAAGTAGCTCGCCGCCGCCGCCGCCTGCAACTGCAATGCCGCGGCGATGGCCGCCACACTCAGCACTCCATACTTTTTGAATAACCGCCTACCAATCCCCCTGAAATCACCCAGACTGCCCCCCCCCCCCATTTTAACATTTGCTTTCTGAGTTGCACGAACTTCACGAACCATCTGATTGTCGCAAGTTTTGTGGCTGGCCATTGTCATGATCTCCCGAATAAGGACTCTCACTCACAGACTCCGCTTCCCGACCGGGGGAGGAAGCAAAAACGCCAAAGGGAACGACAAGCACTCCAAAATCGCACCATTTTGGCGTGACTTTGGGAGTTGCTCTCGCTCCCTCATTTTTGTTTTCAACGCCCAAACTCCACTCATCCTGCGCGGGGCGCGGATGAGGCGTTTGGGCCAATCGACCTGACCTCATGTGAAACGTAACACCAATTTGAATAAATGCAAATAAGTTTTTGCGGATTCGCATTTGGAGAGGTTTTGCACAGTGGTGGTGGGAGGAGGGGGCATTTGGTACCACGACCGTCAGGGAGTGCCAGATCACGTGTTAGACTTATGGGAATGTGACTGGTGGTTGTGCTTGGGTGACAAGAACATTCGTTGGAGCACCACAGGAACATCCCTCCCGCTCCCTAACGGTCGCGGTACCAAGTGAGAGGGGACTGATATCACGGATATTGATATGGGATGGGGTCGTCGGTGGGGATGGAGGATTTCTCTTTCTCTTTATCTTTGGGGGAGGAGGGAGGAGCGCCATTGAAGGCGGTGACGGAGCCGGGGCGTTTGACGTCGTCGCCGAGACCGTAGCGGATGGCGTCCCGCATCGAGGTGGCGGCGGCTTCGTCGTCGGGGGAAGTGATCTCGACATCGGTCCGTAGGGCGGAAGGGGTGGCGAAGGCGTTGGGTTCGTCGATGCTTATGCCGCGGAAGCTGGGTCTGCGGGAGACGAGGGTGTCGTCGAGATGGATGGAGGATTGGGGGGTGACGGGGGCGGAAGAGATCGCGATGGATGTATTGGTGGGGGAGACGACAGGATTGGACCAAGCGTGCCAAGCATAGCCGATGGAGGCGGCCAGGAAGAGACACGCGGCAATAGAGAGCGGTCCGGCCCAGCGGCGGAACATGGAAACGCGGCGGGCACCGACAGTCTCGTGTTCCAGTCGGGCGGCGAGCCGCTTGTCGAACTCGTCCCAGTGGATCATGGGTATGCGATTGCCCCAGTCGTCGAGCATGTCCTGGACTTCGCGCTGGTCTTTGTAGAGCTGCCGAGCCTGAGGATCGTTGACAAGGGTCTGTTCGAGGGACTTTTTGCTGGCAGCGTCCAGGCAGCCGTCAACGTATTGGCTGATGAGATAGTCAAGATGTTGCGTATCGTTCATAGTCAGTCGTCAGTCGTCAGTCGTTTCTTAAAAATCGAAAATCAAAAATTCCCGTTACATGTGCTCGCCGAGGCTCTTTTTCAGTTGCTTCCTTGCCATGAATACGTGCCATTTGACGGCTTCCACCGAGCAATTCAGCACTTCCGCCACATCCTTCTGCGGCATTTTTTCAACCGCGAACATAATCAACGCCAATCGCTGCTTTTCAGGCAACCGATTGATCGCCCGCTGTATTGCATCGCCGAGCTCCGCGGAAGTCAGCGGCTGTTCCGGCGCGTCGAGCCGGTTCCCGGCGATGGAGGCTCGCAGATCGTCTTCGCCATCGCCGACGGGTTGTTCGAGCGAGACGGCCTGCCGTCGGCCGCGAGACCGGCGAAAATTGAGCGCCAGATTCGTCACGATCCGCATCAGCCACGGCCCGAACCGCTCGGACTGCTGGAGCTGGTCGAGGCTTCGGAAAGCCTTGACCAAGGCATCCTGCACGAGTTCAGCGGCATCGTGGGCGTTTCCCAGGAGCCGCAGCGCCACCGCGGCACATTGCCGCTGATAGAGCTGAGCGAGCTTCCCGAAAGCCGCCCGATCGCCCGCCTTGGCCGCAAGCACCAAGGTCAGCTCTTGGGCGGCGGCAACGGCCTGCTCCTGAGCAGCCTGGGCTTGTGCTTCGGACGGAAGCCACTGACTCATATTCGTAGACCCTGAAACGGGACGCAGGTTAGTGACGCAGCTACGGAAACTGACGATATCGTCGTCCCGGAACGGCATTTCGGGACGCGGGAACATTTTTTCAGACCTACTCACAACCCAAAGATCGGCCTGACGCAAGATCGGCCTTACGAAAACCCGACAAAGATTATGGTACCGCGGCATGAGAGCCGAACCAAGGGGTTTGATCGGGATTATCGCATAGGCGACAAATAACCGTTAGTGGAATACGCGACGGATCGCCTCGGAATCCGCAGATGAAGAAGCCGGAAGCCAAAAGAAGAAGTCGGGTAGGTGAGAGGCATTTCCGCCTCTCACCCCCCTAACAGGACAACGCGGGTTGCGCTTCAGAGCCGCGACCGTAAGGGAGCGACCGGGCGGCATTGCCTCAAAAACATGGGTCGCTCCCTTACGGTCGCGGCTCTGATATCCACCTGAAAGCGCAACCCGCGTTGTCCTGCTAAGAACCGTACGTGAATGTTTCCCGTGGCGTTCATGGTTCGCTTACTCCTTTATGCAGGCTTCTTCAAGCGTCTTCGTGACGAAAAACCGGTCCGAAGTCAGCACGCTTTGGGGGCGACCCCTTGAGGGCAACCTCTTCGCGTCGCG
>WQYP01000092.1 GCA_009781185.1 Phycisphaerales bacterium | reverse complement strand
GGGGGGGGGGGGGGGGGGGGGGGGGGGGGGGGGGGGGGGGGGGGGGGGGGGGGGGGGGGGGGGGGGGGGGGGGGGGGGGGGGGGGGGGGGGGGGGGGAGATTTGGCGAGGGCTTCGAGACGGTGAATCTGTTCGTCTGCGTCCTTGAGCAGCACGTCGAGCTTCGTGCGACGATTGTCGATCTGGGCAACAACGCGGCGAGTGGTTTCTTCCAAGTCTGCCAAAAGAGCGGCTATCTCAGTCGTGACTTCGCGAACATTGAGCGGATGCACCTGAGTGGACTGCGAAGCTTCGTTACGCTGCCGAACGGTATTGCGGCGCCAGTTGCGAATGGAAAAGATCAGTGCGGCCCCACCGAGAAGCAGTGCGCCCGTGGTCATTGGATCTTTGATAACACCGGCAGCTATGAGAAGAAAGTGCATAAGATTGAGTTTACTCTAAGGATGTTGAAACAGGAAGCGGAAAATAGTCTTGTGAAAAATAGTCTTGCGAGGAATCGCAAGGCTGCAGGAAGCTCCCATAAAAGAGATGAACGAGCCGCGCAGGATACGTTAAGCCTTGCGTTTCCATGCAGGGCTAATCACTCCGGTGGCCCGGCGACCTGACGGTTCTTGGCGTCCATTTCGGTCTCGATGCCTTTGTCGCCTTGATCCTTCATGAAGGCTTCCAGTTGCTTGCGGAGGTCCGCCTTGATCGCGGCGTACTTGGGATCGGCGGCCAGGTTGATGAGTTCGTCAGGATCGGTGAACACGTCGTAAAGTTCCTCCTCCGGCCGATGCTGGTAGGCGTCGACAATCTTCTTCGCGTCTGGATCGGTCTTGGCTTTTTCCACCCAGGAATTCCAGTATCCGATGCTGGCGACGTCGGAAGGACGCGGAGCGGTGACGACGTTTTGGAAAGTGGCATCTGGTTTAAGATTCCAGATGTATTTATGAGTGAGTGTGCGGATGGAGCGGACGGGGTAGCAGTCGGAGCCTTTGATGATGCCGCGGGTGGTTTCGACGCCGAAGACGGCGTCGTGGATTTTATCGGTTTTGCCAAGGAGAAGGGGGAGGAGTGATTTGCCGTCGAGGTTGGGTGGGGGGGAAGCGGGGGGGAGGCCGCCGGCGAGTTCGATGGCGGTGGGGACGAAATCGACATGGCTGGCGAGAGCGTTGGTGACGCCGGGCTTGATGTGCCCGGGCCAGCGGGCGAGGAGTTCGACTTTGAGGCCCAGGTCGTAGCAGGTCCATTTGCCGTGGGGAAACTGGACGCCGTGGTCGCTGGTGGTCAGGGTAAGCGTGTTGTCGGTGAGATGGTTCTGATCGAGCAGGTCGAGGCACATGCCGATGTGCTTGTCGAACTCGGTAACGTCGTGATAGTAGTCGGCAAGAGCTTGGCGGGTTTCGGGCGTGTCCACCAGGTAGGGGGGTAGCGTGAGGGTTGCGGGGTCGTAGCCGCCGCGGGACCAGGGGGTGTGGGGACGCGGACTGGCGACGATGAGGCAGAAGGGTCCCGGCTTGGCAATGAAGTCGGCAATCGCCTTTTCGTTGAGCGGGAGCGGGAGATACTCAAAGGGGAAGTTCTTGGGAGGAGCGATATGGGTCTTGCCGGCGAGGCCGACGCGGTAGCCGAAGGGCTTGAGATAATGCGGAAGAGACTGAACCTGATCATAGACTTGGGAGTGATTGGGATGCGCGCCGTTCTTGACGGGATAGAGCCCGGTGTAGAGGGAGGAGCGAGCGGGAGCGCAGATGGGAGCGGGGGTGAAGTAATTGGTGAAACGCAGGGATTGCTTGGCAAGTCGGTCGATGTTGGGGGTGCGGACTTCGGAGTTGCCGTAGGCGCCGGAATCGTGGTAGCCGTGGTCGTCGGCGATGATCATGAGAATGTTGGGTTTTGGCAATTCGAGTCTCAAGCATAAAACCGACCCACTGTTTATCAGAAAGGCGCGGTTGTCGGCGATGGTCATGCGGATGTTAGTTTTTGTCGCGGCGGTCGGTGGGGGGGTGGACTGGCCAAGAGTGAGCTTAGCGGCAGCCAAGGCGGCGGCAGCGGTACCGACGGTGGTGAGGAATTCGCGGCGATCGAGAGGCATGGTGGTCTCCATTCGTAAAATTCGTTCCATTCGTAAAATTCGTGGAGGGACCCATTCCATACGATGACGGGAATCGCGAACCTCATCCGCGGATTTTACGAATTTTACGCAACGATCACTTTTCCCGGCGTTACGCCGTTGGCGTTGAAGCTGTCAACGGAGAGGTAATAGCGTTGGCCTTTGTCTAGGAAACTCAGGTTTAATTTGTTTTGGTTGTATAGTTGCCAACTGTTGTACATGGTATCGGGCGAGAGGCCGTAGCGGATATTGTAGCCGTCGGCTTCGGGAACGGGTGGCCAGGTCAGCATTACGTCCAATTCGTTGGGCGAACGGACAGCTTGTACAGACGTGACGGCGGTGGGGGCGGAGCCATTGGCCTTGCCGAAGACGCGTAGGCCGCTGATGGCGGGAATGCCGTTGAATGGGAAACGCATCTGGCTGATTTTGATATACCGAAGCGTTTGCGGTACGTCGAAACAGATAAAGTCGTGGGGAAGATCGGTATCGGTGTTGCGGTTGTCTTTTAGAACTTGCCAGATTTTGCCGTCTTTTGAGCCTTCGAGGAGATATTGTGTTTTTTGATGTTCGAGCCAGATTAGCCGTTTGTAAAATTGGGAATACCCCGGATCGTTTCGCCACTGCTCTGGTACCGGACGCTGATGGTCGGCGAAGTTGACTTGTATCGCGCTGACAGTTTGGACGCCACCCAAATCGAGTTGAAGCCAAGCGTTTACGTCCCTGCCGGTGCTCGCCGCGGCCCACCAGGTTCGGATGTCTTCGTCGGCAGCTTTTCCCGGCTCGAAGCCCGGTTGATGCGAAGATGCAGATGCCTTCGCGCGGTACGACAACAGCATCATGTCGGGGGCGATACGGACCTTTGGGGAAGCCGACGAATCCCCGGCAGAGCCGGTTGCTGACGGTACTACATATGGATAATCGGCGAAGTTCTGGTCGCAGTACAGTGTGCCGTCGGCATCGAATCCGCACGGGAATAAGCCGATCCGGCGTTCGAATATCTCGTTGGTGCTGATCCGCATGGAGGAGACGTGCCACCAGTTGCCGGCTTTGTCGGCGAAGGTGCTGCCGTGTCCGGCGCCGGTGATAAAACCGCCCGGCTTCGATGAAAACGGATTGTGTTTCTGGTACACGAACGGCCCGAGCGGCTTATCGCTCACGTAAACACCGTCGGCGTAGACGTTCCATTCGGTGCCGGGGGCGGCGTACTGCAGGTAATATCGCCCGTTATGCTTGGTCATGTACGCAGCTTCGATGAACGGTTTCGAGCCCAGTTCTTCGCGGATTTTCTTTTCGACCGCATTTTTCGGCGGGGCGAGGCGATTGTTTTCGCCGTTACGCTCCCAGCCGTGGAGGTCTTCGCGATCGGCCAGCAACGCTTGCTTTTCGCCGATCGGCTGAAACGTTCGGCGGTCCATCTCGACGCCCCAGATCGGGTCCTTATTACTGCATCCCCAATAGAAATACACACGCCCGTCGTCATCCTGAAAAATATCCGGATCCCAAAACGGTAGGGGGGATGCCACAAGCGTAAATGGCTCCCGCAACGGATCGGCACTGACGTATATCGAACTGGGTTCGTGCAACTTCGACGCGGAAAAAATGACCCGGCCATCGACCACGCGGACGTCGGGGGCGTAGTCGTACGGCGGCAGTTCCGGCGTTTCGTGGAATTTCCAGTCAAGCAAATCGTCGGAGTACCAGAAGCCTCTGCTGACAGATGCGAAGAGATAATAAATGCCGTGAAACAACACGACGGTGGGGTCGGCCGCTTCGCGGAAAACAACGTCGCCGGACGCTGTATCCTTGACCTGATAACGGTACGCCAAATTGAGCGGATTGCAGAAATATTTTTTCATGGGATTCTCCGTAGACGCGATGATGATACCACGAAAATTCGATTGCCAAAGTTATTACTCCGAGCAGTATCCATCGAACACTTGAAATGCACCATTTTACTCCCCTACCGAACGTCCCATAAGATACGTTATGTATAATTACATGCAGGGATAGTAAGATTGCGTTATCGTGGTCGTCATCTTACGATTACGGTTCTGCAATCTTACGATTGCAGCTCTGATGGTTACGCATTTTTTGAGGATGTTATGGCATTGTCGAATCCTGTTGTTGCAGTGGTCGGTGCGACCGGTGCGGTGGGCGTTGAATTCCTCGATTGCCTGGAGAAACGGCAGTTTCCGATGAAGGAACTGCGACTGCTGGCGTCGGCACGCTCCAAAGGCAAGACGATGACCTTCAAAGGCGAGCCGATCGTCGTGGAGGAACTGACGGAATCGAGCTTCAAGAGCGTGGACATTGCGTTATTTTCGGCAGGGGGGAGCATTTCGAAAAAGTTCGGACCGATTGCGGTGCAGGCGGGTGCGATCGTTGTGGATAATTCGTCCGCGTTTCGGATGGACCCGACGGTGCCTTTGATCGTTCCGGAGATCAATCCGGAGAAGGTCAAGGAGCACAAGGGGATTATTGCTAACCCGAACTGTTCGACGATCATTGGCATCACGCCGCTGTGGCCGATTCATAAGGTGAACAGGATCAAACGGCTGATTGCCTCGACTTATCAGGCGGCTTCGGGTGCAGGGGCGGCGGCGATGGCGGAACTGCAAGAGAGTACGCGTGCGCATCTGGAGGGCAAGTCTTATCAACAGAAGGTGCTGCCGCATCCGTATGCGTTCAACCTCTTCAGCCACAATTCGAAGATCGATCCGGCAACGGGCTACAACGAAGAAGAGACGAAAATGCTCAAGGAGACACGAAAGATATTCGGAGATAATGATATTCGGATTTCCGCGACGTGCGTGCGGGTGCCGGTGCTGCGGGCGCATTCGGAGGCGTTGACGGTGGAGTGCGAGCGGACGATCACTCCGGATGAGGTGCGGGCGATTCTAGCCAAGGCCCCTGGCGTGAAGATTGTGGATGACGTTGAGAAGAACTACATGCCGATGCCGAAGGATGCGTCGGGGCAGGGGGATATTTTGTGCGGCCGTATTCGACGCGACAGTTCCGATCCCAGCGGCAAGAGCTTCTGCATGTTCGTGGCGGGCGATCAGCTCTTGAAGGGCGCGGCGCTCAATGCGGTGCAGATCGCGGAACTGCTGGTAAAATAACGTGAGTTCGACGTAAAGAGCACAACGCGGTAGCGTGGTGGTTGACGTTCCTGATGTAGGCCCCCTACCGAAAATCGGAGGCCCCTTATGAACATGGAAGCGAGCGGAGACCGAGAGGTCTCCCCCTATCCCGATTGTTACATAGGCTCGCCAGAGCCCCAGGGCGACGGATTGCGGAGTCGCCTCCTTTGTTTTTGCGGTGGCCTGCAACTGTCATCTACATATTTTTGATGAAGTGTGAAAGGTTTCCTATGGCAATTACATTTTTCTGTCCCTCGTGTAACGCCAAAATGAACATCGATGACAAATATGCCGGGA
This sequence comes from Phycisphaerales bacterium, assembly GCA_009781185.1. Classification (GTDB taxonomy): domain Bacteria; phylum Planctomycetota; class Phycisphaerae; order WQYP01; family WQYP01; genus WQYP01. The sequence continues at coordinate 11,744 of WQYP01000092.1, read as the reverse complement.
TGCAAACAAAATGCATCCAATGTCAGGCCGCTGTTGCAATTCCAAACAAAAATACGTCTCCACTTGAGGATGCGTGTGATGACATTCCGGCAGACGAAGAGACGTTGGACACTCTTGCTGCGCACGCTTCCGTCCACAATCCCGCGCCGGCGACAATAGAACAAACCTCAAACTTGTCAGATGTTCTGGCATTCCGCTCATTCATCGCTCCAACGCTGATTAAGATACTGTTCTGGGTTTGGGTCGTCGGGGGTGTAGTATGCTGGCTGATAAGCGTGGTCATTGCTTTTAAGAATGGATACAAAGAGGTTTATAGCGGATATAACCTGAGAGGATATAACCTAGGTTCCACTACTGAGTTCGATGCCACAGCGGGCATCGTAACTTTTTCTGCGGGGCTGGTATTATTGCCTATATACATTTTGGTGGTACGACTGTGGTGTGAAATGTTAATCGTGATTTTCCGGCTTTACGAGGAAACGCGGGATATCCACACGCTACTTGGCGAAAGAAATAGCGAAAATGTTTTGTAAACCATCAAAGCCGCAATCGTAAGATTGCGGTTATCACGGCGCGAGCTGACGCTCGCGGCTCTGATTTGTGGCCAACCGCCGCACGAAAACGCTCCCTGATGGTCGCGTCTCGGATGATTGCCCTGGTGTACCCCCCTACCGGAAAAAAGGATTGTCCATGACTGTCACGGCGGTATTTCTGCAGGTGCCCGAAGGTTACATTGGGTTCGTGGAAGAAATTCCGGGAGCGAATGTGCAGGAAGAAACGTTTGCGGAGGCTCGCAAGTCGTTGGTAGAGGCGGTACAACTGGTGCTTGAGGCGAACCGAACGCTCGGCGAAAATTGGCCCCGGCAGGGGCTGGAGCTTTTAGCCCACGGTAAACGGCGATAGGGTCGCTATCGCCCCACAAAACCGCCGTCGCCCCGGTAGGGGCGAAAGCTCGCTCGAACAAGGGATCAAGTTTTCGCCCCTACCGGGGCGACGACAATTCCTTTGGGAACACGTTCCCCACGGCGGCGCGGCTGTCGCCGCTTGCCGTGGGCTAAGGGCTTAGGCCCCTACCGGGGCTAGGCAGCATGCAAGCATGCCGGCTAAATAAGGGTGCTCCCTACCGGAATCGAAAGTCCATCCCGGCTAAAGCCGGGGCTATGTGAGTTCATATGAAACGATATAAATTGACAATTGCTTATGATGGGACGGCGTACTGCGGATGGCAGCGGCAGCCGGATCCGGTGCCGACGGTGCAGCGGGAGGTGGAGAAGGCGGCGGGGGCGATTGTGAGTCATCCGGTGAGTGTGCTGGGGAGTTCGCGGACGGATACTGGTGTGCACGCTCGCGGACAGGTGGGGGCGATGAATGTGGAAACGCATCTGGATACCGAACGGCTACGCAAAGCGATCAATAGCAGGCTGCCTAATGATATCTTGATTCGTCAGATGGAAGAGGTGGATCTGGGCTTTGACGTTCGGACGGCCAAGCGTAAGCGGTACCAGTACTGCATCTGGTCAGACCAGGATCGTCCGGTATTCCAACGGCAGTGGGCGTATCACTATTATCGCCGACTGGATATCGAGGCAATGCAGGCGGCGTGCAAGCTCTTCGAGGGCGAACACGACTTCGAAGCCTTCCGCGGCCAAGCCGATGAGCGGGAAAATACCGTGCGAACGATTTTTTCGTGCAGCATTCATCGCCGGGCGGAATTGGTGATTTTCGGCGTGGAGGGCAGCGGATTCCTGTATCACATGGTGCGAACGATGGTCGGAACCGTGCTGGAGGTCGGCAACGGACGGCGTAAGCCGGAGTGCGTCTGCGAAATCATTGCGAGCAAGGATCGGCGGCAAGCGGGACCATGCGCACCAGCGGTAGGACTGTGCCTGCAATGGATTCGGTTTTGACCGCACGGAGTTCACACTTCAGCGTGTTTCGCGAAGGATCAGTTCCTCCGCGAAGCACGCTGAAGCGTGAACTCCGGTTTTGGAATACAATTGAGCGATGAAGATTCTGCACATCATTACGCGATTGATTGTGGGCGGGGCGCAGGAAAATACGCTGTTGACGTGCGAGGGGCTGCACAAGCGAGGGCATGAGGTGATTTTGCTGACGGGGCCGAGCATCGGAGCGGAGGGGTCGCTGATGCAGCGGGCGGAGGCGGGCGGGTATAAGGTGATGCTGACGCCGCACCTGGTGAGAAGTCCGCATCCGTGGCACGACTGGAGAGCGTATCGGAAAATCGAGAATATTTGCCGGGAATTGAAGCCGGATGTGGTACATACGCATTCGAGCAAGGCCGGTATCGTGGGACGTGCAGCGGCATGGCGGGTGCGGGGAAAAAACTCGAAACTTGAAACTCGAAACTTGAAACTTTCGGTGGTGCATACGATTCACGGCCTACCGTTCCATCCATATCAGAACGCGGCGGCGAATCGATTGTGGATTTCGCTGGAGCGTTGGGCAGCCAAGCGATGCGATGCGATCATTTGTGTGGCGGATGCGATGACGCGTCAGGCGCTGGCGGCGGGCGTCGGCAGAGCAGACATGTACACAACAATCTACAGCGGAATGGAAGCTCAGACGTTCGTTTCGCCCGGAACCACACGGGAGCAGATACGAACCAAATATGGCATCCCCCCTACCGCTTTCGTCTTCGGCACCATCGCGCGGCTGCAACCGTTGAAAGGGCACGACGACCTGCTGACGACCGCAAACGAACTGTTTGCAAGAGTGCCCGATGCGCATCTGATGTGGATCGGTGATGGAATTTTTCGTCAGCGGTTTGAAAAGATGTTGGCGGAAAAGGGCTGGAGCGACCGCGTAACGATGACAGGCTTGGTCCCCCCTACCGAAGTGCCGCGGCTTCTGCCGGCGACCGACGCGCTGGTGCATCCGAGTTATCGAGAAGGCTTGGCGCGAGCATTGCCGCAGGGTTTGCTGGCGGGCGTACCGGTGATTTCTTACGACTGCGACGGCGCCGGCGAAGTCTGTCTTGACGGTCAAACGGGATTCCTGGTGAAAACCGGCGATGCGCAAGGTTTATGCGAAGCAATGGTCAAGATGGCGTCAAACCGCGCGGCAGCAAAGGCAATGGGAGCATTTGGACGCAACTATTGCATGGAACGATTCCCCGCGGAAGTGATGGTTCGCCGAATCGAAGAGCTGTATCATAGAATTTGATTTTTGATTTTCATTTTTTGATTTTGGCACTCAATCAAAAATTAAAAAACAAAAATCGAATTCAACATGGGGTTCAAGTGGCGAAGTTTTCATCGCATTGGAAAGCAATTGCGTGTGACCTTGATGGCACGCTGATCGGACTGGATCACAAGGTCAATGAGCGTGACATGGAGGCGTTGCATCAGGCGCGTCGGGCGGGCATGCACGTGGCGATTTGCACGGGGCGAAATGCGCTGGAGAGTGCCGGGGTGATCGGAGCGTTGGGGCTACGTGGGCCGGGGGTTTTTGTCAATGGCGCGATGGTCTGCGACATGAGCGTCGGCAAGGCGATGCGATCCCGCTGGATCGCCGACGCACTTGCCCGGGAGGTGATTGATTTTCTGGGTTCGAAAGGCCACGCGGTCATGATGCAGGCGGACGATCAGGCGACGCGGCTGCCGGCTTATCTGATGACAGACCACGCGCCGCCGCACCAATCGATACAAGAATGGATGTTGATACATCGGATATCGTCACGCGTGTGCGGGGGAATTCCGCCGGAACATGAGGGGCGGATCGTGCGGCTGGGGATCGCGGTCAATCTGCAGGAGGCGGCGGAACTGGAAATCGCCATTGCGCGGCAGTTCGGCGAACGCATATCAACACAATCCATGCGATCACGGTTTTTCGATGTACAAATACTGGAAGTTTTTTCACCGGGAACAAATAAATGGTCCGGGATCGAGTCGATGGCTACAGAGCTGAAAATCGACGCGAACCAGGTGATCGCGGTCGGCGATGATACCAATGATGTAGCCATGTTGGAGGGTGCGAGTCTGAGTTTCGCGATGGGCAATGCGACGCCGGAAATTCAGGCCACAGCCAAACGCGTGACCAGACCGCAGAGCGAATGCGGCGTCGCGGCAGTCATTGAAGACCTGCTTAGCGGAAAACTGGAACCGGAAGCAATGACGAAACTGGCTTCATCCTCACAGCTCCAGCTCCGCTACCACCGGAAAATGATCTGACGCAAACCTCCCCATCTCCGGCTTAAACACCTCGCACCCCTTCACTCTCGGCGCCAACTCCGGCGTCACAAAGACATAGTCCACCCGCACCACCGGCTTCGACGTCGGAAACGATACATCAAACGCTTCCTCCGCATGATGTAATGCATGCGCATCGACATATCCCCGCTCCAAAACCTTCCTCACCACTTCTCGCGGTAATTCCCATCCGATATTCACCCGCTGCCCCGGATGCGACGCATTAAAATCCCCCGCCAATACATGACTCACCCCCACCCCTCCTCCTGCAAACTCCCGTGCTATCTCGAACACCGCCGGCAATTCCGACAGCCGCACCTGTTCATCCGCCATCGTCTTTTTCGCATGCAAATGCACCCCAATCACCCCCAACTCCTCCTTCTGGCTTGGGGGGGGCTGGCTTCTCCGTCTCACCACCGCATGAAACGCTCCTCGCGTCAAGCGTTGATCCAGCGCCGCATGATTCACCGCCTCACGAATCTCCCACCGCGACAACAGCCCCACCGCTCCATGCTGGTTCCTCGGATTCCCCGCCCAGAACCGATCCATTCCCAGCCGATCCGCCAGCTTATGAAACGCCGCATCCTCCCATGCTTCCTGCACCACAACCACATCTGCCCCCGATAAGCGAATCACCTCCGCCAACGGATCAATCCGTCCGATTCCTCCCTCCAGGATGTTGTAAGTCATTATTTTCATTCCCGAACTCTAAAGCCCCGCCCTGTTCCTCGCAACCCCCACTATCCAGCATTCATCCAATTGGTCACCCATCCCGCCGTCACCGCCGCGACCGTAACCGCCAACACCACGCGCCAGGTCTTCTCCCACAGCTTCCCCAGCAGCGGCCGCCCCGTCACCACCTCCATCAACAGCACCCCCGTTACTGCCACCACCACCATCGCCAACGGTACCACCGCCACATGGTACTGCAGCGCCCGCCACCACTCCCCATGCACCAGCGCACAGCACGCATGTGTCATCCCGCAAGTGGGACACGGTCGCCCCGTCATCAGCTTGAACGCACACACTGTCGGCAATCCCAGCGGCCACCGCGTGACCGCCAGCGCATAACCCACCCCCATCCCCCCGAGAAAAACCAACGCCCGTCGTCGCACTGTCATGACAACAATATACCCTCCTCCATGAGCTATCGCACAAGGTTGACCAACTCCCGATTTCACCCGTCAGGTCGGCAACGAACACACCGCAGTACCATCAGGCGGAAATCCCGCCTTGCGGAAATACCGCAAGCAACTGGACATGCTGCTGGTGATGCTGACCACTGCCGCCAAGCCGCGAAAAAAAAGAAATGATTCGGATTGAAAATGCCACGCCGTTTACTTCTGCATGTTGTTGAATAAAATGGGCTCTTTTCCGATTGATCCCAGGTGGGAATCGCAGCATCGCTGCAACTGGATTCGTCGTTTAGTGCCCGTAGTCAGGAAGGATGTACATGAACCGCACTGCTCTTCGTTGCCACGTTCTGGAAAACGCCGCGATCGCGGCGGTGTTGTTGTTCGCATCCGCAAACACCTGGAGCCAGGAAGCTACGAGCCAACCTGCATCCGCTGCCACTCAGCCCGCGCCCGCTATCGCTACTACTCAGCCTGCACCACAGACGGAACCGTCCGAAAAGCCATTATCTCTCGAGCCCATTTTGGTGAATGCCGAAAAACGTCGGCAAGCGGTGCAGGATGTGCCACAAAGTATTTCCGTTATCACCGCCCAAGCCCTGCGTGACGGCGGCGTGAGTGAAATCCTCGACGCCTCCATGTACGCGCCCAACGTGAACATCGCCCATTTCAACAATCGTCGCCTCAGTTTTCCTTACTTCCGCGGCGTGGGTTCCGGCGAAAACGCTCCGGCCGTCACCACCAACTACGACGGCGTACCACAGCTCTCCTTCCGTACCACCAACCTCGAATTCCTCGACATCCACGACATCGAGTTCATCCGCGGTCCGCAGGGAACCCTCTATGGCCGCAACTCCATGGGCGGCGTCATCAACATCTATTCCAATCCGCCCACCAACAAGTTCTCCTTCGACAGTTCCACCACCGTCGGCAACTACAACTACTTCGATGAACGAGCCGCCGCCAATTTCCCAATCGTCACGGATCACCTCGCTCTCCGCATCGCTGGCGGATACTCCACGCGGGACGGTTACACCAAGAACGATTTGACCGGCCACGACGTCGATAGCAAAGAAGCCTCCTTTGGCAAACTGCAACTCTGGTTCGCCCCCAACGATCAATTCGACATGACTCTACGCTTGAACGCCGAGCGTGACCGCGACGGCGATTACCCCCTGGGCGATCTGGCCGCAATCCGCTCACGCCCCTGGCACGTCTCCCACGGATTTGAAGGCAATTCCCTGCGAGATGTCGGCGCTGCCTCGCTCACCATGAATTATTACACCGAATACGCCACCTTCACATCGATATCCGGATATACCTATTGGCGTTCGCAGGATCTCACCGGGCTCGACTATACACCTTACGACCTGATCCGCCGCCAGAACCGGGAAAACGAAAACGACTTTTCGCAGGAGTTTCTGCTTGCTTCGCCCAAGGATCGACCGCTGGCACTGAACGACAATGTCAAACTCGCCTGGCTCGTCGGCGCTTTTGGTTTTGTTTCCGACTACGGCCAGGATGCCGTCAACAACCTCTCGCCCGCCCTCCAGCAGCCCGTCTCGCAAGTCGGCTCACTCGCCGCGATCAATCAGAGAGGCATCGGCATATTCGGGCAGGCGACGCTTACGCTTTATGACAAACTCGACCTGATCGCCGGCGCTCGCTTTGATGCCGAACGCGATCACGCCGTGCTCGGATCCTTCACCGAATACGGCCCAAATCCGTCACTCATCCCCAGCAAAACGTTCAACAATTACTCCACCCAATGGGGCCTGGCTTATCACTGGACGCCCGATCTGATGACCTACGCCACCGCCGCCCAAGGCTACAAAGCCGGCGGCTTCAACGCCTCGCCCCTGGCGCCGCAATTCTCCTACGCGCCCGATTCCAACTGGACCTACGAAGCCGGCGTCAAGTCAACTTGGTTCAAGAACCGGCTCGCGCTCAACGCCTGTTATTTCTACACCGACTGGCGAAACATGCAACTCGACAACCTGCTCCCCGACGGTTCCGCCTACATCAACAACGCCGGCAAAACCCACAGCCAGGGCGTGGAGTTCGAAGCCAACGCACGTCCAACCGACAACCTCGAGCTCTTCGCCGGCGTCGCCTACCTGCAATCGCAATTCGACACCACCATTCCGGCACTCGGCATCAACCACGGCAACGATCTCCCCTTCGCCCCCAACATCGACTGGAACGTCGGCGGCGAATACTCCATGAAGCTCTGCAAAAGCGCCCAAGCCTATCTCCGCGTCGAAGAATTCGGCTCCGGTCGCTATTTCTACGACGCCACCAATCTCGCCAGTCAGGGCGCTTACGCCATGACCAACTTCCGCCTCGGCATTCGCGGACGCCACTGGAACGTCGAAGGCTGGGTCGAAAACGCGTTCGAAGCACACACCGTACCTCTGGCAATCCCCTACGACCGCTCCTTCGCCCCCTCCGGCTACGTCGGCGAAAGTGGCATCCCCCGCCTCTACGGTGTTACACTGCGAGTCGACTTTTGAGGATTTGCTGATTGAGTGATCTGGTGATCTGGTGATTTTGACTTTGGCAGTCAAACGGCATTCCCACATACGCGACTGCGCAAATCACCAGATCACTCAATCACCAAATCCTGCAGACGGAGTGTTCTGTGCGAATCGCTTACATCGCCGCCGGTGCCGGAGACATGTATTGCGGAGCCTGCGCCCGCGATGCCACGCTTGCCCGTGGCCTGCTCGCTCGCGGACACGAACTCCAGCTCATCCCGCTCTACACGCCCATCAAGCTCGAGCTGGACGACCTGCCTGCCGCTCCGATCTACTTCGGCGGCATCAACGTCTACTTGCAGCAGGCCTCCGCCCTCTTCCGTTGGATCCCCGCCGCCGCCGATCGCTTCCTCGACCGCCCCGCTTTTCTCCGCTGGGTCTCCAAATATGCCCTCGAAGTCGAAGCCAAAAAACTCGGCCCCATGACCGTCTCCATGCTCGCCGGCTCCCACGGCCGGCAAAAAAAAGAAGTCGACCGACTCCTCACCTACCTCGAAAACCACTTCCGCCCCCAAATCATCAACCTCACCAACTCGCTCATCTCCGGCATCGCCCCCGAAATCAAACGACGCCTCCATATCCCCGTGGTCTGCACATACCAGGGCGAGGAATGCTTCGTCAACGACCTCCCCGAACCGCATCGCACCGAAGCATATCGCCTCATCCATGAGAACATGCAATGCGTCGATCGCGTGATTTGTCCGAGCGAATCGCTCGCTTCCGCCGTCGCCGCTTTTCTTGGCGTGCCGTCCGAAAAACTGCGTGTCATTCGCACCGCCGTCGCGCCGGTGGAAGAGGGGGGGACTGTGAATCCCGCTACGGTCGAGCCGTTCACGATCGGTTATCTTTCCGTGATCCGCCCCGCCAAGGCACTCGATCTGCTGATCGAAGCGCTGCGTATTCTCGTGCGTGAGCAGCATCGCACGGTCCGCCTGCTGATCGCCGGCCGCATCATGAACCCGCGTTACTGGCAGGAACTTCAGCAAAAAATCAACCACGAATCGCTCACCGACCACGTCACATTCCTGGGCGAAATCGACGGCCCCGGCAAAGTCCAGTTCATGCATTGCTGCAGTGTTTTTTGCGTCCCCAGCCGTTTCATCGAACCTCGCGGCGTCGCCGTTCTCGAAGCAATGGCCGCCGGCCTCCCCACCATCCTCCCCGCCACCGGCGTCTACCCGGAACTCCTCGCTTTGGGAGGAGAGAGGGGGGGGGGCGGCGTGCTCGTTCCCAACGAAAATGCCCAAGCCATCGCCCAAGCTGTTACCAACCTGATGGACAATCCCCAAACGCTAATCACCCTCAGCCAACAAGCACGCAATCTGATCACACACCATTGCTCCCCCTCCGACATGGTTGACCGCACCCTCTCCGAATACCAGCATCTCCTAAGGACTCGCTCAAAAATAACTTGATCAATTTTGTTGTCATCAACTGATTCGGGACGATACCGGAAAGATGCAGGCAACACAGCCATTTGGACAAGCATAACGATTCAGACGAAATTGATGACGCTGAAATGTGGGCTGCGGGTGGTGGTCACCCTTCAGGCACTCGCGAGCTGTTGTCAGAATCACGCTTTGGCCGGACGGGTCGATTTCGCCGAAGCTGTCGATGGGTTCGTGAGTCTTGAGCTGGCGTGCAAGGTTCTGAATATTCTTGCAGTTGCTTTCGATGGCCAGATGAACAGTCTGGTGATCGTGGGCGAGACGGCCAACGATGCGGTAGCACAGCAGGTCCGAGCACTTGCCGACGCCATGCGTAGGCTCTTCATGCGCTAAAGATTGTTCAATTTGATGCGTTAGTGGATCATGTCCTGGAGTTTAGCACCGGTAATGAAGCGGTAGAGGCCGCCGGATTTTTGCGAGAGTTCTTCAAGCGGTGAGGGAGAATCTTCGGAATCAATTTTGATGCTGTCCAGACGCGCGGCTGGCCCCTTGTCGGCGAGAATGTCTTGTGCGATGGCCGGGTCCAAGGCGGGCTTGGCTGTAATAAAAATCACCTGATCGGCGCCAAGGGCGAGCGATGCTTTCATGCATGCGGTCACATCGGACGAGCCACGGGCGCTGATGGCGTCAAATTCTTCCTTCAGTGACTCCAGGCCGACTTTGTCGATGAAACCTTTTTGGGGATAGGGCGTCACTTTCTCACCGCGCCAGACCACCACCTCCAAGGCCTGTCCGGAGCCAAGGCGTTCGACGGCACCGTAAACCGCGGCCCGCACATAATCGAAATGATCCGTCATCGACGAGGCGCCATCGATACTGACGAGGATTTTTTTGCCGACGAGCGGAATGCCGAGGAGGTCTGTGGATGCTTGCATGGCCGTTGGCGTGACCGACGGCACGATGGATTCCGACCCGGACGAAGCTTGGCGTTTCGGCTCAACTACCGTGGGCTTTTTTCCATCTGTGGTTTTATTTTCATTTGAGGAAGAGACCGAGACAACACGTTCGATCGCCTGCTTGCTTGCCGACGATGCGCGTGCTACCAGCCAGATGGCCGCGATCAGCACTGCAACCACGACGATGCCAACCATGACGATGCTGCCGATCAGGAGGACGTTTTTCTTTTTCACTTCCTTGGAGGAGGACGTTGCGGGAGTGGTGGAGGAGGGAGAATCGTTCGGGGGTGCGACCTTTTCGATGTGCTTGACGGCGGGAGTGACAGGGGCGGGTGGGGCAGCGGGGCGTGCTGCTTTGCCGGAGCGAAGACCTGAGCTGGATCCGCCCGTGTCTGGGGTTGCGGGGCGTTGTCCGCTGCTGTCGCTCTCGGGATCGGGTTTTTGTTTGGCGTCAGACTCGGCGATGGGCGATGCGGGGCGACTGGGCTGTGTGGGTTCTTCGCCGGGGGCTGCCGGGCGGATTTTGGGGGCGTCTGTTTCGGTCGCTTGGGGGACCTGCAGCAGGGAGCCGCAGGTGCTGCAACGGCATACGCCACCTCGGAATCCTTCATCGAGTTCCAGGATCGTGTTGCAGTGAAAGCATTGAATGACAACGGCCATAACTCTCGCTTTTAATTTGAGTTTCAAGTTTCGAGTTTCCAGTTGCTTGAAACTTGAAACTGGTCAGGGTTCGACACGGAGCAGCGAACGCGTTTCCACGATGACATTGTACAACGTTGCCAGATCGGAGTCTCGCATTTTCAGACCGCTGACGCGGGTGTCTAACTTGGTTGCACGAGGTCCAGCTTCGCCGTAAAGCCAGCCGATGGCGACGTCCTGCGTGGTATCGCTGATGCCTTCGATGCCAATCCAAGTGCGGTTGTTGACCTGGATTTTGGTGCCGTCGGCGATGCGGTAGACGCCGCTGGGGAGGTAATCGCCGGCGCTGACTTCCGCGGGGAAACTGCAGACGTAAGTGTTGCGGGCATAGAGGTCGAGGCGGCGGGCGGATTTGAACATGCGAAAGTGGAATGGGCCTTGCACGATTTTGACGCCGGTAGAGGGTTTGAGGTTGCGGGCGGTGAGGTTTGGGTTGATCGTTTCGAGCAGTGTTGCGGAGACGGCGTAGCGCTGGCCGAGTTTTTGGAAGGAATCGCCGGCTTCGATTTCCACTAATTTTGCAGCGGCGTCATCGGGCAGCACAGCGGAGCCCAAGAACACCGCGCCATTAAGTGCCGCGAGTTTTACTCGCAGAGCCTGAGCACGCGGACCGTCCGGCAGCATCCCCAACGCGGCATTGAGAAGTACCCGGCTCTCGACGACACGCCCCTCCTCCATTGCCCAATCGCCTTCCTCAATCAAGGCATCAACCGACGCGCCCGCGGCCAGCATCGCCGACAACACATGGTACGGATCGTCGTCGTCAGCGGCGGAAGAGGACGGGGGAGGAGTCATCGCGTTGGCCCATTGCTCTTCGCCGTCG
>WQYP01000091.1 GCA_009781185.1 Phycisphaerales bacterium | reverse complement strand
TCCCCGAGATACCTTCCTGGCCCGCTCATCACGATATCCTCCATGACACTTCATCATGGAACGTATCGGCCAAAACGACAAGCGATCAGGAAAAAACGACCTGTAATGATGCTATAGTCTCGAAATAACTGGTAATTGGGACACGATGCAGTGAGAGTTTGTTCCTCGTGGTTTGGTCGCGGGCATCGTTCAGTCACGCACCAATGAATCAAACAATTTTTTACTCGCTTGCACGGGATCAACCCGGCACGCTTTGCAAAGTGCAATCCATTCCATCACGTCAACGCGCCGACGTCTCGCTTCGATCTTACTTATCACGTGGAATGTTTACCCACGGCGGCGCGGCTGTGGCCCCTACCGGGGCCAGTGATATTGGCAAGATGCCAACACCACGACACCGGCGGGACGCCGATGCCACGTTGTTCAGCGGAAGAATTCTTTCCGTGCGGTGGCGCAGATGGCGACGACGGCGGGGTGTTTGAGTTTGCGTTCCGGGCTGATGGCGTAGAAGCGTTCGCGGATGCCTTCGACCTGGCCGATGGGTTTAAGCGTGTTGAGGCGAATGAGGTCCTGTTCGACGAGGGTGGAAGCGGGGAACATGGCTCGTCCGGTTTCGCCGAAGGCGCGAAGGAGCGCCGCGTCCTCGAATTCACCCAGGATTCGCGGGTGAATCTGGTGGGAATCGAAGAACTGATCGAGATTGCGGCGGAGCGAGGTGTTGCGGGTCGGAAGAAAGACCGGCGCTCCTTCGAGACATTGCGGGAAATTTTTGGCGTACTTGGCCGCGAGGTTTTTGGAGCCGAAGAACATGACGCCGCCTTCGCCCAGCAGGTGGTTGTAAGCGCGGAGCTGCTGGCTGGCGCCTCCTCCGCCTAACGGCGTGTCGGAGAGAATCAGATCAATGCGAAACGTGGCTAACTGGGCCAGAAGGCTTTCGATTTTACCTTCATAGGCAATAACACTGCACGATGTCTCCATTTGTAACGCTGGTTCCAGGAGGACGGAGGAGACGAACTTCGGCAATGCGTCGGAGATGCCAACGACCAGTTTTTGCGGGCGGGCGCCGGAGCCGAGCTTGACCGCGTCGAGCAGCTCCCGGCCCAGGTTGAAAATGTCGTCGGCATACTCGTGGACGATCTGGCCCACCTCCGTCATCACCAGAGAACGGCCCCGGCGTTCGAAGAGCTTCTCGCCAAGAGTCTCTTCCAACTCGTGAATCTGCGCGGAAATCGTGGGGCTGGAAAGATGCAGCTTCTCGGCCGCACGGGCAACGCCGCCCTCACGGGCAACCGTCCAGAAATACATCAAATGATGATAATTGAGAAAAGGCATCATCGGCTCCAGAAAAGTGCAGAACGATTGTTCGGCGTAACTTCAGAGTATAACGTGGGTGTTAGGAAATTCCTTGCATGATTTTCCGAAATAGCCTTGCGTGGAAACGCAAGGCTATTTTCAGCTTGACACTGCCGGGGTTGCTCGGCATCATTGTCCCATGGAAAAGCACATTTATTCGTTTGATCCCTCCGTGAAGATTGTTGATGAAGCCATCACGTTTGATGATGTGCTTTTGATGCCGCGCCGGACGGATTTTGTTCCGGGCGAGGCGGATGTTCGCACGCTCCTGACACGTTCCATTGAGCTCAATATTCCGCTGCTCTCGGCGCCGATGGATACCGTGACGGAGGCGGCGTTGGCTATCGCTTTGGCACAGGAAGGGGGACTGGGGTTCATTCATAAGAATCTGCCTGTCGAGGTGCAGTGCCGCGAGGTGGAGAAGGTGAAGCGTTCGGAAAATGGGGTGATTTTTGATCCTGTGACGCTGCCGCCGGATGGATCGGTGGATGAGGCCCGGCGGATTATGCGGGAACAGAATATTTCGGGGATTCCGATAGTGAGCGATGGGGAGTTGGTGGGCATTCTGACTCGCCGGGATTTGAAGTTTCACGAACATCAGGGGGCCGGGTCCAAGCTGGTGAAGGAATTGATGTCGACGAACCTGGTGACGGCTCCGCCGGAGACGACTCTGGAACGGGCCGAGCAAATGCTGAATGCCGCCCGGGTCGAGAAACTGCTGCTGGTGGACAACATCAACGGCAAGCGAAAGCTGGTGGGGATGATTACCATGCGGGATATCGACAAGACGCATCAGTTTCCGCGGGCCTGCAAGGATGCCCGCGGACGCCTGCGGGTCGGAGCGGCGGTGGGCGTCAGGCAGTTTGACCGCGTCGCGGCTCTGATCGCCAAGGATGTCGATGTGATCGTCGTCGACACCGCCCACGGCCATTCGGCGAACGTCATCGAGACCGTCCGTGAAATCAAAAAACAGTTTAAGATCCAGGTGATCGCCGGTAACATCGCCACCGCCGAGGCGGCCAAAGATCTCATCGACGCCGGCGCAGACGCCGTCAAAGTCGGCATCGGACCGGGCTCGATCTGCACCACGCGGATTATTTCCGGCGTCGGTGTGCCGCAGGTGACAGCGATTTTCAATGCGATGAAGACTGCTGGCCCAGCGGGGATTCCCGTGATCGCTGATGGCGGTATTCGACATTCTGGCGACATCACCAAGGCGCTGGCGGCTGGAGCTAGTTGCGTCATGATGGGCAGCCTCTTTGCCGGGCTTGATGAGTCGCCGGGGGAATTGGTCATTCGCCGGGGGAAGCGGTTCAAAAGCTATCGCGGTATGGGATCCACCGGGGCGATGGTGCAGGGGTCAGCCGATCGCTACGGACAGAGTAAAATCAAGGAATCCAGCAAACTGGTACCCGAAGGCGTTGAGGGTTTAGTGCACTATCGCGGACCGTTGGGGGACTTTGTTTATCAGATGGTTGGCGGGCTTCGTGCGGGCATGGGCTACTGCGGAACGCGGACGATCGAGGAGCTTCGTACGCAGGCACGGTTCGTGAAAGTCACACATGCCAGTATGGTCGAGAGCCATCCGCATGATATTCAGATCACACGGGAGAGCCCGAACTATTACACGCCGGAACACGACAGCGAGTAGCTGTCACGCTGTTTGTGGGTTGATGGTGGATAACTTTACAACAAGGCCTCTTATGCGGCTGTTACATAAGCTGTTACAATACAACAGCCTTCCGTCAACATGAAAATGGCATTCATTATCAGTCCATAGACAGTGGCCTATGACAGCTCCGAGACAGTTTGTACACCAAGTTTAATAAAAGGTCGCTTTTTATAAATCTTTTATTATCAAAAGGTTATAATGATGAACTGGGGATTATACACTTGGCGACAAGCTCTATTACGATGATGATGACTTTAAGAAATAAACTCTTATGAGAAGATGGGGAAACTCTTAACGTTAACTACAGTGCCTGATGTGGATAACTTGTTATTTGTAAGTAGCTCAAAGAGCAGGGGGTTGCACACAAGTCTTGATTCTGAAGAGGGTACCGTGCGATTCGGTTTGTAATTGCCGGAGCAGGCCGGAGCGTAGGCGGGCCTCGAGTTCAGCTCTGGCGGCGGCGGAATCGAGGGCGACGGAGAGAACTCCGCGTGAAAAACGGATCAAACGGGAACGATTTTGGAGCGAAATGGGCACTAAATTTTGCCAAATTTCCGCGATTTGCCCCATTTTGTCGCTTGTTTTGACGACTTTTTCGAACCAAGGGAGCAGAACGTCGCCAAGGCGAGCCGTGGCTCGGGTTTCGGGTGACTTTTTGTTGGTGAGAAGATTGTGCAGGGAAAAGACCTTGAGGCGGTCGCCTTGCATTTCAAGATTGGCGAGATCGGACTTTTTTGGTCGCGAATGCTTGGCGAGTGTTTCGCCGCCACATTTGGAGCGATCGTTGGGCATTACATTCTCCTCATGTGACGTGGATAAAGATCATCGTCGTGCCGGGGCTTTATGCGACGTAGTTTTGGGATAGGCGGCGGCGGGGTTGCGTCATTCAGAAACATGTTTCACATCACCTTTAAGCCCGTTCCGCGATGAATTTTTCGACTTGGGCGCGGGTGGGAATAGCGGGGGCGGCGCCTTGTTTGGTGCAGGTCAGAGCACCGGCGGCGTTGGCGAAACGGACGGAGCTGGGCAAATCGCGGCCTTCGGCAAGGGCGACTGCCAAGGCGCCGGTGAAGGCATCGCCGGCGGCAGTGGTGTCGATTACCGGCACGCGGTAGCCGGGGATGTGCTGGGCGATGGTTTGGTTGTGGGTGTTTTTTTGGATGATCGCGGCGCCTTGTGAGCCCATTTTCATGACGACGATGCGGGTGCCGCAGAGGAGGAATCGCTCCGCGGCGCGGCGGGCGTCGTCCATGTTGCGGACAGGCATGCCGGTGAGAATCTCCGCTTCGGTTTGGTTAGGCGTTAATATATCGACGTGGTAGAGCGATTCGGGGAGGCCTTCGGTGGGGGCGGGGGCGGGGTCGAGGATGGTCAGGACGCCGGAACGCTTGGCCAGAGCGAAGGCGCAGGCGACGGTGTCGTGGGGGATTTCCAACTGGGCGATCAGAACAACGGAAGTTTCGATGGCCTTCCGCTGAGCGAGCAGGTCGGTGGCGGCGAGGTGTCGATTGGCGCCGCCTGCGACGACGATGGCGTTTTCGCCGTGGCGGTCGACGACGATCATGGCGGCGCCGGAGGGGATACCGCGGGTCTTGAGAACAGAGGTGGTGTCGACTTTGGCTTCGTTCAAGGCGGCGAGGAGGTTGGCGCCGAAGATATCCTCACCGATGCGGCCAACGAGACGAGCTCCCCCCCCTGGAGGAGGCGAGCGTTTGGACCAGAGCTGTCCGGCGGCGATAGCCTGATTAGCGCCTTTACCGCCGGGGTTTTGCTGAAGGTTCTGGCCCATGACGGTCTGCCCGGGCGTCGGCATCACTTCGGTCCGAAGGACGAGGTCCATGTTGAGTGAGCCGATGACGACGACACCGGACTTAGGCCCGGCGTTCGACGTGCGGCCGGGACCGGTGGAGGGAATCGCTTCGAATTTCGACTGCGACGGAGGAGGAAGGGAGGGGGGCTTAGGCGAGTGCTTGGACACCGGCGATGTTTTGCGGACAGCCGGCTTGGCGATGTGCGGTTTCGAAGCTTTCCTGACCATGAGCGCTCCGGAAAATACGAGATAGTTGTCATTCTAACGCAGAACGCCGGGGCGGGTGAGTTGTCAAGTCGTTAAATCGTCAATCGGCGTACACTTAATGGGGAAGGGCTGATGAGGGAATAAAGGCGACTCCCTTAGGCGTGACGTCGGGCGTGATGACAGTCGGAGTGGAAGATCGAGAGCCAAAGCCCCGCATTGCCATGCGGGGCTCCAAAACGCTACAGGCGAATGAAAAATATTTTAGCGTGTTATGGGCGCGCTCAAGCGTGAACTCCGCTCGTTATTTTTTTGCGTATTCCATATAAGACGGCTCCTCCATAAACAAGCTCGATTCTTCGAGCGACGCCGTGCCTTTGTGTTCGGAGAGCACTTTGATTTCGTCTCTGACGGAGAAGGTCAGGTCGCGGTAGGTGATTTTGGTCCATTGCATGTGACGGATGGCCATGCGGCCGGTGTAGTTGGATGGGCCGTTGCCGATGAAGGGATTATCGGTGGATTGGAGGATAATGCGGTCGTTGATGGCAAGTGTCATGTCGTTGCCGTCCTTGAGGAAGGTCAAGTGGTACCACTTGCCGACATCGAAAGGGGGGACGAGCGCGGAGCCCAGGCCGATCATGTAGGGATTTTTAACGAGGAGCTGCGTTTCGAGGTCTTTGCGATTGCAGGGCATGCGGCGGAAGAATTCCCAATGATAGTTTTTGACAACGCCGAAGCAGATGGTGGAGAGGTTTCCGGTGTTGGCCAAGCCGTAGTCGCGGATGAAGTCGTGGTTCTGGAAACCGGCAGCGAGAAAGACGAAAAGGGCAAGCCCTTCGGGTTGCTCAACGCGAAGATCGAGTTCGTAAAGGTGGCCATTCGCGGAGTAGATATTAGGCGACCAGATGTGGCAAAGATTAAGAGGATGGAGAGATTTGCACGTTTCAAAAAGCAGTCCATCGCGGGTGGTCTTGAGATTGGAGAGTGGAACCTTATTGGGCCCCTGCTTTCGCCAGCCTTGGAGGTCGGCGGGCTTTTTGAAGGAATAGGCGTCCTTGCGGGTCCAGTCGTCGCGGTTGATGTCGAGTTTTTGGCCTGGGGGGTTGACGTGAATGTAGCGGTTGATGTTGGGGTCGAGCGGGTAGCCGCGGGCGAGGTCTTCGTTGAAGGTTTTTTTGAATTCGTTGGCGGGTAGGCATTTGCCGCTGAGGCGCATGTTGCTCATGCAGAGGTACGGGCTGCCGACGAAGAACATTTCTTTGAGTTGCTGGATGTCGAAGAAGCCGGTGTTGTAATTGACTTCTTCGCCGTTGACGTACATGACGAAGGTTCCGGTTTTCTTTTGCCATTTAAAGCCGAGGTGGTACCAGTACTTTCGTCGGAAGGGAAGTGCTTCGATGTGGATGGTGGGACTGCCGTTGTAGTAATGTCGGCTGAGTCCGCGGCCGGCTTTGATCTTCAGGCTGGGGATGAAGTTGAGTGTTGCGAAGAAGCCGAGGTGGCTCTCTTCGTGCTTGTGCGGCGGGAAGTTGTCGGAGAGAAGGTTGACGCAGGAGGAGGATTCGTCGGCCTGGCGATAAGAAGCGGCGAATTGGCCGGGCTCCATGTCTTCCAGCGGTGACATCCAGACGGAAAAGGAGCCTTCCTGATCGGTCATGAACTTGCGGAAGTTGATGGCGAAGGCGGCGTTGATGCTCAGGAGGTTGAGTGATTCGATGTTGTTCCAGCGGACGAAGCGGTATGGACCGATGAATTCGGAGTGTTTGGCGTTGGGTTTGGTGTGGCCGAAGTTCATGGAGTGGGTGAAGGAATTGGTGAGATCCCAGGCGTTGGGTTTGGCTTTGGACATGGAAAGTTCCTTTTTAATTCATTTTGAGCAAAACGATTAGAGATTTACGATCGTTGAGGCTCCACCGGGGAACCTCAGCCTGTCTTTGGCCGAGCCTGTCGGTATACGAGCCAAAGCAGACCGGCGGAGAGTAGCGAGGGGAACCAAAAGGGGATGCCGACGCCAGAGTGCGAGGACATGCCCGGCATGTGTGCGGGAGAATCTAAATACGTAAACCCAAGAAACTGTTTGGCGGCAGGGATGACCGGCAACGAACGAGTATGACGTTCATACTCCAATCGCCAGCTTGGTGGGCCCATCGGCGGCACGCTTTTGTAATAAGAACCAAAGCCAACTCCGCCCATGTATGTTCCAACACTGTAGAACGTGCATCGCGAAGGACCGTATGAGATGTCAAAGCAATGGAAATAACTCCACGCCCACACACTCAAGCAGAGCGTCAGCAGGGCGATGGCGAAGCTTCGGATGAACCAGCGGAACTTCATGGGAATATTATATCACATGGCATGACCATCAGAGCCGCGAGCGTAAGCTCGCGCAGTCGTAAGCACAATCGTACAGCGCGAGCTTACGCTCGCGGCTCTGTTTGCCCTACGATTTTTTGCCGTAGATTTTTTCGTAAGCGGCGCCGTCGTATCGGGCGGATTCGTCGACTTCGGAGAGAGCGACGAACTTACCGCCGGAAAGTTCGGATTGGAGGCCGGCGAGGGCGGCGAGTTCGCAGTTGAGCAGGTTGTCGACGGCGGGCATATTGCCGCCGGTGCCGGCGAGGTGCGGAATGACCTCGGTGAGCATGTTTTTCAGGGCGAGGAAGGCTTTGATGGAATAGTGGATGGGGGCGGCATCGGAGAGGAGGGTGAGGTAGAAGGGGAAGAATTTGGCGGGGGATTCGCCGATGGCGATGACGGCTTTTTTGCCGGTGGTCCATTCGAGGTCGAACATTTTCTGGGAGTTTGTGCCGAGGTAGCGGACGCGGGCGAAGTCGTAGCCGAGCGTGGCGCCCAGGAGGTAATAGACGTGGGAGCCGTAGTAGTAAATTTCATTGGGGCCGCCGGCGAAGGCGAGGTGGACGTTCGGAGCGGAAGTGGCGGCGGCTTTGACTTCGTCGGTGAAGATGATCATGGAGCAGCCGGTGATGCGGACTTTTCCGTTGCCGTCTTTGACGAGGGCTTTGATTTTTTGGATGTCGGCAAGGTTGCCGCAGCAGGGCTTGTCGAGGTAGACGCCTTTGCCGCGATTGATGAAGGGGAGAAGCTTGGGGAGATGGAGGTCCCAGTTGACGCTGTGAATGCAGGCGACGTCAACGTGGTCGGCAAGATCGTCGAGGTTATCAAAAAAATGGACTTTGTTATCGACGGCGAACTGGCGGGATTTCTCTTCGCTGAGGATTCGAAAATCGTCGAAAACGCCGATGGGATCGTAGCCTAAGGCACGTTCGGTTTCGATGAATTTAGCCGGGTGTGTGGTGCCGAGGTCGACGTGTCCGATGCGCAACATGAGAGTTCCTTTTGGTTGAAGATGATTTACTCCGTGCGGAGCGGCATGCAAGCATGCTGGCTAAATAAAGAACGTCTATTTCTTGACGTTTTGTGTCATTCGGCGGAATTCTTCGACGAGGACCTGGTTCTGAAGCGGTTCGTGCCTGGCGAAGCGGACGATGTCGTCGGCGACGATGACGCCGAAGTTTGCACGGCATTCGAGGGTTTTGCCGCCGACGTGCGGCGAGGTAATGACGTTGTCGAGCGTGCGGAGTGGATGATTTTCGGGGAGAGGTTCTTCGTCGTAGACGTCGAGGGCGGCGAAGATGCGTTTGGATTGGAGTTCCTTGATGAGGGCGGTTTCGTCGATGATCGGGCCGCGGGCGACGTTGACGATGATGGCGCCGTCCTTCAGCAAAGCGAGCCGCTGGGCGTTGAGAAGATGATACGACTTCTGAGTCAGAGAGGTCTGTACGTTGACGGTGTCGGATTCTCTCAGGAGGCGATCGAGCGGGACGGATTCGACGCCGAGCTTGGCGGCGTTTTCCTGGGTGCAGTGTTCGCTGTAGAGGAGGATTTTGGTGTCGAAGACTTTGAACATTTTGATGAGTTCGCGGGAGATGGTGCCCAGGCCGATGATGCCGACGGTTTTGCCCAAGAGTCCGTCGACGCACCATTCGTTGGAGCTCCAGGCGTTGGCGGTTTTCGTGTTGCGGATGATTTCATAGGAGCGTCGGGCGGCCATGAGGTGCAGGAGGATGTTGTACTCGGCGACGGTTTTGCCGAAGGCCTGATTGGCGCTAACGACTTTGACGCCGGTCTCGAAGACGTCCTCGGTGACAACGCCTTGAACGGAACCGGCGGCATGCGCGATCAGCTTGACGGCGGAGCCTTGAAGGACCGCCTTGGTGAACCTTGCGGAGCCCCAGGTGGTGATGCAGACCTCGGCGGTCTTGAGCTTCTCGGCAAGCTCCTGCGGCGTGTAGGATTTGGGGTTGGGATTGAGTTCGACGTTGCCGACGCTACGAAGCTTGGCGAGCGAGTCCTCGTGGAGGACCATTTTGCGTAGATTGTTGTCGGGCATGGTGATGAGAATGTTCATGTGGGTCTCCGTAATTGCTTGGTGCTTTTGGGTAGGTATGGTCCGCGACGCCGCAAGCGTTTTCGGCGCCCTGTTGCGAGAGCGGTGGCAAACCACCACGCTACCGCGTGGTGCTCCGTTAGTTTGCGAAGAACATGACGTTTCGGACCCAGCCTTTGCCGGGGCCGGTGAGGACGAAGCGGATTTCGACGGCGGTGGCGGTGGCAGGGGCGGTGGCGTCGAAACTGTCTTCGGTCCAGTCGTTTTCGCCGGTGAAAAAGTTGCCTTTGGGTGCCTTGGCGGCGTCTTCGATCAAGGCGCCGAAAGCGTCGACAAAGGCCATCTGAAGATAAGCAAATGCGCCGTCTTGCAAGTTCTGCGTTTTGACGGTGGCGGACATTTTATATGTAGTACCGGGTATGACGGCGACGGACTGCTTGAGGAGGTAGGCGCCGGCGCGATCGAAGGTGAGGCGTGGGACGGGTTTTGCGGAGACGGCAGGGTCCATGGCGAATTCGCCGCCGCCTTCGGAGAAGCGGTTGAAGATGATCCAGTGTTCGGGGAGGCCGTTGGGGGCGAGTTTGGAGAATGAGCCGTTTTTGATGGTACGGTTGATCGAGTTGAAGTTGCGGTAGTTTCGGAACTGCCAGACGACGTTGCCGTAGGGATCGACTTCGAGGACCTGGTGGCGTTGCTGGTCGGAGATCAGGACGTTGCCGTTGGGGAGTTTGTCGGAGTCGTAAAAGTTGGCGAAGTAGCTGACGCGGTAGCACCAGACGATCTGGCCGTCGGGCGTAATCTCGATCACGCGGCTGTTCTTGGAATCGGTGATGAGCACGTTGCCGTTGGGCAGTCTATCCGCATCCCGCGGCCAATCGAGCGTCTGCCCTTCAGCAGTAGGATGGTATTCCCAGACGATCTGCTTCTCGCGATTGACTTCGACGATTCGCTTACCATCGGAATCGGCGATGATGACATTGCCATTGGGCAGCATGTCGCAGTTGTGCGGATGCTTGATATCGCGGTCGTAGAACCACTTCACGTTGCCGGCGTAGTCGGTGATAACGCAACGGTCGTTGTTGCGATCGGTGATGATGATCGTGCCCCCCCCCCATTCGTCCTCAAGCAGATGGGCGTCGTTGGGGTAATGGAGGTGCGAGCCGTCGGAGAGTTTGCCGGTGCCGTTGTTCCAGGAGTCGCTGGTGAAGACGATTTCACCTTTCGGATTGACTTCGAGGATGCGGCTGTGGCTGGTGTCGGAGATGAGCGTATTGCCGTTTTTGAGGCGTTTGGCGCTATGGGCAAATAGGAGTCCGACGGCCCCCCCCCTATAGTTCCAGACGATATTGCCGAAGGGATCGACTTCGATGATTTCGCTGCCGGAGCCGTCTTCGTCGCCGGCGTCGGCGATGAGCGTGTTGCCGTTGGGCAACCGTTCGACATCGCAGGGGAATTCGAGCAGGCCGTGGGCGCCACGTTTAAGTGGTTCCATGTCAGTACCTTTGGATAGAAGCCAGTAGTCAGAAGCCAGAAGTTTTAAGTAAGCCACGATCTTGAAATCTTCTGGCTTCTGACTACTGGCTTCTTCTCACGAAAATCACATATATCCCAGGTTCCGGAGCTTGGCCATGAGGCCTTCCTTGTCCTGGTTTCGTCCGCCGCGTTCGCTGGTGTTTTCGAGGTCCTGATCCCACGCGGGCACGTCGGTGGTCTTACGGGTGGTGATGCGGGCGCCCAGGGAGCGGTAGCCCTGCTTGTAGAGCGGGCAAATTGGAATGTTAAAGTGGAAGTGAGCGTCCCAGACATCGCGTTCGGTGAAGTGGAGGATCGGGCAGATTCGCATGTGTTCGGGGCTGTATTCCGTGGCGGGCCGAGGGCTGAAATAATGTTCGGAAGCGCGAGAGCCCTGTTCATCCCAGCGAATGCCTTCGAAGAACCCTTTCACTTTCGTTTCGTAGAGGTAGACGTTAAGGGTAGCGGTTTTCATGAGGTGGTTGCCGACGAAGGATTCCGGTTCGTAGGGGAACTCCGCCTCTTCAAATCCCAGCCGTTCGATCTCCCGGCGATTCCGCTCATTGAGATCCGCGACCTTCACCATGGCACGCAACTTTCCCCCAGCAGCTTTCGACACGTCGGAATTGTGAATCATTTCGACCTTCACGTCGAACTTGGGTTCATTTTCAGCGAGAAACGCGCGAATTTCATCAAAAACATCGCCTTCATCGATGCAGAAACATCGCGGCATCTTAATGCCCATTTTCTTGACCGTGCTGTGAACGATGTGCGTGACCAGGGTGCTGTCTTTACCACCGGTCCAGGCGAGGGCGACGTTATCGACGCCGTAGCGTTCAAAGGCCTCCTGAACCTTGCTCATCGAGTCGTTGTACTTTTTTTCCAGCAATTGCACATTGACGGCCATGGACGATGTCTCCTGTCTCATAGGGAACAAAAAAAGCGAAAGCGGCTTTCGAACTCAAGGGGTGAAGTATACAGCCGAGTCGCGTCGACGAAAAGGCCGGGGGAAAACGGATTTTTGATTTTCGATTTTTCAGGCGTTTTACAACACGAGCCGATAGCGGCATTTATGGCGGTCGCCCTGAGAATAAAGAGAGTTATCGCTCGGAACGGTGACAATGTTCACGAGAGTGGCGCCGATGCGCTCGATCGTGCGGCGTGAGGGAAGGTTCTCGGGGTTACAGGTGAGCCAGAGGACTTTTTGCCCGTGGGCGCGGGCCAAGGAGAGCAGGAGTTGGCAGGCCCGCTGAGCGTAGTGATGGCCGCGGGCCGGCGGCAGAACGTGGTAGCCAATATGACCGAGGTAATAATCGAGGTTGACGGAATGGCCCAGACGCAGGGAGATCGAGCCCGCCATCGAGACCGGCGGGAACACATCCTGAAAGGAAAGGGGGAGCTGGGAACCAAGACGCATCCAGAAGGTATATCCCGGAGCGACCTGCTGATCCGGGTCAGGCACGGTATGACCACGGGGATTGTGCGAAAGAAACTCGAGCACCGAATCGCGTGTGGTCTTCGCCTGGGCAGGCATTTCCTTGCAGGTCTGCGGATGGTGCGATGCCGCGAGGAGATCATCGACATAGCGATCGCCCGGCTCGACGAGCTCAAGCTCGCGATCTATCAGGTTGAACAAACGCGGCACATCAAAGAATTCAAAGCGGCTCAGCGCAGGCGAGGGAGGCGGCAGAGACGGCGACGGTTTGCGCAGTGGCAGGCGGAACATGGAAATAGCTCCGACGGATCATCCCGGCGGCGGTGGCGGCGGCGCGTCGCCAAGTGCGGGCGGAGGAGTATCCGACGGGGGAGAGCCTTCGGCTGGGGCAGCTTCCGCGGGAGCCGTCGTGGTCGTCGGGGCCGTGGCCGGAGCAGGGGCAGGCTGGAGTTTGCGGTAAATTTCCGCATGGTTCTCGAAGATGGTCGGATCGACGGCAGCCTTTTGGCCGCTCAGACCGTCGAGCTTGGGATCGACCTTGGGGGTTTCATCCTGCCTGTCGCACGTGGCGATGGTCATCGCAACCGCCAAAGCCATCGCACCAAGAATTGCTCGCTTCATCGACCGACTCCTGCTAAGCAGACAGCACATTGCCTGCACCACGCCCATGAACTTCCCTAGTTTACACACGTTTGCCCGATGTGCCAAGAGTCGGTCGAGCGTTAAATCGTCAAGTCGTCAAGTCGTTAAATCGTTAAGTCGAAAAAGGGGTTTTGCCAATTCGACTTGACGATTTAACGACTTGAGGCTCAAAGTCTCACTTGCTCGGCTGTGTTGCCGCACTCCTGGGTTTGCTCGAGAGCGAGTGCGCGAAAAATTCCTGTTGTGCTGCCTTGAGCATCTCCACCGCCTTGGCATTGTCCTCTTTGGCGATGAAGTTTCCTCGCACGCGCGCCCGGCCGAGCGTATCGACAAAACAGTCGGACGCCTCGGTCAGGCGCATGTTGCTCTCAACGAGATTGATCTTGATTTCCCCCTTGCGATTCTCGTCCGAGAACCGCAGAAAGCCTGCGCCTTCGTACATCCCGACTTCATCCGGAGCAATCAACAGGTATCGGTAGGTGACATTGATGGAGGTCGAGTTGAGCGAAGTCTTTCCGCCCACCGGACGCCAGAACACGCGCGCGGTGAAAATCTGATCGTAGGTTTTCTGATTTTTTTCGTTGGTCGCCTGGGCGCGCATCACGATGTGGAGATTTTGATCGCGATCGAAGTAGCAATAGGCTGTATCGAATGCCAGAACGACGGGCGTGGTCTTCTTGCCCACAGGCTCGATCTGCAACGACTTCGAGGTAGCGCACCCGGCAAAGGCAACCAGCATCAAGAACAAGACAGCGATCTGTTTCATGGCCGGTAGTGTAATGGCAGAGGGGGCGGGACGTCGAGTCGTTCAAACGCCAGGTCGTTGAATGGGCGTGCCCGTTTTTCTGGGCATGTCGTTCTCCCTCGTAAAATTCGTTGAATTGAGTAACGACTTGAGGACATCACGCCCCCGCTTGGCACCTTTTTTGCCACTCCTCCCTCGATTTCCGATTTTACACAGGAGCCCATCATGGCCAAGAAAGCTCATCCGCATCATGTGAAGCCTTACGAGCAAAAAGTGGCCCAACGCAATGCGGTCAAACGTGCCATGCGGACCGGCGGTGAGACGAACAGCTCCCGGAAGATGCGCCCTGACATGCCGGGGGGACAGCGGACTCCTCGTCCATAAAAATCACCCGATCACCAGAGCTTCCAGCAGCGAAAGAGCCTCTGGCGTATCCTCGGCAAGCGACAGCGCAACGAGTACATCACGCTGCCTTTTGCTGAACGCAAACGGCTCATCCGCCCGCACTTCCGCCAAATCGAGCTCGACGAGCACCGCTCGCATCAGCTCGTCAAGTCCCGCTCCAGTCTTCGCTGATACACGTATGCCGCTTTCCATATTCTCCGCAAACGTCTCCCCCCCTCCCTCCAAGTCGCACTTATTCATCGCGACCACGCCTCCGCGATAACGTTCCAGCATCGCCCTGTCCTGAGCCCCCCCCTCTTGCGGGCGAGATCCGTCCATCAACAGCACGATCACATCCGCCCCGTACGCCTGTTGATGGGTCCGCGAAATCGACTCGAGTTCCAGCACATCCGACGTCTCACGGACGCCTGCCGTATCGATCAGTGTCACAGCAACCTGTATGTTGCCTGCGACAAATGTCGCCATCGCATCGACCCAATCGCGGGTGGTGCCGGCGATGGCCGAGGTAATCGCCACCTGCCGGCCGAGCAGCGCGTTGGCCAATGTGCTCTTACCCGCATTGGGCGGCCCGACAATCGCCACCCGCGGCGGCTCCAACAAAAAAAACAGCGAACGCGATCGTTCCAGCAACCACTGCGCCGCCGCATGCAACCGCCACAACTCTCCCGCCGCTTTACCCTCCGCCCAAGCCCGCCATTCCCGCGCCCAGCGAGTCAGTCCCTCCTCTGCCTGCGACGCAATCAGCCGCACTGCAGTTATCGTTCGCGTCAAAGGCATCGCCATCATGACTTCTCCCGCGATTCCCCGCCCAAGCAGGCCGAGCCTGTTCGCTTTTTCCAGGCTCACCTGCTGCGCTCCTGCCTCTTCCACCGCCCGGATCACCGCCGCCACCACCGCCGTGCCGCCATGTGTATGCAATTCAAAATGTTCCTCTCCGACTCGCACCGCCATCGCATCATCCACCACTTCACCGGCAGCGTTCACAATGGCCGTATGCACCGCCCCATTCACCCGCAAGCCAACCGCCTTCCCACCCGTCACCTTCCCTGCCACTTCCATCGCGCGCACCCCCGCCACCAGCACCCCCGCAATCGCCCCCACACCGCTCCCGGTCAATCGGACAACAACCGTTTTCATTTGATCGCCGCGAACTCAAATCCGAACTTGAACTCCCCCGGTCGCAGCAGATACGGCTCCAGCGGCAACGGACCACAACTGTTGCTGCCCAGCCCGAGCTGACGGTGATCCAAATTCACGTACACTTCATTCCGCGATTTTAATTCCGTATTGTGCGCCACACTCTCCAGATCGCGTGTGGAGTATCGCTGTGCCGAGAATCCAAATAGCGGCTCACCGCTTACCCGTACTCCGCGTCCCCGCCTTCCCCGCCATTCCACCCAACGCATCTGGCCACGATTCCCATTCTCCTGCGGCCTGATGTAATCCGTGTGCATCGCCTCCAACGGCAGCTCCCATAACCCCACTCGTGCCGCCTCCTGCGAATCCGCATAATTCTCTCCAGGCCCCAGCCCATACCACTTTACCTTCGGAACTTCCGGCACCACCATCTGCACGCCCACCCGCGGCAGGAACAACTCTGGCCACGTCCCCCTCGGCTTCACCGATACTTCCAACTTCAACACCCCATCCTCGCCATACACATATCGGTACGTTACAAACATTCCCCACTGAAACACCGGCGGTCCGACGTAGCTCTCAATGACAACCTCCACTCCGCCGCCACCCCGCAAAGCGGGGTCGCTACTCCCTCCCTGTTTAGCATTTCGTGTCACGCACTCGACCAACCGCGTCCGATGCTGCATGCGATGCAACCAATTCTCCCGCCACTTCGGCGCGAGATTTCGATCATTATCAATCGGTGCCCGCCAGAACTGCGCTACTGGTCCACTTTTGACTATCTCAATTCCATCCGCCGTCCACTTCGCCAACCGCCCCCTCACCTTATCAAACACCAGCACCTCATCCCCACGCGTCACCTCCACCTCATTGGCCCGTTCCGCCACAGACATGGGTGCCACGGGTCTGCGCAGTTCGCAGACTCGTGCCGTGCGAGTACAGTCTCCAGCATTCAACACGCCAAACTGTCCCCTGGCGATTTCATGTCCGGCCTGTGCCCAGAGGCAATCTTCTTTCAGTGTCAGCCGCAGCTCCACGAACGCTTCACCCGATTTAAGCACCTGTCCCGCAATCGGTAACGCAATCTCCGCCGACTCTCCCGGCGAGACCTCCGGTAACGCAATTTCGCGATCACCCACCACTACTTCTCCATCCACGCGATACGACCACATCGCCCGCAGATGCCTCAGATCAATATCCTTATATAAATTCGTCACGCGCAACTTAATCCCCGTCCCCCCCCCTCCATCCACCCGCTCGATCCGCACCGGCTGAATCACCTTCTTCAATTCCACCAACCCCGGCGAAGGCGTCCGATTCGGAAAAACCAAACCGTCGATCACGAAATTCGAATCGTGCGGCTCCTCCCCAAAATCCCCGCCATACGCATAAATCCCACGCCCGGCATCCCAAATCCCATGATCGATCCACTCCCACACAAACGCCCCCGCATGCCGCCGCTGAGAATAAATCGCCTCCCAATACTCCTTCAAACTCCCCGGCCCATTGCCCATCGCATGAGCATACTCACAGAGCACAAACGGAAATTTCCCCAGATGCTTCCCGTCCACGTCGATTCCCTTGTACGAAATCACCTCCGCCGCGTCCGCGATCCGCTGCATCTTCGGAATATTCGTATACATCTGCGAGTGTATGTCCACGGTTTCGCATTGCACGTCCCGCTCGAAATGGATCGGCCGACCCGGGTCCATCGCCATCGCCGCCTTCGCCATCGCCGCCATGTTCACGCCATATTCGCACTCATTGCCAAGCGACCACATCACCACGCACGCATGATTCCGGTCCCTCGCCACCGTCCGCTCCATCCGATCCACGCACGCTTTCTCCCACGCCGGATCCGTCGACGGATTCCCAGGCTTCCCGTCATAACCGAATCCGTGCGTCTCCAAATCGCACTCCAGCAGCACCCACAGCCCGTATTCATCGCACAATTCCAGAAACCGCGGCTCTGGCGGATAATGACTCGTCCGCACCGCGTTCACGTTGTGCCGCTTCATCAGCAACACGTCCTTGAGCGAACTCTCCAGCGGCACCGCCCGCCCGAACAGCGGATGATGCTCATGCCGATTCACCCCACGAAAAACAAGCTTCCGCCCATTGACCAGCAACTGCCCATCCTTGATCTCCGTCTGCCTGAAGCCCACGCGCTGAACGATCGCTTCACTCACAGTCCCTTTGTCATCCAGAAGCGTCAACGTCAGCCGATATAAATAAGGATCCTCCGCCGACCAATGCCGCGGCTTCTTGATCCATTGCCCAATGCTCAGCGCTGAACGTCCAACCGGCTCTTCAGTCTTCCAAACACTCTTCCCAGCTGCATCCGTCAACTC
>WQYP01000090.1 GCA_009781185.1 Phycisphaerales bacterium | reverse complement strand
GTCGGGGCTACGGCTTCGCCTCCGCCACTCCCTACGCCTGCGTCGGACCGCCACGACGCTCCACCTTTCATGTCTGGGTGACATTGCTATTTGCGCTAAGAGGGTGACATTTCTATTTCTTGACAACATTTCACGCGATCGGGGACTTGAGTATCTGGCGTCGGACTCCTATACTTGTACGCTCGCGATCGACATGGACTGATCGGAGATTCTCATGCGATCAATTATTCCGTTACGTGTTGTTGTTATTTTGGCCGTCGGCGTTTCGCTTTTCGCCGGGACGAATGCGTTTGCCCAGAGCGCTGTTCCGCTGGCGGGGGCGAATGCGGGGTATACCGATGCGGAACTTCAGGAACTCGTTGCGCCTATTGCGCTCTATCCTGATGTGCTCCTGGCGCAGGTGATGGCGTCGACTGCGTTTCCCGATCAACTGGATGCGGCCAGGGCGTGGCTTGGGCAGAATCCTGATCCTGCTGCGCGGGATAGGATTAACGACCAGCCGTGGGATCTTTCTGTCAAGATCGTCGCGGGCTTTGACAGCGTGTTGGCGATGCTGACGGATAACCCAGACTGGCGGGATTCGCTGGCGTGGGCGGTTTCGTATCAGCAGCCGGAACTGATGGCGGCGGTGCAGGCGATGCGTCGCATGGCTCAGGATGCCGGGAATCTCACGAGCACGCCGCAGATGCAGGTGACGGAAGATCGTCAGATGATCGTGATTCAATCGGCAGATCCGCAGGTGATTTATGTGCCGCAGTTTGATCCGACGATCGTGTATGTGCGTCGTCCGCCGACGTTTGTGTCGCCGGTGATCTTGTTCGCGCCGCCGGTGAGGGTGGGATGGATTCCTTCGCCAGTTTTTTATAATCGCTACAGTTTTAATTGGTGGGGCGGCGGGATTTACATGGGCGTCTGGCGTCCAGGGTGGAGCGTGAATATCGGGTGGGGTTCTCCGTGGCGTCCGCCGATACGGCCGCAGCCGCTTCGTCGTCCGACGGTGATTCGTCCGCCGGTCTTCAGGCCTCCGGGGGGTAGGCCATCGGTGGGTCGTTCGCCGGTGGTGGTAGCAAGACCGCCCGGCACGCGTCCGCCACCGTCTGGTGGTGGACTTCGTCCGCCGGCGTCGGGAATGGGCGGGGGGCGTCCGAGCGTTTCGCCCTCACGACCAAGTGGGGGCCGTCCCAGTGTTCTACCGACGCCGTCGACACCGTCGAGGCCGACAGTGCGACCAGCACCAACACCCGCCGCACCGCCCGCTGTTGGTCGGCCTTCGCCATCGCCATCACGGCCGACGCCCGCCCCGGCTGCACCGCTCCCCAGCGTTCGGCCTACGCCTTCACCTTCACTTTCACGACCAACACCTTCGCCAGCACAGCCGGTGGTACAGCGTCCGGCGTCGTCGGTCACTTCCAGCAGGCCATTGTCGTCATTTGGTCCGTCGGGCGGAGCTGGCAGTGCTGTAAGGCCAGGCAACACGTTCGATACACGAGCGGCCTCCGACCGCGGAGCGTCGAGCCGGTCCGGACGAAGATAGCGTTTCTCACTACCCAAGCGATTTTCGGCGATCGCCATCCGATCGCGGTTTTTAGAAAAATGAAACATGAAAGATTAAAAATTTCCGAATGAGGCAATGATATGCATATGAGAAGAGAAGTTCACATCGCCCAGTTGCTGTTCCTGATGGTTTTGTCCGGGCTGGTTGTTGCGGGGTGCAAAACGATGACATGTGGCTGCGGCGGCGGAGTCAGCGCGGGCAGCGATACGCCGCCACTGCCGCCGCAGACTTACGCTGCTCCGGAAGATGCACTCAAGGCGTTCGTGAGTGCCGCCACGTCGCCGGTGGAGAGCAATCAGATGGAGGATGTCTTCGGCAGTGCCGTGAAGGAACTTGAGTCCGCTGACAAGGTTCAGCACGCGAATGACCTGGCTGCCCTGGCGCAGAGCGTGAAGGAGTCGGCGAAACTCCAGAAGAAGGATGACAATACTTACATTGTGCTGGTGGGGCAGAACGATTGGCCGTTCCCGATCCCGCTCATCAAGAGCACGGAGAACCGGTGGTACTTCGACACCGCCGCCGGCAAGCAGGAAATCCTCGACCGCCGCATCGGCGAAAACGAATTGACGACGATCCAAATGATGAAGGACTACGTCGAGGCTCAGCGGACCTATGCGAAAGTGGATCGGACCGGCGCGGGTCTGCCCACGTATGCCCAGAGATTCCACAGTAAGCCGGGGCAGCATGACGGGCTTTACTGGGAAACCGCGGCTGATGAGACTCCCAGTCCATTGGGGCCGCTGGTGGCGGAAGAGCCGGCCGGTGTGAGCGTGTCCGCTGAAAAGCCGGGGCGAACGCCTTACTATGGTTATTACTACAGGGTTCTCAAGGCCCAGGGTTCCGGTGCTCCCGGCGGCGCTTACAATTACGTGATCAATGACAACATGATCGCGGGATTTGCCGCGATCGCATGGCCGTCGCAATATGGCAATACGGGTGTCATGACATTTATTGTCAATCACAACGGCAAGGTCTATCAGAAAGATCTCGGTCCGGATACGGCGAAGATTGCCCATAAAATGAAAGTCTACGATCCGACCGGCTGGACCGAAGTGGTGGCAAAATAGGCGCGGGCTGCTCGGCTCAGCGTCGCTCATCTATGGTTCGAAGCACCGCGTCTACTGACATCGCTATGGGATTTTCGCCATCTAAACGAATGATCGGGCAGATCATCTCGGCGAGCCATTTTTCGTGCAGTGCTCGGCTTCGCATCTCCAATCCGCCAGTGTCGTATTGACCGGCCCACGTAATGAATTCGTGGTCAATGTATCCGAGTTTCGCTTGTTCGCGAGCGAGCAGCCTTTTTATGCGGACCTCGGTGCGGACCGTCAAGAAGATCACCAGGTCGAAGGACTGTTCCAATGCGTCGCCCCATCCGCAGATGGAGCCGGACACGATCGCTTGGGGATGATTGCTTAGTGCTTGGAGGATCATGGCCAGCCGGTCCGGCCGATTTCTTTTTTTCTGGTAAGGCGGCGTCGTCGGCTCCCAGAAGAAATCGTCAGCATCCAGCACCGCGAATTGCAATTGCTTGGCCAATGCCTGCCCCAGGGTCGTCGTCCCGCAGCCGGATGCTCCGGTGATGTGGATGCGATTGATTGCCCGCATAACGGAACCTCATAGGGTAAAAGTTAAAAGGTAAAAGAGTTCCTCATAAAACGTATACGTGAGGCGCGTAGGAGGCGTTAAGCCTTGCGCTGCCACGCAAGGCTATTGCGCATGGCGTCGTGTGCGGCGCGAAGGATCTCTCTTGCATTGTCGTAGGTGAGACGTTCCATTGCGTCTTCGTATCCCAGCCAGGCGTGGCCGAAGTGTTCGTCGGAGATCACGACGGTCTCTTGGCGCGTTTTGCCTAAGAAGTAGGTGACGGTTTTGGAGATGCGTCCCTTCTTGGGCGAATAAAACGAGTAGTGCATTTGTTGTTGGAATTTGCCGACGCGATCGACCTGGCGGATGCCGGTTTCTTCTTGGAGTTCCCGTACTGCCGCGAGCCAGGCGGTTTCGCCTTTTTCGAGGTGGCCCTTGGGGTAGTCCCAGTGTCGTCCGTAGTCCAGCAGCAGAAATACGGGGCCACCTGCGGTCATCCGAAACAGTATGAAGCCTGCGGAATGCTCGTGGCGGACTTTCCGGCCTTTGCTGTTTTTGACGCTTTTCGCCACTTTTTTCACGGTGGCGCCGGATCGTTTTTTGCCATTGTTGGCCACAGTTGTTCCTGCTGCTAACTACTGACTTCTGGCTTCTCGACTAAATCGCATGTTCCGGCGTGTCGGGGTACTCCGGCGGCGGAGCCTGCGGGGGCGACGAGGGAGACGTCAATTCCGGGTCCCTGTTCAATGGCAAGAGAATCTGAAATTGCGTGCCGTTGGGAACGCTTGATCCGGCGACCGGATCATGCTTGAGCGCATGGGCACGGACGATACCGCCGTGGAGCTCAATGAATCGTCGCACGATGGCGAGGCCCAGGCCGAGACCTTTGGAACCGAACTCGAACGTTCCCGTGTGATGGTGCAGGATGTCCGAGCCGGTGTAGAACGGCTCGAAGACATGATCGAGATCCGCCTGCGGAATGCCCGGGCCGGAGTCTTCCACCAGAATTTCCAGCATATCGCCGGTGATTTCATGGGCGGCGACGCGGATTGCGCTGCCGTCGGGTGAAAAACGGATCGCGTTTGACACGAGGTTTGTTAGAGCGTCTTCCAGTTTATCCTTGTCCGCCTCGATCGGCGGCAGGCCTTCGGCGATGTCCAGCGCCAGATGCTGCTTACGCTCCGCGATGAACGGACGATGGTCCGACGTCACCTGGAACAGGAGCGTTCGCACATCGACCGAGCTTTTTTTCATCTTCGCCATGAACTGATCGTTGGTCACCAGGCTCAGCAGGTTATCGATGATCCGCACCAGGCGATGCGTTTTCGTGGAGAACGTTGTGAGCATCGTCTGCATGGCGGCGGCGTTTTTGCAGGCCTGGGCAATGGTTTGTTCATCTTTTGGCTGTGCGTCGATGGCCGTGGCGGCCAGTTGGCGTACCTGCCTTTGCGCTAATGGGTATGCGCCGATCAGGTAGGTCACCGGCGTTTTCAATTCGTGACCGGCCAGTTCCATGAAACGGCGTTTCGCTTCGTTCGCACGCGCCAATTGGTTCACGTTCCGCTGCAATTGCCGGGTCATTTCGTCGAAGTCGTGTGCCAAATCGCCCAGCTCGTCTTCGTGGAACGTGGTGTCTTTGGCGTCGGCGAGCAGGCGGACGTTTAACTCGCCTCGTCCGACTGCGGCCGTCGCTTCACGCAGACGCAGAATCGGCATAATGATTTTCCGGTTGGAAATGGCGAGCCCCAGCGTGAAGAGCACCAGGATCAACGCAGCGCCGATCCCCGACACGGCGGTTGCCACTTTATACACCGGCGCCATCGCCTCTTCCGATGGCTTGGCGACCACGACCACCCAGTCGGGCGCCGTTATCTCACGCTGATAAAGTTCGCCCTGCAATCGTACCCGGGCGGATCCGATGATGATGTCGTTGAACAGCAGCGAGACAAGGCGTACGTTCGGATTTGCCTGGTGCTTCAGGAAAAAGTCCCGTGCGCGATCCACGTGTTGCGCCCCGGCGGGAGCGTACACGGTGGCGCCGGCGGGAAGTTCGATGAGCTGGGCGGAAGAGTGACTTGCCTCCGCGAGTTCGCTTAGCGGACGCATGACGCGCTGGGCATCCAGTTCGTCCTTGATGATGCCGATCACAGACTGCGGCTGATCCGGGTCCCAGACCGGAACAGCCAGCTCGATCACTGTTTTTTCGCAGCCGGCATGACGCGTGATCGAAGAGATATATGTGCGACCTTGGCCGTTGTGGAAGGCCGCCTGCCACCATGTTTCACCCGCATGGAAGATGGCAGGCGTTTTGTCTTCGGAGGCTACGACCTGGCCGTAGGCGTTTGTGAGGAAGATGTGCCGTTGGTGCTCGTCGAGGGCGTGCAGGCGGCGGAACAGGTCCGTGATGGGATTGTTGAGAATCGGGACGAGGAGGGGATCATCGACCTTGAGCGTCGGCCATTGTTGGTTGAGCTGGGTGTCGCGGGCAGTGGGTGCGGGGAGGTTCGTTCCGGGAAGCGTCTCGAGCGGTCCCATCGCGGCTCGCCTGGCGTTTTGATCGCGAAGAAAAGCGATCAGTGCCGGCTCGCGGCTGGCAAGCATCAGACTCTTGATCTCGTCTCGCAGCAGGGAATCGGTGACGCGATCGGCGCACAGGCTTGCCACGGCCTTGTAATTGGTGCGGATCTGCGAAAGCTGCATCACCGCGCCGCCGACGAGGATCACGACGAGGCTCAGACCCAGCGGGAGCAGGCCCACGAGCATGAGCATTCCGATGAGTTTGCGCCGGATGCCGGGGCGCATGATAACCTCCTGCGGATGCGTCGAGGTACAAACCTCCTATTATAAGCAATCTTAACGGAAGCTGGGGGAAATTCGAAGTCCGAATGACGAATGAGGGAGCCTAACGTATTAGTTAGGCGGGCTGTGTGAGTCCGTAAGCGGAGATGAACCGAAATGCTCGACTTTCACAAAGCTCGCCGCTCAGAAGGTGATGCCGAATTCGCCGCCGCCGGCGAAGAACATAGCCGCGAAAAAGCCCCAGAACCGACGACGTGCGAGAATGACCTTTGATTATTGGAGGATGATCTTTAATAATCAAGACTCACCGAATTCATTGGTCTGTCTCATCACGGTACTCAAAGGAAACCTCCATGAAAATTTATGTAGCAGTGGACGCGGAAGGCATCAGCGGCATCATGCACACCACGCAGGTGATGCCAGACGGCCCCTGTTATTCCAGCGAAGGCAGACGATACATCACCGAAGAGGTCAACGCCTGCGTTCAAGGCTGTCTCGACGGCGGCGCGACCGAAATCATCGTCGCGGACAAACACGCTGGCGGAAAGAATTTCATCTGGCATGAACTTCACGAATCCGCGCGTTATGTGATTGGTTCCACCGCCAACACGTCAGATGGACGGTTTCCGGAGCTCAAAGGCTCCGACGGCTTGATACTTCTTGGCTATCACGCCATGGCCGGAACTCCCGCCGCCGTGCTGGAACACACCTGGAGCAGTCGTTCCTGGCAGAATTTTTGGGTCAACGGTAAACTTTCTGGCGAACTGACCATGGATGCGGGGCTGGCGGCCGACGTTGGAGTTCCGACGATACTTGTCACCGGTGACGACAAAGTGTGCCAGCAGGCGGAGATGGTAATCCCGGGCATCTTAAAGGCACAAGTCAAGAAATCTTTGTCGTTGAATGGCGCGATACTGCTTTCGCATGGAGCGGCTCATCGGCTTGTCCGGGAAAAATCAGCCGAAGCGGTACGACGATGCGGGGAGTTTAAACCGATAGCAATCGAATCGCCCGTGACGTTACGCCTGGAAGTCACCGAACGAAATGGCCCATTCAGCGTGATCGACAAACCCTTCGCCAAATCGATCGACGCAAGAACCGTTGAAGTGACCGGCGAGAACTTTACACAAGCGTTCTACAGGCTACTGCACATGTAGGGAAGAGACGAGTGAATATTCCCTCATTTGCCCTTCACGGTCGGTTATATGGGACAATGAGTGAAATGAACGAGGTCACCTCACCCGGCCATACCAAATATTCCAAGACATGTTCATCGCCTGTAAAACGCAGTCCGCACTCGCGGTACTTGTGAATATTACGATTGGTTTTGCGATTGAATCGCGTTGCCCAATCTTCCTGGTTTTCCGGTGCGGGGATGGTGTGTAATTTTCTTACAAGCTCGCCGGACTTCACCCCCAGGGCGTATTGCGTCGTTTCGGGAAACGATGGCAGTACCGATTCCAGGTCCTCGCCTTTTACTTCGCGTTCGATTGCATCAGGATGCGGCCGTCCTGCGAGGGGATGACAAAGCTTCTTCCGCGTGCTTTCGTGCTTGCATCGGTGGCATCCCAGGGCGACGAGGCTGTGATCGGTTTGTTCGATGCATTGACAACTACCCATCCGTTAGCGAACTGTCGCCGCCATGTTCCGGCTCCCCAGACGTTTTCTTCCGCGTCGCCGGTGGGGGTGCCGACGTCGGCGTCGTACTCGTCGAACCACCAGAGTTGTCCGTGCAGGCAGGAGCCGCGGCTGAAGCCGAAATAGACGCTATCCCGCAGCATGGCCGTTGCCAGGCCGAGCCGGAAGCGGCGGAGGTCGTCGGTGGTGAGCGATGTGGCGCCCTGCGCTTGTTCGACCGTGCGATTGTGCTGCAGGTCGACCATCGCGAAGTGGAGGAATTCCCTTCCCTCGACGCGCGCGGCGGCTTGGTTGATGCCATTCCAAAGCGAAATCCATTGGCCGCTGTTGAAGCTGTTGCCCAAAGCATTTTCATGCATACAACCGTTGCTGAAGCGGTAATAGGACGATTGTGCGGACCACGGTATGCCGGCGTTGCCGGTGATGATCGACGTGGGATAGCGATCCCGCAGATTCTTGAGCAGATATTCCATCGCGGCAATCCATGCGGCTCGATCTTCGGGTGTACGCTTGCCGTCGCCATTGACATCCACGCCACCACCACCATCCTCGCAACAGGCCTCTTCCCACAGGCAGTCGAGCATCACACCGTCGTACCCCTCGGGCATCACGCTGCTGGCGACATAGTCCAAGACCGCTTTGGGCCAGCCAAAACTTTGGGCATACGGGTTCATCAAGGAAGAACCCCAGGGCGCGATGCAGAGACTCCCATTGGCATGGCGGCTGAACCAATCGCCCTCACCGATCGGTGGAACCTTTGTCTGAAGCAACGGATCGCTGGCGCCCTGTAGCGGCACCCATGCCAGAATCTTCACTCGCGGATTGAGACGGCGAATCGCATCAAACGATATCTTGAAATCCCGAACTTGCTGTGGGAACAGGATCAGCACGTCCCATTGGGCCAGCCGTTCGGTAATATGCGTCACCTGCAGGTCCGCACTGTCGATGTGACAGTAGTTCACCAGCAGCGGCCGACTCCGGCGAACTTCGTCTACTGGCGGTTCCCGCCACCCTCCCCCAGTTCGTTGCGTATCAAAATCAATTGCCATACCGATCCTCGCAGTTCTCGTTAGTTATGGCAGCATTGTACTACTTGCCTACGCCTACGCCGACCCGCCACGACGCTCCACCTTTCATGTCTGGGTGACATTGCTATTTGCGCTAAAAGGATGACATTGCTATTTCTTGACAACATTGGGTGTGGCCATTTTTTATGGCAAATCAGGGCGATCAGAGCCGCGACCGTAAGGGAGCGATCCGTGCGACAACGCGGAAATAACGCCTGTCGCTCCCTGACGGTCGCGGCTCTGATTTTCCGGGGCAATCGTCTGATTGGCTATAAAAAATGGCCACACCCACAACATTTCACGCCAAGAAATGATCTTGACGGGAAACAGCCGACATGCGCTAATAAGGCAGAACATAAATGGAGGATTGTTTATGTTTCACTCCAGGCGAGCGATTGTTGCTTTTCTCGGTCTCATCATGGCCGTCGCCACGTTGCTGGGGGGCTGCCAGGCGGCCGATGCGATCAAGGTGCCACTGGTCACCACCGCGATCCCCGACAATACCAATTACACGTCGTTGTCGTATGTTTTGAATGGCGGGGACTTCCCGCAATTTCGCCTGGATGAGAAGAATCCCACGAAAAAATACACGTTCGGCGGGATCGAATGCAGCGTGACAGCTCAACTGCCAGCCAAGATACCCGACGATGGCAGCGTGCCCGGCAAGGTGCTCTTCAAAACCCCCACACAGGAATTCACCCTCGACTTGGGCATAGGTACGAAGGTCGAACCCGTGGAACTCACACTGGAGAACGGGCGAAAGTACCCACTCACGTACTGGGGCGGTTGCTACACCTACACCACCTACAACAACTCCGGCTCCAAAACCGGAAAGATCGTTGAGACGTCAGGCGGCTTCCGCCCTGCCAGCGTCCAAACCGGCAAAATCGGCCCCCCCCCACAATCCACCATCGCCCTCTACGACTCCAACCTGGACGGTTTTTACACCACCGACAAAGATGGCATCGTTATTGATATGTCTTCGGAAACTTACAGTTTTGTCAAAGGCATGTCCTCCATCGTTCAGCCCCTCTCCAAATACATCAGCGTCTCCGGCAGTATTTTAGAGATACAGAATCTTGCCAAGGACGGCAGTAAACTGACGCTCCTCCCCTACCGCGGCGCCACGGCGAGTCTCGAAGTCATCGCACCGCCGAAGTATGAAGGGCAGATCGTCCTGACCTCTGACACGGGCCTCAATGTGACAGTCAGCGGCAAGGCGAAGGGAGGGAAGGGAGAAACGCTCACAGTCGTTCCGGGTAATTATACGGTTCTGGCAGCGAAGTTTCTCCCGGAGCCAGACACGCCACTCTGGCAGGGCAGGTCCATCCGTGTCACCGGGGCCGGGATGCCGGCGCTGAAAGTGCAGGCCGGCGCCAAACAAGTCCTGACCCTGAGCGGCCCCAGGATTGTTGAATTCCAGGCGGCATTGGTTGACGGCAAAATCAGCATCAAACCAGAGACGTTCCACATCAAGGGACAAGCAGGCGAAACATATCTGGATGTCTTCAATTTCGATCATCTGCCGGAGGTGTATCTCAATGTCGATGGCCAATCGATATTCCTCGGGAAAATGCCCTATGGTTGAGGCGGCACTTATGCGTACTCCGGCGGAGTACCAACGAACGTCGATCTCAAGAAGGCGAAAGAAGTCACGGTCACACTCAAAGTTCGGGTGATCGGTTTCGACGAGATTTCCGCGACCATGCCGCTGAAGATGCCGTAGGGGCGTTGTCAACATCGCACGGCAATCCGAGCCGCCGGTTGGTATACTATGATGAAAGAAAAATGGTCCGATGGGTGAACCAAAACGCCCTCGGCGGCGTCTAATCTCATGAAGCGTCAGGGAGTAACTACCATGCCCCACCCCCCCGCAACTTCGAATGAGCACGGTGTGATCCTGGCCTGCCTCGGCCGCATCCGCACACGACTCTGGTTGACTCGCCTGACGGAAAGGCTCGCCCTCACGCTGGTCTGGGCGGCGACATTGGAACTGTTCTTCATGGGGGCCTATCTCGTTCGCGATCGCTGGCTTTGGCTCGCGATGCTCATCCTCATCGTGCCTCCGATCGCGGGGGGCTGGATCTGGCGAAAAGCGGAGCGGTTGGCGGCGGGACGCATCGCCCAGGCTTGGGGAATCTCTTTCCTCTTCTTACGATTGAATGCGGCTATCACGTGTGCGGTCAGCTTGGGGTTGCTGGCAGATGTGATTCATCCCAATCCCGGCGCCATGCCGCTGTGGTCGCGGATGATCGCCGGTTTTTTGCTCTTCCTGTTTATCGCAGCCTTGATGGTTCGCCGCGCGACGACGCGGGAGGTCGCGATCTTTGTGGATCAGCAGGTGGGGCTTAAGGAGCGTGTTTCGACGGCGCTGGAGTTGTGCCACCCCACCCCTGCTCAGCCCACGACGGCATTGGAAGTTGCCTTTCGTACACCGGTGATTGCGTCGGCGATCGCGGCGTGTCAGAGCGTTCGGGCCGCGAAGGTCGGGTATCGGCGGGTCGATTCTCGCGTCTATCCGCTGGCGGCAACGATGGTGATCGCGGCGGCGGCGGCATGCTTCGTCCCGCCCATGCAGGCGATCGCCCGCAGCAACCAGCACGCACCGTATCTCAACGTCATCACCCGCGGCACCAAAATGCTGGAAAAAATCCAGGAACTGGAAAACGATCCGAAACTGGCGAACGATCCCAACATGCAACAAAAACTCAAGGAGTTCAAAGAGATCGCGGCAGACATGCGTCAGGGAACCATGAGCGAATTCGAGGCGCAGAACCGCATTGCCTCCGTGATGCAGGGGATCAAGGAGTCGCAAGCCAAGGCGGACGAAGCGACGGCGCTGGAAAAATCGTTCAGCAAAGAGTTCCCGGAATTTGGCCCCTCCCCTTCCGGCGAGAATGGCAAGAGCGATACCGGCAACAATACCGGCAAGCAAAGCAACGGTCAGCCCAGCGACGGCGGACAAAAAGCGTCTGCCGGATCGAGAGCCCAGAAAGCTGCCGGCGAGATGGCCGACAAGCTCAAAGGCATGTCGCAGCAGGATCGTGAAGCGTTGGCGAAGAAGCTCGACGCGGCTGCCAATAAGGCGACAGACGCGGCAACCAAAGAGAGCCTCAAAGAAGCAGCCAAAGCGGCACGCGAAGGAAACAGCGATCAATTCGCCCAGTCGATGGCCGATGCCGCCAAGAGCATCGCCCAGCAAAACGCTCAGGCGGCGGCGCAAAGCGAAGCGAACCGTGCAATGGAAAATATCGCCCGCGGCGGCCAGACGGGGAGCCAGATGGAAAGCCAAATGGGAGAGATGGAGGGAGGCTCGCCGTCCGCGAATCAACAGGGCAACTCCTCCAGCGACAATCCATCGAACGAAGCGAATCAGTCCGCCGGCGGCGACCAACAGGGCAGCTCAGACCAGCAGACCGCCGGGAACCAGCCCGGCGAGGATGGCCAGTCTGGCGATTCCCAGGCAAACAACGGGGCTGGCGGTAATCCAGGCGAACAAGGCGACGAAAACGGCGGGCAAAACGGACAGAACGGCACCGGCGAATCGACGGCCTCCAACGGCGATGGCACTCCCAACCAAGGCGGTAGCGGATCGACGAATTTCTACAACCCCGGCGGTCGCGGCAGCAAGAACCGTAACGATCCCATCCGCAAAACGCCACAAACGTTTGTACGCATCTACGATCCGAAGAATGTCGACACCACCGGCAAATCAGAACAGATCCACGGCACCATCAATCCGCTAGGAACGCCGTCCAAAACAATCAATAGCACCGTCGTTCCGGGCAAAGGCCAAACCATTCAACGCTACGAGGAAGTCTTACCGGACGTTCGCAAGCGGGCGTTGGACGACATCGAGACGCAGCAGATTCCGCCGCAGTACAAGGACATGGTGCGAGAGTTCTATCAGCCGACGAAGTGAAATTCGAAACTCGAAGTTCGAAATTCGAATCAAATCCAAATATTCAAATGTCCAAATGATAAAAACGTTTGGAATGCCACCCTTTCGCCCCTTGAGACGACCCCGTTTCGGTCATTCGAATTTTGAATTTGATTTGAATTTCGAGTTTCGAACTTCGAATTTTTCCCCTATGCTTCCACTCTCACTCAAACAGGAGCAGCCATGCCTCGGGAAAATCTGGATACGCTCATTGGCGAACTCAAGGCGCGGATGAAAACCATTCGCGACTCGCTTTGACGTCCCTGCCAAGCAAGCCAAGATCAAAGAACTCGAAGAAAAAATGAACGCGACTGATTTCTGGAGCAATCAGGACGCGGCGCAGAAGGTGATTAAGGAAATGAAGGGGGCGCGGGTTTCCATCGAGCCGCTGCTGAAGGTGGAAAAGGAACTCGAGGACGTCGAGACGCTCTATCAGCTCGGCGCAGAGGAAAAGGATCAGGCGTCCATTGATGAGGCGGACCACCTCCTCTACGGCGTGGAACGCAACTACCAGAAAGTGGAACTGCAGGCCCTCTTCAGCGGCCCGCACGACTTCTCCGACTGCTACGTCCAACTCCACGCCGGCGCCGGCGGCACCGAAGCCTGCGACTGGGCCTCCATGCTCTTCCGCATGTACGTCAAATTCTGGGAAAGCAAGGGCTGGGACGTCTCCGAAGTGGACCGCACCGACGGCGAACAGGCCGGCATCCGCTCCATCACCCTGCTGGTCAAAGGCGAATACGCCACCGGCATGATGAACTGCGAAGTCGGCGTCCATCGCCTGGTCCGCATCAGCCCGTTCGACGCCAACGCCCGCCGGCATACGTCGTTTTGCTCCGTGGATACCACGCCGGTCTTCGAAGGCGAAGGGGCGGACATCGAAATCCCGGAAAACGATCTCGATGTGGTGGCTTTCGTCCGAGCCTCAGGCCCCGGCGGCCAGAACGTCAATAAAGTTGCCTCCGCGATTCGCATTACGCACAAACCAACCGGCTTGCAGGTGGTCTGCACCTCTGAACGTTCGCAAGTACAGAACCGTGCATTGGCGATGAATCTCATTAAAGCGAAAATCCAGAAGCTGGAAG
This sequence comes from Phycisphaerales bacterium, assembly GCA_009781185.1. GTDB lineage: Bacteria > Planctomycetota > Phycisphaerae > WQYP01 > WQYP01 > WQYP01. Next base: position 4,073 of record WQYP01000090.1, on the reverse strand, counting down.
AAGCCAAGCGTGATGCCGAACTCTACAAACTCTACGGCGACAAAGGCGAAATCTCCTTCGGCTCACAGATTCGCTCGTATGTCCTTGACGATCGAAGAGTCAAGGACCACCGCAATGGCCACGAAGTCTTCCAGCCCGACCGAATCCTCGACGGCGACCTGCAAGAATTCATCGACGCCCAACTACGCTTCAAAGCCACGAAAAAATAACACCAACCACAACGCTACCGCGTTGTGCTTTACGATATTTTACTTCACGCACATTTCAACACAAGTACATAAAAAAACAAAGCACTACGCGGCAGCGTTGTGGTTGACGTTCATTTCAGCTAACTCTCTACGCCACATCGACGAGCAATGCTATAGAACATCCTTCGGAGTGCCCGGCTGGACTCAGTTACTGAGTTACACCGTCTACAACTTTTTTATTTTCAAGGAGTGATAGTTGCCATTTTGGCCATTTTGCCGCTCATTTTGCCACTTTTTCGCCGTTGTGACGGGGAAAATGACAAAACGAGAGTACAATATCCGGCACAAGATTCAATACCTGTGGCCAATGGAAAACCTGGGAGAAAATCAGAAAAGCCGCCGGTTTACCCAACGTCCAACTGGACGATGTACGAGACGGCGCTTATACCGCGGCCTGCAACGCTTCCGGCGTCGAGGAAAAATTCGCGAGACTGCTGGCGGGGCATCGGTCGCACGGATTGCAAGACAATGACGTCGCGAGAAACCCGGCGATCGTTCGTGGCGCCTGCGACGCGGTGCGAGAAGTGTTCGCTAAAGCGATTGGGACCTTCCCGAAAAAAATTTCTGTCCGGACCGGGAGTTTTCCGATTGACAAATAGCGGACATGTGATATCCTCCCTATTGGTGAGGCGTTTTTTATAATACCTTGGCTGTAAATTGCCCTTCTTTTTTTCGCTTCACCGACAGGCAGTTCTTTGAGTGACCGCGTTTTTGGAGTTTTCTTTTTTGGGGTCCATTTGCCATGTGTCGCGTGTTGCATCCTTTGCGGGGTGCGATGCAGCGTAGTGGTGTAATTGGGTGTAACTCAGTAACTGAGTCCAGCCGGGCACTCCGAAGGATGTTCTACGGGTCGTGCGATCCTAACTTCGGTATGGTGCAATCATAAGCGTTTCTCTCCATCAGCGGCGGCATTCAGGTCAACGTGATCTGCCGTCGGGATCGTCCGAGTGGTCCTGACGTTTTAAGCCATCGTTACTCGGTGAAGAACTGCCCGGCGTCTTGTCAATCTCTTTCGGAGGACGTTCTCATGAAACGTCGTGGATTTACCCTGATCGAGCTGCTGGTGGTCGTAGCGATCATCGCGTTGCTCATCGCCATTCTGTTGCCTTCGCTTGCCAAGGCGAAAGAATTGGCGAACCGTTCTGCTTGTGCGGCCAACCTTCGCGGCATTATGAGCTCGGAAGCCATTTACGCCGCTCAAAACAGCGACCAGTATGCCATTGTGGGCGGCACCAATTCCTGGCCGTCATCCGTAGGCGCCTATACGACTGTCGGTATTACTGGGACCGGTACCCTCTGCCAAAGCAGCACCACTGCTGATGGAGCTGTCGCCGAGCTCCAGAGCACGAGTTCTATTACAGGCGTGACCCAAGGCAACATCCCGGCTAACCTCTGGATCCTAGTTCTCCAAGGCCTCTCACCCAAGCTGTTCTTGTGCAAGTCGGACCCCTACAGCCCGACGCAAGCGTATACGCTCCCCACAGACGGCAGCAGTTCCAAGTACTTCATCAACTTCCAAAGTGACAAAAATTACAGCTATTCGTTCGCTTATCCGTGGGCTGGTAGCGCTGGCACTGATAGCAGTACCCCATCAGTTGCCCCCTGGTGGAAAAATCTCAGCGATGCGAGCATTCCATTGATGTCCGACATGGCGCCGCTGAGCGGCCAGGACGGCATGAGTACCCCAGATGGCAAAGCGAGTGGGTCCACCACCGCCGTTGCCAGGGCATGGTCCTCTTACAACCACCAGCGTGATGGCCAGAACGTGGCCTTCGGCGATGTGCACGTGGATTACGTGAGGACCCCCACCGTCGGCACGTCCAACGCCAACATCTGGACCCTTTTCCCAACCGGCTCCGGGAACATCAACTATGCCCAAGGGACTGCGACTAGTGCGGGCAGTGTTGGTAATGTGCAGGCCAGCGGCCCGCCGTATAACACGATCATGGTGCCGGTGAGCGACAGCAGCGGCAAACGTCAATAGGGCTTCCCCCCCATTCCTTTCCTCCAAAGGTTTCTCACGGCGGCCCGGTTGAAAACCGGGCCGCCTTTCTTTGTGTGCCGAGCATGTTCAATTGATCGGAGGTGCAAGTCCTCTATCCAACCTGATGGAGGTGAAGGGTAAGCCAAAGACAAGGGCAGCGTCGCGAGACGTTGTCTGAAAGAAGTCTGCGGCGCACGCGCGGGCTGATGGACAAGAACCGGATACGAGGCGCAAGTGCCGGACGAGCTGGCAAATGACAGCGAAGTCCATATGAGACCTTCGAATAACCCCTCTCAAAGTTCCGCGAGATAAAATCAACGTCTTTCGTTCATCAGCGGTCATGCTTGCCGCTGCTTTTGGCCCGTTTGTCGAGCCTTTTCTGCTTCGCTCAGGCCTGTTTGTCGCCGCCAGAGCGCACCATCTCCTCGAATCTCACGCGGCACTCAGCCACGGCATCGCTCGCCTCCAGTTCTGAATCATCGCACACATGCCAAAATCCAACGCGTTACGACGCATCGTGCGATAACGCGTCTTCCTCGGAAGCATCTGCTTGATTGCCGCAAACGGATGCTCCACAAACGCACGAATGCCCGCCACCAGACGATTGAATCGCTTCTGCAATGGCGTAAGTTCCGCCTGCCCCGGGACACGCCGATGGCACATGCCTGCCAGCACGCCTCGTGCACGCAACTTGCTCACACGATCCTTGCCCCGGCAGCCTGAGTCGGCAAAGATCATCCGCGTCTCCTTCTCCGCTAGCGTGTCAAAGTGACCGTGTTCCGGAACCTTGGCCGTATCATAGATAACGTGAGTTCGGCATAATTCGTCATTCAGATCGCGTATCCTGCGAGCATTTTCTGTTGTTGTGGGGCCAGGTTGAGCGAGGGTAGCTTCTCCTGATAGGTGTAAGCGATAAGCCCGGCAAGGATGTCCGCGAAGTAGTGCGGAACACCACGATGCCGCGAATGCTCGAGCTGCATGATGTTCTTGAGTTGATCGATGATCGTCTCAATGATCGCACGCTTGCGTAACAACAGCTTGTCAAACAGCGGCATCAGACGGTTTTTCATCTTGCTCTTGAGCCGAGTAATCAGTTGCAGTCCGCGTTCAAAAAGCTTCTCAAACAATGGTTGTGAGATGTAGCCCCGATCGCCGAAGAGTTTTCCCCAAAGCTTTTTGGTCAATTTGTCGACGGGCACGCGGTCGTCAACATTGCCTGGCGTGAGGCACGCGTCGAGTAGTTCGCCTTTGTCGTTGGTTGTCAGGTGGAGTTTGAATCCGAAGAACCAGCCGGTGGAGGTTTTGCCTCGCTGGGCGATTCCTGCCATGACCTTGTGGCTGTTGATCCGCATGTTGTGGCAGACGCGAAGCGAAGTCGAGTCAATGAAGTTGATGCCGGAGCAGTCGACTTTGCGTGTGTTGAGGAAGCCGATCAGAGCGGCCAGCGCCCTTGGGATCCATTCGATCAAGCGGTTGTAGCTCACGAGATTCGGGAATTCGCATCGCATGTGGATGTGTACGTGGTCGAGATAGAAGTGCTTGAAGGTACGGTAGTTGTAGGCATGGAAGAGAATCAGGAGAGTCATGACTTCGCTGATGTGCATGGTTCCTTTTCGATTGGGGCGTCGATGGTGGCGGTAGCATCTGCGTCCGGGGCGTCGTTTTGCGGCGGGCAGGGCCGGTCGCTTGGGATGTTTTGAAAATTGTTGTGAAAATTCGGGTGCATCCCGAATTGAGTGGCGCGATTCGCAAAAGTGTGATATGACTATCAAGTAAGCAAAGCGAGAGTCTTTGCGAGTTGTGTTGCACGGAGGCAAATGATGCAGGTGGAGATTTCAGTG
>WQYP01000089.1 GCA_009781185.1 Phycisphaerales bacterium | reverse complement strand
GGAGGCGGGGTATTATCATATGGATGCGTGGCGGTCGAGCCGGCAGTCTGGGGCGGGCGTGACGGTGCAACATGCGTTTCATTATATCGATGTGCTGCAGTTTTTGATGGGGCCGGCGAAGCAGGTGCAGGCGAGGATGAGCAACTTGGCGCATAAGGACGTGAAGCTGGAAGATACGTTGCTGGCGTTTGTTGATTTCCAGAACGGGGCGCAGGGGGTGGTGCAGGCGTCGACGGCGTTTTGGCCGGGCACGGATGTGCGAATCGAAGTAAACGGCACCCACGGCACCGCAATCATGACCGGCGAAAAAATGACCACATGGAAATTCAAAGACGAACGCCCGGAAGACGAAGAAATCCGCCAAATCGGCAACGCCTCGCAGGGAACCGCGGCGACGGGACCGGCGGCGTTCGGATTCGCAGATCACGCAGTGGTCATCCAGGATTTGATCGATGCGGTGAACGGCAATCGTGAGGTATACATACCGGTGTCGTCGGTGCGGCCGACGCTGGAGATGGTGCTGGCGATGTATCACTCGGCGGCGAAGAATGCGGTGGTGCAGTTGCCGGTGCAGGATGATCCGGCGATCTGGAAGATGTGACGGAAGTCGAGAGTTCACGCTTTAGTATGCCATCCCTCATGACACGCTAAAGCGTGAACTCCGTGCTATAGTGATTGTTTGCGAGGTGCCCGATGACGCTGAAATCCATCCAGACCGCCGCCTTGCGACTTCCCGCACAAGAGCGTGGTCAATTGGCCGCCGCGTTGCTCTCGAGTCTCGAGTCCGACGATCCATCTGAGCTTGAGACTATGTGGGTAGAAGAAGCGGATCGCCGCTATCGCGCCTACCGCGCTGGCCGGGATAAGTCCGTTCCAGCGAAAGAAAGCATTGCATCCGTTCGCGCGAGCTTGAAGCGATGAAGGCCGTATTTCTTTCGCCCGCCTTGGCCGAAATGGCTGAAGCGGCCCAGTTCTATGAATCCCAGCAGGCAGGTCTCGGGCATCGGTTTCTTGATGCCATTGATCGCGCCATCGAAGAGATCGAAAAGAATCCGCAACGATGGCCTATCCTGAAAAAACAGATTCGCCGCCGCCTGGTGGGCCGTTTTCCTTACGGAATCCTCTATCGCATGGATCGTCAGGAAATCACGATCGTCGCGATCATGCATCTTCACCGTCGTCCCAACTACTGGACGAAGCGAATCTGAACAGCTTTTTTCATTTCGTTCGCCAGCCACTCGGCGTCGTGAAGGTCGTAGATCATTCCGCAAATCCGCACGGAGCGGCCTTTTATTCGCTTCGCTTTAATCTTGTAAATCAGCCGGTCCTGCAAGGATCCTTCGATCTCGGTGGTGATGTCCGTGATGTCCGCTCCATGAATTTTCCGGCGGCGACTTCCGAGGCCGATACGGTTTTCGATGCTGATCACGCGGTCTTGCACGATGATCGTTGTTCTGAGCAGCAGCCACCGCATACCCAGCCACACAGCAACTGCTCCGAACGCGCCAAACAAGATCGGGATAAGCCACCGAGGTCCATTGTCACACGCGACGTCCAGCCAGCAAAGGAGCGTTGCTGCCACTGCCAGAAAAAGCATTCCCATTCCCGCGAACGCTGAGCCCAGGATCAGGTTTCGTCTCGGTGACATATCTACGCGGAATCCGCCTGGTAGTGGCGAAAGCTGGATGTGCCGACTCATCAGATCTGATTGTGACTCCGCAGGCTTGCGGCATTTCACCGTTTCGTCCGGCAGGTCGAACACCTCTTGCGGTGGAGGGCCGGCCCTGACCGGCAACTCAAAGGTGGCGGAAAAATGGCCTCCCCATCCCTGTTGCGTTTTTGACTGCGCTACAAGTTCCCATTTGCAGCTGGTACTGATCGGCGGCTCCGTCGGAGGAATCCGAAAATAGACCGGGATCTCCTTGATCTCGGTTCCCGCATCGAATTGATCGAGCAGCAAGTCATTCTGCCAGACGAGCTTCGTCTGCTCGTTTGCGCCGAAAATACAACGCAGGCGTAAATGGATCGGGTTTTTGTAGGCGAACTTCTGCGCGGGGCGTATCGTGCCGGCCACCACTCCGCCGCAATACATCGGCAGCATCGGGGAATCAAAGAGCGATCTTTTGTGCCGCGAATGTGCCCACGACAAGTAAACACCGACACCCATCGCAACAATCCCCGGCAGCGTGAAGGCGATGGCCAATCCCCACATCCATGCGTCTCCATCACGGGCGACCGTGACGGAGGCCGGGAAGGAAATGACCAGCCACACGACGCCGACGATCCAGAGAAGTGTGAGTTCGCTGGAGGTTTTTTCTCGAATTTGGCCTGCGAAGGGTTTCATGCTTTGCTTTTTAACGTGAGTTCGACGTAACGTGGACGTCGATAAGAAAACGTGGACGTCGATAAAAAAGCGATGGAGCACCGCGTGGTAACACGGTGGTTGACACTCATTTCCTGTAAGAACGCAAAGAGTCCCGCATGAGGAAAGCCAACCACCACGCTACCGCGTGGTGCTCCATGAGATGTTCACACTGCCTAAGGTTCGATGCGGGCGGCGATAGCGGTGGGGAGTTGGTGGATGATGTCGGTGGAGAGGAGACCGATAGCGTTTTTGGCGAAGGCGTTGCGGGCGAGGTCACCGGCATGGCCGTGGACGTGGGCGCCTAAGACGGCGGCTTCGAGGGGAGCGAGACGCTGACCGATAAAGGAGGCGATGATGCCGGTGAGGACGTCGCCGGAGCCTGCGGTGGCCATCGCGGGGTTGCCGGTGGTGTTAATGGCGACACGCGAACCATCGGTGATGACGGTGCGATGGCCCTTGAGGACGACGATGGAACCAGTGCCGCGGGCGAGGAGTTCGGCCAGCGGCGTGCGGTCGGGCTCAGAGGGAAGATTTTCGATTTTCGATTTTTGATTTCTGATTTTTGATTTTTGTCCCCCATTTTCGATTGCTTCAGGGACCTGTGCAGACGTTTCTTCGGGCAGGTCCAGCGCAATGCCATCGGCGGTGGAGGGGGCGTCGTCTTCGACGAGGGAACGTTTTTTCTTCGGCGTGGAGGCAGCTTCCTTAGCCTCGGCTTTCGCGGCTTCGCCCCAGACATCCTCACTCCCCATGACACCGGCAGCGGCGAGGGAAACGTTGGCGCCGCGTTTCATGACGGCAGCCATCAGACGCATGTATTCGCCGGTGTGGGGAGTCATGACAATGTTGCCCCAATTGCGGCGCTTGGGCCATTCGGAAGGCTCGAGACCGGCGAGAACGTTGAGCGCGTCGGCGTCGAGAACCATCGGGCCGTGGTGGCGTTCGATCAATTCGAGGACGAGTCGTTTGACACCCGGTGAGGTACCTAGCCCTGGGCCGACGGCAAGGGCGTCGTGCTGATCGGCAAACTGAAGAAGCTCCTTGATCCTGGTGGCAGCCCAGGGAAAAGCGGTGGCGTAAGGGCAAATCGTGAGAACGGCAGGAATGATTTCCTTCGGAGTCGCAATGCGGACGAGTCCCGAACCAGCGCGAAGGGCGCCCAAGGCGGTCAGCCCGGGGGCACCGATCATGGTTTCAGAGCCCGCGATGACCAGAACTTTGCCATAGTCTCCCTTGTGCGAGTCGGCCTTTCGCGGAGGGAGCGTGGGAAGAGGAACGGTTTCCATTCGGGTAGGTTACGGAAGCGCGGGTGGCGAGTCAATATGAAATGAAGGCGGAATGTTGTCAAGAAATAGAAATGTCACCCTCTTAGCGCAAATAGAAATGTCACCCTGACATTAGAGCACCACTCGCCCGTAGCGTTTTGGAGCCCCGCATGGCAATGCGAGGCATTGGCTCTCGCTTCCTGCGCATGTCATCACGCCACGACCACATGAAAAATGCTCTAACATGAGATTTGCCTTTTTTTAGCTTTTGTTCGGTGGCGTAAAATCCGGTGCAGCATTCTGCCGCGTTAGCTCGCATTGATTCGCACGATGGAATGATGAAAAAATAAAAACCGCATTTGCGCGGCCCTGCGCGGGGTATCGCGACTTGACGCGACCAAAATTTTCAAAACCCATGGGCGATGAGGGACTCGAACAACACCGCAAAACAGCCGAATTCTCAACCATCCACTAAAATTGACGCGCATTCCGACGCGCATGAGGGGCTCCACGGGGAAAATAAGGGGGAATCTCGCCATGTAGGCGATATGGTGACCTCTCCCCCCCTCGCAGCCCCAGTCGGCGACCCCCATCTAGCCGACCTCCTCGAAGCTTGGCCGAAACTTTCGACTTTCGCGAAAAAAGCGTTGGCGGATATGGCGAAGGCGACGGTGAAGATGAAGGGAGGAGTCCGATGATGACGAGAAATGAAAAGTATTATATACTTTTATACTAACGCTCAGCGAATCCGCAGCCTGCGTCCCTTCGTCATCCTTGTGCGAATGGTCCGCAGACGTTTGAGGCGGGCTGGATTCACCCTCATCGCCGCCGCCGCGCGGGCGAGCTGCTGACGCTGGCTGCGGAGTCGCTGGGACTCCTCGTCGTCGCCGGAGGCCTCGGCGGCGGCTATTTGGCTCCGCAAGGCCTCTATACGCCTCTTGGCTGCGTTGCTGGCCCGGTTGCTGGCTTCCAGGTCGGCAAGCTCGGCGGAGAGCCTGGCTTCGTCTGGAGAGCCTTCCAGATGCTGGAGGATTGTGGCACGCTCGTCAGACGACAGGGTGTTGTCTTTGACCACGCGATTGAGCACGGTGTCGCGGAGCTGGGTCTTTTCCTTCTCGGTGGCGGCGTCATAGACCTTTATGGCGTCGGAGCCGGAGAGGTGGCTGACTTTCCACTCCAGGTCGCTCATGGACGATCGCTGGATGATGCCGGCGATGTCCTTTTCGGAGAGCTTCCCGTCCGAGACAGCCTGGTTGATTCGCTCCATGGCGTCAGGGGAGCCGGAGCGGAGGCCGGCGACGAGGTTGCGGATCAGGGATATCTGCTCCCGCTTGGCGGCGGACATGGGGCCGGAGTCGGCCATTTTTGAGCCGGCGAGTCGTGATGCCATGTCCTGGGCGGCGTCAGTGCCAGGGCGGACACTCTTGAAGCCGAAGGCGCTGGTTGGGCTTTGGACAAGGGCGTCAAGGGCATCCGTCCAATCCTTCCCGACGCTTTGGCCGGTGCCTTCGCCGCCCAAGAGTTTGCTGGCGCTGGACCCGACGGCTCGCCCGGTTGAATACAGAAGTTTGTTTTGTGACTCGAGGGCAGCTCTGGCGTTTTCGAGGTTCTGTTTGAAACCGCCTTCGGGTATCACCTGGGCCTCCATTTTACCACGGGTGTCGAAACGCCGACCTGTGATAGCGGCGACGCCGAAGCCCACCCCTGGTCCCATCCAGGGGTGCAGCGCCGAGTTGCGGATATCGTCGATTGCGTTACCCGCGATCGTGTTCCAATCCTTGCCCTGACGCAAGCCTTCGATGAGGGCGTTGGCCCCGATACTGCGGAGGCCTCGGCGGATGCCCATGAGTTGCAAGGGATCGATGGTTCGGGGGTTGCCGTCCTTGTCGTCAATTCCCAGATCGATTGCGCCAAAGGGCACACCTGAGCGTCCATAAGCCTTTCCCGTGGTGGCGTAGTTGACCAGGGCTGGCAGCAGTCCCAAGGAAAGAGCCAGTCCGCCGTAGCTTATCAGTCGAGCCTGGGCAGCCTTGCCATAGGAGGTTGCCTCGAAGCCGGGGTTGCCGGTGAGCAGACGCCGCCCCAGTCGGTTGAACGTCCGTCCGGCTACGATGAAGGGGGCGAGTCCAAGGTCTCTGAAAGCACGTGCTATCGGGTGCATGAGGCGGCGATTGTAGTTGCCCAACTGCATGACGAACTGGCGGAGACCAGCATTGGTATCGACTGCCATGCCGCGGGCGACCAGGTTCTTGTATCGTCGATAGAGGATCACGCGGGCGGTGGTGTCTAGCTCATGCAATATCTCCTGTGCATGGGTGATTTTCTGAAAGCCGGTGGCGGGGTATTCAGGGCGGAGCAGGCCTTGCTTGGCTAACTCCGCTTTATCCTTGATGTATTGAGGGTCTCTATTTTTGGCTTCTTTCAAAGTACGCCCCCATTCCATGAGGGTATCGGCGGACCCAAGGCCCGGCACCTTCCGCATCAGATCCCGCGCCAGGGACTCGCTTCCGAGCGCATGGACAAGGACCGTGTGCATGTTCTTGCCGTGGGTGATCGCGTCGGCGATCTGCATCAGTTGAAAATTCGTCGCCCACTTCGCCCACTTCGCCTGGGGAAGTGCCAAGTCCGTGTTGAGAACGTCTCGCACTTCGCGGTAGACCTCGGAGCGAATCCACATCTTGGCCGGGACTTGTTTGGCGTAGCCGGTAGGCATGATTTTGGGAGTCGTTATCGTGAGCGGGTAGAACTTCACAGGCTTGCCGTTCTCGTCGACGAGCTCAGGGCTATGGTCCTGGATGTAGCCAAGTTTGCGTCTCACAAGGTCTTTTTCCATTTCACGCTGGGTCACTTTGGACCAGCGAGACCGCTGGAGTGTCCGTAGAATTGTATCCAGATTCGTCTCGTAATTGCCGAGTCCGTTGGCGGCCTGATCCCATCGGTCCTGGCTGACCTTGGCTTTTGACAGGTCACCGCCGACGATGGTCTTGGGATCGTTGGGGTCGAAATTCCCCTCTCCAAAATCAAACAGGTCTTTGTCATTAGGGACCAGTGTGCTGCCTAGTCCGTCTCGACCTCGGGGAGCCAGGGGCGCGTCGGGGTCCAGGCCCCGGATCACGTTGTAATGCTCATTATCGAATTTGGCGCCGTATTCAGACTCGTTCCAACGTTTGAAAAAGTCGGCAATCACCGGGTCCTTCAATAATTCCTCCTTCTCCAGTGCCATCGCCTTCATGTTATGCTTATGGTCGAGCGCGTTGGCATGGTTCCTGTCCGCATCCCGCGACTTCACGAGATTATCAATCTCAACGTCGTTGGCACCAGGGACGGTGGTTGGCTCTTTCCGCTTTGCCTCTATCTGTTCCGTCTTTTTATCGGCACGGTCCATGTACTTGTCGTACTCGCCCTCAATGCGGTCAATGTTCAGCAATCGCCCGGCTTTGTTTAACATTGCCTCGTCCTGGGAATGATTGGGCAAGAGTTCGAGTATTCGCCTATCGGTGATTGCTTTGTAGGAATGCATGGCGGATGCGTGAGAGACGGCGTTGTCACCGGCGCCGGCCTTGGTGAGATTCGGCACCGGATCGATGTTGGTCACATAGCGAAGGTCCCGGATGAGTTCCTTCCCCTCGTCCTTCAATTGCTCATAGAAGGAGCGTAATTTTCCCTTGACCGGTTCGGACTTTTTTTCCTCGGGTTTCTTGGCCGGTTCGCTCGGTTGGACAGGTTCGCTCCGTCTCACTTTATTGGATTCACCACTGTCAGCATATTCCTCGGCGGCTCTATCAGAGGCCAGGCTGAACAGGGGGTGATCTTTCAGTTGGGATGAAGGTGGGGTTACTTGGCGGGTTTCTTGCTGTAGAACTTCTCGTTCATGGTTCGGATCGCCCCCTGCATGGCGTAGTCCCCCCGTGCTTTGAGCGAGGGCTTTTCTTTCTGTGGCCGCGGTGGCCACGGCGGGGTCGCCTCCGGAGCGGAGGAATCGGTCAAGGGCTGGTTGGTCGGCTTTGGTGAGTTCATGTACTGAAGTATAACGATATTTGCCACCTTTTTCAACTGGCCGGAGGAATTCCTTCACGGAAATTTCTCTCGACTCGCCTATTTTGCCACTGTTGTCGAAAACCCTGAAGCTTACACTCTCATTATCGGCATAATGGTCAACGAGTTTCTCGAAAGTGTCCTGGGCGTTCTTGTGCAGCCACGCCAGTTTGCCGTTGTCGCCGCCGAGGGGAACGGTGCGCCCGCCGTCGTTGCCGCGGCGAAGCATGTTCTCCACGGCCTTCTCGTAAGGACGGTGAACGTAAAGCACGCGGGCATCGCCACCCGCCTTCAGTACCTTTTCGATCATCTCCTTGGCGGTATCGAGCCGTGCGAGGTTGCTGTCGAAGACCACGTCGAACGCTCGCAGATAGTGATCGTTGACCGTGCTGGACTTGCCCGACGATGCTCCGCCGGCGAGGAACAGGACGTGCGGCGTCTTGCCCTCCGCAGCGAGTTTGTCGATGGTGCGGTTGAAGCGGTCTCTGACGTAGACGGATGCCGCGGCATAGGTCGCCGGGGTGTTCTTCAGGCGGTCCTCACGGGTCTGGTAATCCGGCGAAAGCTCTCGGGCGGTATCGGCGTTGAGAACGCGGCCGCCGAGGGAATCTTTCAGACGGTCGTATGCGGCGTCGGCTTTGGACGTGTCCTGGACGATGCGGGAGAGGCCTTCGTGGACCTTCTGCTGTTCAAGAGTGAGATCGCGGGGCAGTGAGATGGTAAAACGCTTTTCGCCCGGTTTTTCACCCTCACGCCTCTCCTCGCCGTGGTGCAGGCTGAAGGGAACCTCATCGTTGAGCAAGGGCTTGCCGGCGACCTGATCGCGGATGGAGCCTTTGTCTATGGGGACGTGGCCGTCGCCGATCCGGTCGGCTCCGGGAAATTCCACGTCGGTGTCCACCAGGTGAACCATGCCGGCGTCGTCGATCTCGATGTGGAACGGCTCCTTGTTGATCGTGAAGGTCTTGCCCAGGAGATCCTCGATCTTCGCATGGCTTGTCAGGTCGAGAATCTGTTTCTGGGTGCCCGCTCGGTTGGAGAGCATCCACTCCGCGAATCGGAGTGCCGGGTCATGGTGCTCCCGGGCCCATTCGTTGGCCTGCTCGACGTAAGCCCGATTCGTGTCGGTCAAGGCCGAGTGGAGCATTTGCCGGTCGAATTCGTCACGTTGCCGGGCGTCCATGGACGCGACGCGGTCGGAATACTTGTCCTCATCGACGTAACGGCGGACTTTCCGCTTCTCCGGCTTGCCGAGTCCGTCGAGTTGATCCGGATGCAGGACAATTCCGCCTTCATCACCCGTATCGTGGTAGTCGCGGCCGTAGCCGGTCTGCTCTTCGTAAGCCTTCAGGATTGCGTTCTGGATGCGGTCGCGTGTCCATTGCTTTGGCGAAGGCGTGGAGGGGGCTTTAGCCGGAATAGTGAATTCGCGGGCTGGTGGAGATACCGTAGGAGGGGACGGATTCCCAAACATTTCTTGTGTTTCGTTGTCCCGGGCGGCCTGACCCACGTCGTTGCCTTTGGCCTCGAGTTCACTGGCCGGGCCTGGGCGAGTATCGCCGAACATGTTGTCGGACTTGCTTCCAGCAATACCGCCGTCATACCGTTCGCCCAAAAGCCCCATCTGCTGGCCACTGGTCTTGGTCTCCGGCGGTGACGCGGCCCCTCTCCCCATCTCATGGGGTGGACTCGTTTCGGCCATGTCGGGGGCATTTTGTCCAGCAGGCTCTGACACCGGCTGAATTGCAGTCTTCTGGGGTGGACTAATTTCAGCCGCCATTTCAGAAATAGGCTGGTTTGTTTCACGGGCGGCCGTGCCGGGAAGGTCTTGTACGGTTTGGATGCGTTCCCCGACGCGGCCGGCCGCATTCACGCGGCGTTGCGCCATGGTGGCGGGGTTTTCAGGGATGCCGAATGTGTCACGGATGAAGGAACTCAGACGGTCCATGAGCGTGGGATCCCGTCGGCGGAGGTAATCGACGCCACCTTCCTTGCTGCTCATCCGCTGAAGGAATCGCGCCAGCCCCTCCTCCTGGGCAATCGACGGATCCAGCTCGCGGCCATAGGTGCGTTGGTACAATTCGGTGTATTCCGCCTGGTCCTGGGCGAGCCGGTTGGGCGCCACTTTTTTGGCCAGGTCCAGGAGTTGCTGATAGCTCTGGCGGCCGGCAGTATCTTCGCGGCGGAGTTCGTGGAGGTACTCGTGCGGGATGATCGTCATGCGATTGGCGGCTCTCGCGTCGATGGCGATGTGGCCGCCGCCAAGCGATATACCCAAGGGCCAGCCTTCAGGGATGGGTTCGTTTTCCTTTCCTTCCGGCACGTACCAGTGAAGCGTTACGCCGGCGTCGCGGGCCAACTGACGACCGAGCGGGCCTTGGGCGTTTGGGACGTCCCTGGGATCCACCGGAAAGAGATTCACAGACTGATCGCCGGTGCGATCACGAATGTGTGACTGTGCCTGATTCACTGCCACGACCCCTTGTGGGACTACGATGTGCAAGGCGTTGCCTTGGCCATCAGAGATCGGGACATAAGTGGTGCTGGGGTTTTTGGCGACGAAGTCTTTGGCCGCCTGTTCGGTGGAAAATTGCGTCCACGGGGTTTCGCGTGGCGTTCCTCCATGCGTGATCCGCCCAGCGATGCTACCCACGGGTTCCAGGGCGAGGCCCGTGACAAAATCCCGGCTCGCGTCCGCCCAGCCGTAAGGCTTGCCTTCAATTGTCGCCGCCGTTTTGTTCACCCCCACAAACGCCGCAGCGTTGGTCACTGCCTTGGAACCGATGTCCGCCGCCTTGTTGCCCAGGTTTCCCGCCAACCGTCCAGCCACGGATGCCTCAGAGGCTCGCTGAGCGAATGGCAACGCCTTGGAAACTTTGTCGGCGGCCGCTCCACCCACGATGTTGGCGGCGGTCATCGTGGCTATTTCGCCAAGCGTTGGCAGGCGGTTTTCGGTGCCCGCCGTACTCGTGGCCATGCCCGCACCGTGGATCACTTGGCCGGTTAGTCGCCCCAGGATAGGCAAACCAGTTGCAGCCGCCACTTTTCCGCCAGCCGCCGCGGCGCCGACACCGGTGAGGATATTTTCCGGTGCCACAATGTTGCCGGCGACGTGGGAGATACCAGTGGTCATCGGGTAAGTCTCACGCTGGGCCTCATCATGGAGATTGTTCAATATCTGCTTGCGGTTCCACGCGGTTTCCCACTCTTCTGGCGTTTCATCAAATCTCGCCATATTGTGGGCTAATTTATCCAACGCCAGGACCTGGCTGGCGTTGTGCCCGGCGCCCTCGATGGCCTGGGCGACGGCGGTGCCGGCTCGGCCGACAACGGACTTCTGCTGGTAGACACGCCGAAGATTGTCACGCAGTTTGGCCTCATCCTCCGGGAAGACAGTGGGATCGAATTTCCGCACCGCCGCCTTAACCGTGTCGTGATACTGTCTTTCCAACGCGTCGAGTTGCTGCTGCGCCGCCGGATCACCGGCGACGACCTGTTGTTGCAGTTGTTTTCTCTCGGCATAGAAATCGTGGATCTGCCTGTCGTCCAGAAACCTGTAGGCTAACGCCCCGAACGTGTGCTGATCGTCTCGGTCGAAATGACCCCACATGTACCCCGGCCGGTATTTCACTGTGTACTGGGTATCACGATCGTCAATTCGCTGACGGATATCCTCGGGCGTCTGCGGACCACGGATCAACTGATCAAATACGTCACCTTTGGCTAGTTGGTCGAACACGTCACCTGTTTTCTGGCTCGTCGGCGTCGCATGCGTTTGTTCGATTGACTGATTTCTGGTCAACTGGTCGAACACGTCACCTGATGCATCACCTGATGGCATGCGGAGCGTGACGGTTGAAGGGCGTGGAGCAGGGGATACCACAGACGCCGTCGCCGGAGACGACGAATCCATGGAAGTTAGCTGATCAAAAATATCAGCCATGATTCAGAAGCTCCATCCATACTGGTTCGCGAGTTGACGGGCTCTTTCTGGGTCGCGTCCAGCAGCGTTCAAGAAGATTAGGGCGGTCTGTGGGTCTAATTTGGCGTCGGATTGTGGAGCCCGTGGCAAGCTTACTTGTGGCGTTTGTGACATGGTGGCGTTCGGCGATGGCGACCCCGTCCACCCGCGATAGGCTCCCCTAATGGCATTGAAGCTTGGAGCAATTGGAATACCAGGATTGGCCAGGTTCCACCAACTGCCACCGAGGAGCGGACTGGAGGCTTTCGCGGCCTCCTTCGCGGCATCCCAACTCTTTCCAAATAAACCTTGCTCATCGACAGGCTGGGCCGTCGAGGCTCCCTGTTGTGCGTTGAGCACAGTGCCGGTTTGCGGATCAATGAAACCGAAACGTCCCGATGGGTCTTTGATGTAGCGCGTCCGTATGCCAGTCCGCCGGTCGGTGGCAAAGCCGGTATTGGGATCATTTTTATCCTGCTCCCAGACGTACGGTGCTTTCTCCGTTAACGGAATACCAGGCGTGGCTGGCGGCGGTGTGTTGGTCGTGGGATTCACCGGGACCTGCGTGATCGTTGGCTGCTGTACCAATGCCGGCGAGGCTCCCAGAGGCGTCCCTGTCTGCGTCGGCCCGATGGGTTGATTTGGATTCCACGGTGCGGGCGATTGAGATGATGGAGGGCTGTAAGTGACGTTTCGCTGAACCGCGACGGGATTGCCGTCAGGACCTGTGATAATTTGCGGAGCGTTGGCCACGGCATAATTTCGGGCCGCCTCCGAAGGTGCCAGCACTCCGATGGCTCCGGCCTGTGCGTTCGTCTGCGCGGTGTTGGCGGTGATCTGGTTGAGGTTGGCGGCGTTGAGAGCATCACGGCTTTTGCTGTCGATGTCCCATTGCCCGCCCGTGATATGAGTCAACATGTTCCTCGCAGCGGTTTGACTGGCCAGGTCGTTGGCCTGGGCGGGGATCGTGAGGCTGACGTTAGCGTTGTTGATGGCGGCCTGGGATGGGATAAGTTTGCTGGCGGTTGCGTCGGAAACGCCTGCCCGGCCCAGTGCTTCGCGATACAGCCCTTTGGCCGCAAGTGCACGTGCGGCCGCGTCGCTTCTGACGGCGTCGGCTTGGTTTTGGGCGGACTGGGTGGCGGCCTCCATTTGCCGCAAGTCATAGGGGTTGACGCCGAGTCGGCGGCCCATGGTCGCGTCATTGATGCGCTGGAGGTTCGCCTGGTGCGTCGGGTCCTGCGACAGCAAGGTCTGGTACTTATCGCCGTTCCGGTACTGTTGCTTCGTGACCGCCATGAGTTCCGCGTTGGTCATGGGGTGATACTCACCCTGCCCATTGATGGTCATGCCCACACGGCCGCGTGTGACACCTAAATTGTTGGCGAAGGCATCGACGGCGGCGTTATTGTTCATGTCGAGCCCCTTGGTGAGTTCGCCCCAATGAGTGTTGAAGTGATTTAAGTCATGCTGGTTGGCCTGAGTTTTCAGGTCATTTTCAATACCCATGAGCATCGTCGGGTTGTTAGCCGGCGTGGGTGTGGTATTCGCAGGCGAAGCGGCCCATCCTCCCCCTCCACTCGGAGCCGAGGCGGGGTAAGGATTGATCCGCTGTCCCGTACTGTCGTACATACGCGGAGCGGGTGCTCGCGTGGCAGGGAAGGTAATACTGCTGAATGCCATAAGGCCTCCTTGTTTGAGTTTCAAGTTTCAAGTTTCGAGTTTCGAGGCTCTTGAAATTGGAAAATTGAGACTTGAAATTTCCTATTGTTTATTCGCCGCAGCCCTCATCACGCTTCAATAGCGGCCTTTTGCCTGAGCTCCGGAAGATGTTATTTATCGCCCCTCTTCCGTCCCCAATGACCTTTATTTGTCCAATAGGTCGTAATATGATCCGACGCTCCATAACTGCACAAATCCTCTAAAATCTATGTAGACGGTTCCATATACTTTTGGAGAATAATTGGCGATTATTAGTTGTGACTCCGCATAGACGTTTGTGAATTCCCTGGGATACAAGTTCGTCGCGTGGCTGCCATCGAGGTTTAATATCTCACGGTTAGTGATGATGTTCATTGGGGTACTATATGTGGTACTACCAGGGTCACCCGTGTTCTGTGGAGTCAACAGCACCGGGATGAGTCCCATCGGATGCCACGTGAACGTCCAAGTCCAAATGCCGTTAAGTTGATATTCTGGAATCACCTGCACGATCGTTCCGTTCGGCACGACGTATCCAAAAATGTTTTCATTGATGGTATTGACTGCGTTGCCGATTGTCATACCGTTGGGCACATCTTCCCATCCCGTATCTGACAAAGTTCGCAAGGCAAAATCAGGAAGAGCAATTCTCCTTACTTGCGTACCCCAGTATGTCAGTTTGTTGTTGGTGATCAGGCTCACGTTTCCCGTAAATGACGCATCGTTTTGGGTGATCCTTACCCATATTTTTCGTTTTTCGGCCATGAAACGATAGTGGTGGAACGCTTCACCACCCGATATTTTAGGCGGGTCCCGAAATTCGATCATCGTCACATAATCATTCAACGCCGGCGACTCGTAGCGTACATCGCCGAAGTTCAGTCCTAGCGCTGCGTCCGGGGCATTGAAGTCGTCGCAGTAACGACCATCCTCGAAGTCCCAGAACTGGCCGATATCGTCCGAAGAGCCCGCGACACGGCCGCCCCCCATCCACTGTTCCTTCCAGGTGAATGCCGGCGTGACGCCATCTGGTAACAATCCCACGCCGGTGATGCGAGCGACGAAAATCCGCTCCAGCCGCGAACGGTTCCAGACCATGCCTTCGAGCTCGTGGACGCGTATTCGCAGGCTCTCAATTTCCCGGGAAAGCAGATCATTTTCACTATTTACCATGACTATTCTCTACGTATTGATAAAACTCAGATCAACCTGTGCCACCGGTTTGAAGTCGTAGCCCAGGTCGCTGGCGAGTTGCCAGCCGGTGTCGGTGACGTTGGTTTGCAGGTCCTGAGGCTGCATGAAGAGCCTGGGCGAAATATCGTCGACGAATCCCAGCGGATCGACGATGAGGTGGTAGTTGAGGAAAAACGGCCGTGTGCCTGAGAGGCTTTTGTTGGTGTGGAATTGGCAATATCTGTAATAGACGGATCCCGCCGCGAGTCCGTCGAAGCTGCCGCTGTTGGTCGAGCCCAGGAGCGAGGGCTGCACGTAATCGTCGATGCTGACGCCTGTACGGAACCGTTGATAAACCAATTCTCTGCGTGGGGAATTATACTTGCGTGGTCGATCCAGCAGGATTTGTCGCCAACTTGTGGACCGCTGGTAATTCGCCAGCACGTACAGGTAGACCTTATTGCCGTCAACCTTGAACTCGACGAGCCTTCCGTCGCCGCCACTGATGCCCGAGACGATGATGCCCGGATTGACGTATTCGTACACGATGAGCTTCTGGTCCACGTCGACGGCCTGGACCGACATATTCATGATGTTGGGGAAGCTCTGGGCAGTGGCCCAGAGTCTGTCGGCGTCATCCTGGTCGCTGGCGACGGAGGAGATAACTTGCGCGACCCGATCGATCCAAGGTTCGATGCCTGAACGACTGGATCGGGTGTTGGCTGCAATGTGTTTCTGGAGTGAAGTCATGCGTCCCATGTGCCAGGTCTTGATGGCCTTGAGGTCATTTTCCTGCTGCACGCGAGTGAGCACGACCTGCAAGGTAGGCGGCGCCGGCGGATCGGCCGGTTCGCCGGCGGCGATGTCGTAGGTCTTGGTTACCAGGCCGGCCGAGTCAAAGAGGTACGGGTCGGTGACGGTCCATGTGCCGGGGCGTTCGATATCCTCGGCGCTGGTCCGCATGGCCATCGACCAGATCTTGATGCTCTTGATGCGGTTCTCTTCCGACACGCGGGATGCGACAATCTTAAGGCCGGCGCCGGCGGGGGGAGTGGGATCCGCCGGCTCGCCGTCGGTTGTGGTGAAGACTTCCGTGACCTGGCCGACCGTGCGGAACTTGCAGGGATCGAGAGTTTTCCAGGTGCCCGGCATCGTGATGTCTTCCGCCGTTGTGCGCAGGCCGCCGGTGGTAACGTTGAGGCCGCGACCAGGGACAACGTCCTGAGATCGTGTACCGCGGTCCGTGAAGTAATTCGGGTACTTGTCGTAAACAGGCAAAACGCCTTTGTCGTCCATCTTGCCGACTGAAGCCGCCGACGTTAAATCTTCTGGGTCGATGAAGACGTAGTTGTTAGGCATCTCCTGGTCATCGAGCGAGTCCTTGAGCCCCCAGTTGACCAGGAGCAGTCCCGCGGCGTCGTCGATGGGGAGGAATACCACGCCGCCGGCGGAAATCTTCAGGCCTTCACGAGGCGGATTGTCCTTG
Organism: Phycisphaerales bacterium; assembly: GCA_009781185.1. Classification (GTDB taxonomy): domain Bacteria; phylum Planctomycetota; class Phycisphaerae; order WQYP01; family WQYP01; genus WQYP01. The sequence goes on along the minus strand of WQYP01000089.1, from coordinate 1,821 downwards.
TTCTCCGTGATGAAGGCGTCGATGGCCGCGTATCGGGCGGCATTGCTGTAGGAGGCGTCTCCTCCGTCCGTCGCCGGCGTTGGCAGAAAATACTTGACCACCCCCATCGTGGTCAGGCCGTTGGGATCCACCATTTTCGTGGTATCGGCAAAAAGCTCTTTGAGCGTCAGGATCGGCTGCGGGTAGTCCATCGCCTGACCGTTCCATTGAATGGTTTCTTTGCCATTCTTCGACCATGTGATGGAAATTTGCCAGCGGTCCTGTTTGTTCTGGACTTTACTGCATGTGAGGCTGGTGATGAGGACCGGCAGGGTAATGGAGCAATTGGTGTCCGCCTGGTGTATCAGATTGCCTTGCAGGTTGTGCATGGTGGGCGGATAGGGGCGTGTGGCGCTTTGGATCCAGCCGGTGGCGGAGCCGGAGCCGCTGACATTTGAGCCGTAGATCCGGTTGGCGAAATCGTCGCCCGGCCCGGTGATGTCGACGGCGCCGACCGCCAGGGCCGCCTGAAAGCCCTCGATCTTGGCGTTAATGATGGGCATCAGTGCATCGGTGCCGGTGCCGCTCAAATCGATGATGCCGGTGACGCCGTAATTTCGAGCTGACTGGATGCCCATGCTTTACTCCTGGGAGTTTCGAGACTTGAAACTCACATCTCACCGATACCACGCAACCGTTCGCGGATTGATGGGTGCGGACGGCGCCCCTGGTGAGTTTCTGAAGCTGACCTGGCTGCCGCCGGTGCCGGGGCCGCGGCTGCGGATACGCTCGACGAGGTCCAGGTAATTTTTCCACGCTACGGTGGCGAAAGCATTTTCCGGCTCGGTCACCTGCAGGAAACTCACCGCGCCCCAACGGATCACCATCTGCATGATGTCGTCCGGCAGATTTAAAGTGATGGTGGTGATGTTGTCCTCGCTGCCCGGCGTCCAGGACGTGAAGGGCGGTGAGTAGATCAGCCGCAGCATGTAATTGGCATTGGGAATCGGGCCCACGCGGCCGGTGGTCGCGGTCTCGAAGCCGATAAACCGAGGCTGGCCGGGTCGCTCGATCCGGTCGCTTCGATGCTGCTCGGCGAATATCTGGTAGTAGTCCGTCACGTTCAACCATGAATTCGCCTGGTCATATCCCCCGTCTCCCCCCCCAGATTCCGGATTGAGCAGATAGGCTCGGAGGATGCGATCTGCGGAAAAGCCCACAAGGCCACTCAGGGACGGCAGGACGGGGTTGCCCGCGATCAACTGCACATCGCCGCTTGCACGGCTGGCGAGCGTTCGCGTGATGAAATCGTTCCCAGCGTCTTGAATCGCAATGTCCAGCACCTCGTCGGTGTAGACGCTGGGATCGCTGGCAACGTTGCGGCCGGCGGACTTGAGACGCTCCCTGGCTTCCCATATCTTCATCCAAGCCTCCCGCGATTCCGCATGACGCCACCAATACCGCCTCCTTCTCCTCCTCCCCCTCCACCCTCCGCGATGTATGTACCGATCTTTGCGTTGCCGAAGAATTTGTAGGTTGTGTCTTGTTTGACGTTTGTGATGCCGGGGTTGGAGAATGCCTGCGATCCTGGTGGGGTATTCCAGGTACCGAGTAAGGCGATGTTGGTAGGGGGTGACGTCACGATCAGGATGCGAGTCGTGCCGGTGGGTGCGGAGAGTGTGCCGTTGCTGAGGCTGCTCAAGGATGGTGGATCGTCGGTGCAGATGATGACCAAGTTGCCAAGGTCGACGTCGGAGCCCATGATGGGGCTGGCGCCGCCTTGCCAGGTGGTCGGGGCATAAAAGTCGCCGGGTTGGATGGCGGTGAAAGTAGCCATGGTTC
>WQYP01000088.1 GCA_009781185.1 Phycisphaerales bacterium | reverse complement strand
ATGACCTCCCAGTGACGTTTTTCGTCGTGCTTGCCGCTCCATGCGACAACATCCGTGACACGACCTTCCCCCTATCGACAAACCGGAATCACGAGCTTGTGCAATTCCAGCGCTGTCGTAGTATTCGCTCTCCTGAGCGCCTCGTCCAACATCACATGCAATTCTTTCGGCGACAGATGCGTTCCATTGCGTACCGCCATGTCCAACTGTTGCGCCACCATTTCTTTCTGCTGTTCTTCCCCCTCCGGCAGTCGCTGAGCCACATAAGTTCCATCCCCATGCCGGCGTTCCAGGAAGCCCTCCATCGTCAGCCGTTCGTAGACACGCAGCACCGAGTTCTGATTGACCGCCATCATGCCGGCCAACTGCCGGACCGAAGGCAACCGCTCGCCCGCCTTGAGCGTGCTTGAGACGATCTGTCCGCGTAGCTGATCGATCATCTGCCGCGTCAAGGCCACCCCCGACGATGGCTCCAATTTCAACGGCAAAAACATCGATTCTCCATACCGCCACCCAAATGACTACTGTACTATAACACTATAACAAAGGGGGTGCAAGGGCAATTTCTTCCGACTGCCATCTCGGCAGTCAACCGTTTCAGGTGGCAGCGATCTTTGCTTTAGAAAATCCAAGCAACAACGTCCACAACTGACCGCAAATCAACAGGTTATAACGAAGAGCTCGTCCGTAGATCGCTCCGGTACACACCTTGCACTAACCTCTGGATGTGATCCGGCTATTGAATACAGGAGCACCATCATGGCAAAAGTCATCGGCATCGACCTGGGAACCACGAACTCGGTCGTTGCAATCATGGAAGGTAGTACCCCTAAGGTTCTCGTGAACGCACAGGGGTCGCGACTGACGCCGTCGGTTGTGGGTTTTACGGATAAGGGGGAGCGACTGGTCGGGCTGCCGGCCAAGCACCAGCAAGTCACTAATCCGCAGAACACAGTCTTTTCGATTAAGCGATTCATGGGTCGGCGGCACAGTGAGGTCAGCGGTGAGGAAAAACTGGTGCCGTATAAGGTTGTGGGGTCGCCGGAGGAATTGGTGAAGGTGGATATTCGCGGGAAGGCGTACACGCCGCCGGAGATATCGGCGATGACGCTGCAGGATCTGAAGAAGACCGCGGAAGATTATCTGGGTGAAAAGGTCACCGACGCGATCATTACAGTGCCGGCGTATTTTAATGATTCGCAGCGGCTTGCCACGAAGGAGGCCGGCGAAATCGCGGGGATGAACGTCAAACGCGTGCTGCCTGAGCCTACGGCGGCGGCGCTGGCCTACGGCATGGATAAGAAAAAAGGCGGGAAAATCTGCGTCTTCGACCTCGGCGGCGGAACGTTCGACGTCTCCGTCCTCGATGTCGGCGAAGGCGTCTTCGAAGTCCTCTCCATCAACGGCGATACGCATCTCGGCGGAGACGATTACGATCAGGTGCTCGTGGACTACATTGCGGAGGAGTTCAGAAAGCAGCAGGGAATCGATCTGCGGAAGGACCCGATGGCGTTGCAGCGTCTGAAGGAGGCAGCGGAGAAGGCGAAGATCGAATTATCGGGGAACCTGGAGACGTCGATCAATTTGCCGTTCATTACGGCGGATGCGAATGGGCCCAAGCACTTGCAGATGTCGGTGACGCGGAGCAAGTTTGAGTCGTTGACGGCGGCGCTTTCGGAACGCTGCAGACAGCCGGTGATGAAGGCGCTGCAGGATGCGAAGCTCTCGGCCAATCAGGTGGATGAGATTCTGCTCGTGGGCGGGTCCACACGTATGCCGCGGATTCAGCAGATGGTGAAGGAAATCTTCGGCAAGGAAGGTAATAAGTCGGTTAATCCGGATGAAGCGGTGGCGGTGGGGGCGGCGGTTCAGGGCGGCATCACCACCGGCGAAGTGAAGGATATTCTGGTGTTGGATGTGACGCCGCTGTCGATGGGCGTTGAGACCTACGGTGGCGTCATGACCGTCATGATCCCGCGTAATACGACGATTCCGACGTCCAAAAGCGAGACGTTCTCGACGGCTGCGGATAACCAGACGAGCGTTGAGATTCATGTGCTACAGGGCGAGCGTGAGTTTGCCAAGGACAATCGGACGCTGGGGAAATTCCAGTTGACGGGCATTCCACCGGCGCCGCGAGGGGTGCCGCAGATCGAGGTGACCTTCGATATCGACGTTAACGGGATTCTGAACGTCAAGGCCAAGGACAAGGCGACGGGCAAGGAAAACAAGGTTGAAATCAAGGGACACTCCGGCCTGTCGAAGGAAGAAATCGAACGGATGAAGAAGGAAGCGGAGCTTCACGCCGCGGAGGACAAGAAACGTCGGGAAATGGTGGACCTTCGCAACCAGTCGGAAGCGGTGGCCCTGCAAGTGGAGAAAGAACTGCAGGAGCACGGCGGTAAGGTCAGCCCGCAGGAACGCGGCGATGTGGAAAACGCTTTGAACCGCGTGAAAGAACTGGTCAAAGGCGAAGACAAGGACTCGCTGCAACGCGGCCTGGACGATCTGAACAAGGCTCGCATGAAGCTCGGCGAAGCGATCTACAAAGCGACCGGTGCGGCCGGCGGCGAAGCGGCAGCGGCGAGTGCTGACGCAGCATCCGCGGCTGGTCCGGAAGCGGCGACCGGTGCGAAAAAAGGCCCTGATGATGTGATTGATGCGGAATATGAGGTGAAATAAAAAATTCTGCTCTCAAGCGCTGGACAAAACATCCTGTTTCGCGCATAATGCATGCCTGTTGGCTTCTGTGCGGGGCTGCAAACGGGATCGCTTCCAGCGGCAACTAGAGCCATCCGCACAAGTTGACTCTCTTTTGTCCTTCTCCCATCTAAGGAAGCTCCTCCCCAAGGCCTTCCTTAGATCCCCCTCCAGAGCTGCGAGTACCCCTCGCAGCTCTCTTTTTTTTGAAAAATTGAAAATTTCGCCCTCCAAAGGGGAGCGTTTTTTCACCTTTTCTGGTACGCTACCTCATCTGTAGTCATGTGGGCAATCCGTGAAAAAAGGAGCAATGTATGACGGAAACAGCCAAACTGATCATTGGCGAGAAAACCCTTGAAATGCCTATCGTCGTAGGCTCCGAAGGCGAACGCGGCATCGATATCTCCAAACTCCGGCAGGAAACCGGCGCCATCACCCTCGACCCCGGCTACGGCAACACAGGCTCCTGTCAGTCCGCCATCACCTACATCGATGGCGACAAAGGCATCCTTCGCTACCGCGGCATCCCCATCGAAGAGTTCGATCATCGCAAGCATCCCAACTTCATCGAAGTCATGTGGCTGCTCATTTTTGGCAGGCTTCCTTCCGAACAGGAGCTTGCCGAGATGCGAGATGCCCTGACTGGCCAGGCGCACCTCCACGAGGCCATGAAGCACCACTTCGAAGGCTATCCCGTCAATGCGCCGCCGATGGCGATCATGTCCGCGATGCTCAATACCCTGGGCTGCTTCCACCCCGAAATCATCGATCCCAAGGATGAGGTTCAGTTTAAGGCGGCTATCGCGAACCTTGTTTCCAAGATTCGCACCATTGCCGCTTTCACGTATCGCCGTGTTCGTGGGTTGCCGTATATCTATGCCGATCCGAAGCGGCGGTACTGCGCCAACTTGCTGCACATGATGTTCTCCATGCCCCATGAGGAATACCATGTCGATGATGAAATCGAGGACGCGCTCAATTTGATTTTCATTCTGCACGCCGACCACGAGCAGAACTGCTCCACCAGCACCGTCCGCATGGTCGGATCTTCGCAGGCGAACCTTTTTGCCTCCTGTGCCGCGGGAGTTTGTGCGCTCTGGGGGCCGCTCCACGGCGGGGCCAACGTCGAAGTCCTCGAAATGCTCGAACGCATCAAGGCCGGCGGACTCTCCGCGGAACAATACGTCGAAATGGCCAAACAGAAAGACGCCAGACTTATGGGCTTCGGACACCGCGTCTACAAAAACTACGACCCGCGTGCCAAGGTACTCAAAGGCGTCTGCGACAGAGTGCTTCCCAAACTCAACGTCAAGGACCCGCTCATCGACATCGCTCGCAGACTCGAAGAACTCGCGCTCAAGGACTCCTACTTCATTGATCGCAAGCTCTACCCGAACGTCGATTTCTACTCCGGCATCATCCTGCGAGCGATGGGCATCCCGACCGATATGTTCACCGTCATGTTCGCGATCGGCCGGTTGCCGGGCTGGATCGCTCACTGGTGGGAACAGCGTCAGGACAAGTCCAGCCGCATCGCACGCCCACGGCAGATATACACCGGTCCGGTAGGCAAGCACTATGTGCCGATGAGTAAACGTTAAGGAAGAAGCCAGAAGCTAGAAGCCAGTAGCCAGAAGACCTTGGGACGACGTCATGCCGCAGACATTTCAAGCTCCTCCAGGTACGCGTGATTTTTTTCCCGCGGACATGGCGATGCGGCGATATATCGAAGATATATGGCGAAAAGTCTCGATCCGTCACGGATTCCTTGAAGTCGATGGCCCGACGTTTGAATACCTCGATCTTTACAAGGTGAAATCCGGCGACGAAATCGTTTCGCAGCTTTTCCACTTTGATTCCCGCGAAGATAAGTCCGGCAGGACGGATACCTTTGCGCTGCGTCCGGAATTTACGCCGACGCTTGCCCGCATGGTCGCCGCCAAGGCCAACAGCTTACCGCGGCCGATTAAGTGGTTCAGCATTCCCCGCTGTTACCGCGCCGAGCGCCAACAAAAAGGCCGCCTCAAGGAATTCATCCAATGGAACGCCGACATGCTTGGCGGCGAAACACCCGAAGTACGACGCCAGTTCGACCTTGAAACCGCCGCCCTCGCACTCGACTGCCTACGCGAATTCGGCCTCACCAACGCCGACATCCAACTCCGCTGGAACGATCGCACGCTTGTCGAACATCTTTTCGAACTCGGCGGCGTTGCTAAGGAACGTTACGCTTTCGCTTTTTATCTTCTTGATCGCATCGCGAAACTTTCTTCTGAGCAGCGGGCGAAACTTTACACGGAGAATGCCGTGCCTGATTGTGAGCGAGCTTTTTTTGAAAAGCTTGCCGCCGGGCAGGATCCGCTCCAAGCTGCCTTCTGGGAAGGGCCTGGGGGAGGGCTGGGCAACACCGGCGGATTCGAGACCTACGCCTCTGCTATTCGCGATACTCAGCAAACCGTCGAATCCACGTTCGCGCTCATGGGGCTGCCGGGCTATGCAAAATACGATGCGTCGATTGTTCGCGGATTGGCGTACTACACCGGTTTTGTCTGGGAAATCTCTGATTTCCGAGGGAACCGTGCCCTTGCCGGCGGCGGACGATACGACAAACTCATCGCAATGTTCGGCGGACCTTCGCTCCCCGCGACCGGCTTCGGCATGGGCGATGTGGTGCTCGCCATTGTGCTCGCTGAATCAGGCAAACTTCCCAAGTCCGTCGCGGCCGCTCCAGATGTTTATGTCGTCAACGCTCTTGCCACGTCCGACGAAGCTACCAAATTGCTCGCCCAACTCCGCACGGCGGGACTCGCGGCAGTCACGAGTTACAAAGCAACAAAAAACATCGGCAAACTCCTGCAGGACGCCAGCGCCAGTGGCGCCAAACTCGCCCTGATCCTCGCCCCGGCGGAATTCGAAAAAGGCGTCGTCAAACTCAAGAACCTCGCCACCCGCGATGAAAAAGAAATCCCAATCACCGAAGTTTTGGCCGGAATCGCCATTGGGGGCTATATGGATTCCTATTCCCGCAGTTTTTTACAGACGGCAGCGACGCGTTGACCCAGAACGGTGGCGATGGCGAGGTCCTCTTTGGTGGGTTGGAGTTCGCCGCGAGGACCAGCGATGGTCGAGGCGCCGTAGGGGGTTCCGCCGCGGGCTTCGGTGTGGATCATGCCTTCGGTGGAATAGGGGACGCCGACGATGAGCATGCCCAGGTGGAGGAGGGGGACCATCATGGTGAGGAGGGTGGTTTCCTGGCCGCCGTGGGTGGAGGCGGTGGAGGTGAAGAAGCCGGCCGGTTTGCCTTCCATTTCGCCCTGGAGCCAGAGGCGGGCGGTGGAGTCGATGAGCTGTTTCATCTGGGCGGTCATGTTGCCGTAGCGGGTCGGCGTGCCGAACAGAACGGCATCCGCGTCGCGGAGATCGTCAAGCGTGCAAACCGGAATGTCCGCCTGCATCTCACGAACCTTCACGATCGCTTCGTTGGTCGCGGTTGCCTTGAGCACCTCCTCAAGCTCCGCCACGCGACGAAGTTTAACGACGGCGTCGGAAACAGACTTGGCTCCGTGTTCGACCGCCCGCGCCAGTTGAAGAACGTGACCATACATGGAGTAGTAGACGACCAGAATTTTCATAGATCGCTCCTGTAGTTAGGACCTATGGCAAGTATAGGCACAGGACATGAAAATAAATGGACGAATTGACAAATGATGAGCTGAGGACAGACCGTAAACCATCAGAAGCTGCGAGCGTAAGATTGCAGTAACTCGCTCACTCGAACGATATATTCCCCGGATGCACATCCAGCATATAAATTCCGTAGTCGTTCTTGAGCACTTCCAGGATCACCAATACCGTTCCCCAATGTTCGCCGAATTCCTCTTTCCCTCCCCCCAGGGCGAACGCATTTGACCATCAGAGCCGCGACCGTGAGGGAGCGACCGTGCGGCAATGTGTGAAGAACGCGGGTCGCTCCCTTACGGTCGCGGCTCTGAACGCCAAATGCGATTGCCCTGATGCAGCCCCAGCCATTCCGCCAGCACCTTGTGATCGAGCTTGGCGAGGTTTTCCACAGCGAAGTCCGTACAGCGGCGAAGGCGTTCAAGAGAAACGCTGGTGGCGACGCCCAGGACACGGATGCCCGCGGCACGCCCGGCGGCACATCCGCCTTCGGAATCTTCGATCACAAGACTGGAGCCCTTCTCCAGGGCGGCATCGTATTTGACGTTCAGGAAGTCAAAGGCTTTGTTGTAGCCTTCGGGCTCGGGCTTGCTGTGGCGGACGTCTTCGATGGTGATGACGACGTCGAAATGATGGCGGAGCTTGAAAGCTTCCAGCAGCGTGAGCACTTCGTCTTTTCTCGCACCCGAACAGATGGCACGAGGAACGTTATTCCGCTCAAGCCAGGCGAGCAGGTCGCGGACGCCGGGCAGAGGCTCGGCGAAGTCGGAAAGTTTTTCCTCGGCGCATTTGCCTTTGGCCTGCATGAGGCGCTCGATGAGGCGATCGTCTGTGGAACGGTCGTTGTCTTTGAGCATATGGAAGAGGGCGTCGTGATCGCCGTAGACGATGTAGCGTCCGTAATAGGCGGCAGGTGCGATGACGAGTGCCCCGCCGATCTCCGCGGCGAATGCCCGGAACGTGGCATTGTAAGCGGCAAGGTGAACAGCCTCGGTGTCGGCGATCACACCGTCGAAATCAAAAATCACGCAACTTCTGGCCATCGCGGCTCTCGCTGAAGGTTCGATGCGGCGAACAGTGTACCAGAAGTTACCTGCCGATCATCGCCTTTGGCCACATTCCGCGTTAAAATATTTTGCTTGGTTTTTTGGAGTTTTCTCGTCCTCTCAAAGTGGAGCATCCGATGACCGACACCTTCCACGCTAAAGCGACCCTCGATACCCCTCTGGGCAGAAAAACCATCTATCGCCTCGATGCCCTCAAGTCCGTTCAGGGGCAACGAATCGACCATCTGCCCTACTCCATTAAGGTTCTTCTGGAATCCTGCCTCCGTAACCTTGACGGCCGCACCGTCACCGAGGCCGACGTGAAGGCGATCGCCCAGTACAACGCCGTGAAGCCCGCCAATTTTGAGATTCCCTTCGTGCCCGGCCGCGTGGTGCTTCAGGACTTCACCGGCGTTCCTGCCGTTGTCGATTTGGCGGCCATGCGAGCCGCGATGAAACGCATGGGCGGAAATCCCGACAAGGTCAACCCGCTCGTTCCCTGCGACCTCGTGATCGACCACTCCGTTCAGGTCGACGCCTTCGCTACGGATCACGCTCTGGCCATCAATAACAAGCTCGACTTCGAACGCAACACCGAACGCTACCAGTTCCTCAAATGGGGACAGACTGCCTTCAATAACTTCCGCGTCGTTCCGCCCTCCACCGGTATCGTTCATCAGGTCAACCTCGAATATCTCGCCAAGATCGTCTGGGAAAAGGGCGGCACGCTCTTTCCTGACTCTCTCGTCGGCACCGATTCGCACACCACCATGATCAACGGCGCCGGCGTCTTGGGCTGGGGCGTCGGCGGCATCGAGGCCGAAGCCGTCATGCTCGGACAACCCATCGACATGCTTCTCCCCGAAGTCATCGGCTTCAAACTGGTGGGCAAACTCAAGGAAGGCGTCACCGCCACCGACCTTGTTCTGACCGTCACGCAGATGCTCCGCGCCGAAGGCGTCGTCGAGAAATTCGTCGAATTCTTCGGCCCCGGCCTCGCCGAGATGCCTCTGGCCAACCGCGCCACCATCGCCAACATGGCCCCCGAATACGGCGCCACCTGCGGCTTTTTCCCCGTCGACGAACAAACCCTCGCTTACCTCCGTCTCACCGGTCGCGATGAAAAACTCTGCCAAACCATCGAACAATACTGCAAAGCCCAAGGTCTCTGGCGAGACGACAATCACCCCATCGAATACACCAAAGTCATTGAATTGGACATTTCCCGTGTCGAACCCGCCCTCGCCGGCCCTCGCCGGCCGCAGGACCACATCAACCTCAACGCCATGAAAACCCAATGGATCAAAGATTTGAAACTTATCTATGGCAAGGAGCCAGAAGCCAGAAGCCAGAAGCCAGAAGGTTTCGAAGGCGCAAGGGATTCTTCTGGCTCCTGGCTTCTGGCTTCTGGCTTCTCTCACGGCTCCGTCGTCATCGCCGCCATCACCTCCTGCACCAACACCTCCAACCCCTCCGTCATGATCGCCGCCGGTCTCGTTGCCAAAAAAGCCCGCGAAAAAGGGCTTAACCGTAAACCCTGGGTCAAAACCTCCCTCGCTCCCGGTTCCACTGTCGTCATGGAGTACTACAAAAAAGCCGGCCTCATCGAACCCCTCAACGCCCTGGGCTTCAACCTCGTCGGCTTCGGCTGCACGACCTGCATCGGCAACTCCGGCCCGCTCCCCGACGATATCTCCAAACAGATCAACGACCACGACCTCGTCGCCGCCGCCGTCCTCTCCGGCAATCGCAACTTCGAGGGCCGCATCAACCCTGACGTCAAAGCGAACTACCTCGCTTCTCCGCCACTCGTCGTTGCCTACGCACTCGCCGGTACCGTCGACATCGATCTCACCAAGGACCCCCTCGGCGTCGGCAAGGACGGCAAGCCCGTCTACCTCAAGGATCTCTGGCCTACTAGCAAGGAAATCGAAGAGACCGTCTTGGCCTGCGTCACGCACGATCAGTTCGTCCGCCAGTATGCCGACGTCTTCAAAGGCCCCGACGAATGGAGAAACATCCAAACCTCCACGGGAAATATTTTCCAGTGGGATGACGATTCCACTTACGTTCAGGAACCTCCGTTCTTCGTCGGCCTCACTCCCGAACCCAAGCCCATCGCGCCCATCTCCTCCGCCCGCGTCCTGGCCTACCTCGGCGACTCCGTCACCACCGACCACATCTCGCCCGCAGGCTCCATCAAGAAAGATTCCCCCGCCGGCAAGTTCCTCATCTCCAAGGGCGTCGCTCCCGCCATGTTCAATTCCTACGGCTCACGCCGCGGCGACTACCGCGTCATGACCCGTGGCACCTTCGCCAACACCCGCGTCAAAAATAAACTCGTCCCCCCAAACCCCGACGGCTCCCCCAAAGAAGGTGGCTGGACCACCTATCTATCCGATCAAACTAATACTGTCATGTCCATCTTCGACGCCTCCGTCAAATACCAGGATCAAAAAAGCCCCCTGATCATCCTCGCCGGCCGCGACTACGGCATGGGCTCCTCGCGCGACTGGGCCGCCAAAGGCACCTTCCTTCTTGGCGTCAAAGCCGTCATCGCCGTCTCCTTCGAACGCATCCACCGCAGCAACCTTGTCGGCATGGGCGTCCTACCCCTCACCTTCAAACCCAATCAGGACGCCAAAACTCTCTCCCTCGACGGCACCGAAACCTACACCATCGCCATCGACGACAACGTCAAGCCTCGCCAAACCATCCAAGTCACCGCCACCCGCAAGGACGGCTCCACTGTCATCTTCGAAACCACCTGCCGTATCGACACTCCCATCGAAGTCGACTATTACCGCAATGGCGGCATTCTCCACACCGTCTTGCGCAACATGGCCAAATCCTAACGCAGCGGCTGCGGCCCGCGTGCCCACAATCCGCGCCTGAACAGCAACGCATCCACCGATATCAACCCCGGCCCCGCCAGCAATATCGCCAATGCCATCGCAATCAAATTCATGTTGTACTCATACCCCACCGTCGGGCGATGCTGGATGTCGAACCCGCTTGGCGCATGCACCGTGACGATCGCTACCACCATCGACACAATGATCGGCACCGTCCCCAGCCGCGCCAGAAGCCCCAGCATGACCGAAATTCCTCCGATCAATTGCCCGTATGCCGCGAGGTAAGCCCAGACAATCTTCGGCAAAAATGCCGGCATCGCCGGCATGTGCTCCGCAAATCCGTTGACGCCCAGTCCGCCAAACGCCCCGATTGTTAATTGCAGTCCGTGGAAAATAAACGTCCAGCCGAGTGCCAGCCGCAGGAATAAGAGCGCCACGCTCATCGCAAACGCCGCGTTCCCTGTCAGCGCCTGTGGTCCCAGCGGCATCACCGCTTCCCTTTCATGTGCCATGTCAACCTCCTGCAATCCATCAGGGCTATGACCATGACACCAGCATAAGTCCTGCCGCCAGTAACGCCAGCGTCCCGAGTATCAGTCCCGCCAGTGCCATTCCTCGCCCCCCTCTCCCTCCCCCGCTCTGTCTCGCCGCTTTCTGCATGGCGAGCAGCCCGAAGACAATCGCCAAAATCGGCGGTATCCCGAACGCCAGGCACCCGCCCGCCATCGAAACAATCCCCAGCACCAGGCTCGCCACCGCCCATGAATTCGTTCCGCTGATCGAATCGCCGACCGTTCCTTCCATCGTGAAAGGCAGCCCGCAGCCGAGACAATTATTCGACGCCAGCGAATTCTGCCGCTCGCACCGCGGACACTTAATATACTGCTGCCCGGAATTTTCCGCCGTCACGATCTGCGGCGCCTTATGCCCCGCCGCCGCATACGCATGCACCGGATGCGGATCCTGCTTGATGATCTCCCCGGACGTCGGATCAATCAGCCGGCCGCGAGAATCCAGGATCGGAATCACGATCGCCTTACCGCAAGTCGGACAGGTCCCGCTCTGCCCCGCCGCCGACTCGGTCGCCTCCAGCCTGCTCGAGCAATAGCTGCATAAAAACCCATACCGCCGCCCCACAAGCACCGTCTTCGGCACAAGCGGCCCTCCCCCCACCTGCTGTTCGAGCGCCGCAATCTGTTTCTGATGATCTTCCATCTTCGCCGCTGAGCTCTGTCCTTGAATCCAACTTCTACCTTTTACCTTTTAACTTTTCCTTGCAACCCTTTGACGTACCATCATACCACAGTTAAAACTCTCGCATGACATTACCGCCAAGTTCCAAACCCGTTCCCGTCTGGACCGTCGGCTCCCTTCTCACGTGGACCGCGGACTTCTTCGCTAAAAAAAACATCGACGAGCCTCGCCTCTCCGCGGAACTGCTTCTGGCACATGTGCTGAAATGTTCCCGCATGGCCCTCTACACGCAGTACGAAAAAATCCCCGGCGACGCGGAACGTGCCGCCTTTCGAACACTTGTCAACCAACGCTCCAACCACGTCCCCGTTGCCCACCTCATCGGCAAAGCCTGGTTCTTCTCCCTTGAATTCACCGTCACCCGCGACGTGCTCATTCCCCGCCCGGACACCGAAACGCTCGTCGAGTTTATCATTCAGCAAGTCCGTCAGCATCCCGAATGGTCCACCGCCCCAACCTCTCCCGACACCGGCGCCGGCGCAGTCAGCGGCAGCGGCCCCGCGATCCTCGACCTCTGCACCGGCTCCGGCATCATCGCCGTCAGTCTCGCCAAACAGCTTCCCGCCGCCACCCTCACCGCCACCGACATCTCTCCTCAGGCCCTCGCCGTCGCCAAACAAAACGCCGACATCCACAAAGTCCGCGATCGCATCACTTTCCTTGAAGGCGACCTTTTCGCTCCGCTCGAGTCCGCTCCCGCCCCGACACTGTTCCACATCATCGTCGCCAATCCCCCTTACATTCCCACCGCCCAGGTCAACGACCTTCCCACCGGCATCAAGCATCACGAACCCCGCCTCGCCCTCGACGGCGGCCCCGACGGCCTCGACCTCCACCGACGTATCCTCGCAACGGTAGGAGGAAGGGGGGGGGGGGCCAAAAACTTCCTCCACGCCGGCGGCCTGCTCATCCTCGAAATGCAACACGACCAGGGCTCTGCACTCCACGCCGCCTTCGCCGCCGCCGGCTACCTCACCCACATCAAAACCATCCGCGACGCCGCCAGCCACCCACGCTGCCTCACCGCAGTGAAATTGTGAATGATGAATAGTGAATAGTGAAAAGAAAGTCACGGATAGCGAAAGGGCTGCCGGCTGTCGAGCCGTCCATTCACTATTCACCATTCACAATTCACTACTTAAACAACTCCACGGCTTCCTTGAGCTGCTTGCGTATCTCGATTTTCTGCGGGCATTTTTCTTCGCATTCGCCGCACTCGGTGCAGGCGTCGGCTTTCTTGCCTTTGAGATCGCCTGTGCCGATCCCGTCGTACCATTTTTTCGCGTATTCCTTGATGCCGTAGATTCGGTGGTAATTGACCATCTTGAAAATGTGAGGTATTTCCACGCCATGCGGGCACGGTACGCAGTACTTGCAGCCGGTACAGTAGAGCTCCGCAAGACGTTTGTTCTCCTTCATCATGGTATCTATCGCATCGAGTTCGCTGGCGGAAAGTGAAGCGAGCCTTGAAACGTATTCTACATTTTCTTCGAGCTGGGTTTCGCTGCTCATGCCGGACAAGAGCACGTCCACGTTGGGATTGGATGCGACAAACCGCAAGCCAAGCTCCGCGGACGCCACCGCCTTGATACCGAGTTTTTCCGCGGTTTTTTTGGGGAGGCCGGAGATACGTCCGCCGCCCAGCGGCCCCATCACGGCAACGCCCAGACCCTTACTCTTCGCATATTTCATCCCTTCCTCGTTGCTCCTATCCAACACGTTGTACTGACAGAGCATAGTTTCAAACAGGCCGAGATCGACGAGTTTTTGGATATCACCGGATTTGCCGTGGTAGGAAAACGAAATATGTTTGATCAATCCTTCCTCTTTGGCTTTTCTAGCGTCATCAATCCAGCCTGTGCGTTGGTCCGTTTCGAAAAAATTATCGTAGCTGATGCCGTGAAAATGATAAAAATCGATGTACGAAGTTTCCAATCTCTTGAGCTGTGCTTCAAGTGTGCGTCTGTAATCGCCAGGTTTCTGGCTCTCCCAGCCCGGGCATTTCGTGGAAAGATAAATTTTATCGCGGAGCCCTCTCATGGCTTGACCGAGTGTCTGCTCGCTTAGCCTTTCGTTATAGAAAACAGCCGTATCAAAATAATTGACGCCCCTCTCCACAGCTTTTCTCAGCAACGCAACGGAAACCTCTACATCCGGGACATTTTTGCCTTTTTCTTTGGTCGGAAGGCGCATACAGCCAAACCCGAGCCGTGAAACCTTGACTCCCGTATTCCCAAATTGCGTGTACTGCATCAAAAATCCTTTTTTTTATAGAAAATCAAAAGTTAAAAATCAAAAATGAAAACCTCTTTGCCCTCAATTGACCTTGTGCCTCCTTACCGCGTCCTCCGCTTTCTTTTTCAGCGATGCGGCATCCTCCAGTTCCTGCTTGAAATAATCCGCATCCGTTCCCAGCGTTGTCACCAATCCCTTAATCGTTGTCGTCAACTTTCCTACCGTCGTGGCCATTCCTGTGAGCGTGTTCTTTTCTGTTGGCGTGATTCCACGTTTCCGCTGTCCTTTTCCCACTGTTACCATTTTATCTGCTTCTGTCGCGATATTTTCCACCTGCCTGGTCATTTGCGTGATAGTTCCATTGAGGCATTTTTTCGTTGCCGCCGCCGTCTCTGTCATCAGTGCTTTGGTCTGTTTATCCTCTCCCGTTGCCGCGACCTCTGCGTTCGACACGCCGCGTGCTTTCCCCGCGAACTCCTCAATCGCCGCCACCTGCACCACCGCCGGCGGAGGTTTGAGCACATTTTTCATCTCTGTCTGCCGCTCCGCCAGCAAATCGCGGAACATCGCCTCAAATGCCGCCACGCGATCTTTGCTCTCGACAATTCCGATCCCCTTTTTCTCTCCCTCTCCCGTTGTGGGTACATAGGTCAACTCTTTTGATTTTCCGATCAGTTCCGCCGTTGCCGCCGATACTGCCGCCTCTTTCGCATCTTTTGTCGGATACGCTGCCGCCGATGCCGCGAACACTTCCTGCGCCGCCTGCCCCTGTTTCTGCCGCAGCAAACATTCCCCCTTCATCGCCAGGAGTTTCCCCCGCTCCGTTGTCTTCTCAAAACTCGACGTGTGGGCCAGCAATTTCCCCAGCTTCGCCATGCACTCCTCATACTTCCCCTCATCCATATTCTCCTTCGCCTCCTTCATCACGCCCAAATCCACCTCCCCCAACGCCACCCCGGCCATTCCCATCACCACCACCACGATCGCCAATCCCATGCGTCTCATGCGGCCTCCTGCTTTCGCATTTCACTCTCATCACAAGATATCGTGTCGGACGCATGTTCGCCACGTATAATGGGCGGTTTTGAACGAGGAATACCATGCGAGCTTATATCCTGTCGATCGGAGATGAACTGATTTCGGGGCTGACGGTTAACACGAATGCGGGCTGGTTGGCGGAACGGCTCACGGAGCTGGGAATCCAGGCGGTGGAACACGTGACGGTTGGAGATGACTTGATGTGGATCGTCTCGGCAACAAAGGAAGCAATCGAGAGGGTGCGCGAAGATGGAGTAGGGGGAATAGTGTTGATGACGGGGGGACTCGGGCCAACGGAGGATGATTTGACGCGGCAGGGGTTGGCGGCGGCGCTCAATGAGGAGTTGATCGAGGATCCGGAAGCGGTTTTGCAGATTGAGGCCTGGTTCAAGTCGAAAGGACGGATCATGTCGCCGTCGAATCGCTCGCAGGCGCTGCGGCCGAGGAGCGCGGTTTGCATTGAGAATACCGACGGGACGGCTCCGGGGCTGCGGGTGGAGCGAGATGGGGTCTCTGTTTTTGTGATGCCGGGGGTGCCGCGGGAGATGCGGGAAATGTTTCAGCGGTCAGTGTTGCCGGAGCTGAAGAAGAAGGCTGGAGAGGTTATGACGCGGACGACGAAGATCAATACCTGTGGGCTGGGAGAATCGCTGGTAGGCGAGCGGATTAAAGATTTGATGACGCGTGGTGGTGGTGGGAGTGGCGAATTGCTGGTGGGAACAACAGCACATGACGGGATCGTATCGGTGCGGATTTACGCCACCGGCAGGATCGAAGAAACGCTGCAGATGACCGAACGTGTACGCCAGGTGGTGCTGGAGCGATTAGGTGAGTTTGTCTTTAGCGAGGGGGAACAGACGCTGGATCGGGAAGTAGGCAGGTTGCTGTTGGCGACAAAGCAGACCGTGGCGGCAGCCGAAAGCTGCACAGGCGGATTGCTGGCGAAATGCCTCACCGACCTGGCGGGCGCGTCGGGCTATTTCATGCGAGGCTGGGTGACTTATGCCAATGAAGCGAAGGAGCAGGAACTGGGCGTGGCGAAGCGGTTGATCGAAACGCATGGTGCGGTCTCGGAAGAGGTGGTCCGAGCAATGGCGGAAGGGGCGAGAACCCGTGCGGAGACAGATTTCGCACTGGCGATCACCGGCATCGCTGGCCCGGAAGGAGGCAGCAACGAAAAACCTGTCGGAACCGTCTGGATCGCACTGGCCGCAAAGGACAGAACACTGACACGGCGATATATATTCCCAGGAAACCGCGAAATCATACGGCTCCGAGCGGCGCAAATGGCATTGGCCATGCTCCGCTGGAAACTCCTGGGTGTCGAAGGTCCGGAGTGACGCCGTTATGATTCGCGTACTTTTTATCCCTACGATCTTCCTCCTGGCGCTGGGCCTTTTGTGCTTTCTCCTTTCCGCGACACCACTTTCCTATTCGGAAAAGACCACCATTACCTTCTGCCTCGGCGACGAGATCAAAACCCTCGATCCCGGACGTATGTCCTGGATGAATGATATTCGCGTTGCCATGTGTATCTGGGAAGGACTCACCGCTTACGATCCCGACACCCTCGCTCCCGTCCCCGGCATGGCTGAGTCCTGGGACGTCTCGCCGGATGGAAAAACATACACGTTCCATTTACGCCTGGATGCCACATGGAGCAATGGCGATCCCGTCACCTCTGCCGATTTTCTCTTCGCATGGAAGCGTATTCTGACCCCGTCGACCGGCGCTGATTACATCGGTCTGTTCAAAGGCATTGTCGGTGCCGAAGCATACACTGACGTGATCGATAAAAAACAGCCCGCCGACTTCACCGCCGTCGGCATCTCCGCTCCTGATCCGCATACACTCGTCGTCCACCTCACAGCCCCCTGCTCCTACTTCCTGGACATGTGCGCTTTTCCGCCGTTCTTCCCGCTCAATCAGAAATCCATGCAACCTTTCCTCGATTCCGCGAATCCCGACGCCGGCTACCAAAGCAACTGGGCTCGGCCGCCTTATATCGTCGGCAACGGCCCGTATCTGCTGCGCGAATGGAAATTCAAACAGTTCCTCACGCTCGAAGCCAACCCGCGCTACTGGGACCGCAAAAACGTCCGCTGCCAACAACTCCTCATCAAATCCATCACCGACCCCCGCACGTCGCTCCTGGCTTATCAGCAAGGCGGCGTCGACGTCATCCAGTTCCCCGTCAATCCGCAGTTCGGCGAAGACATGCTCTACGCCAACGCCGACGGCCAACGCCACGACGTCTTCTTCCGCCCCGTTTTCGGCAGTTACTACTTCATGTTCAACTGCTCCCGAAAACCCTACGACGACAAGCGTGTCCGCAAGGCGCTCGCTCTTGCCATCGACAGAACCCGCATCGTTCGCGACATCACGCGTCTCCAGCAGCAGCCTCTCGGCGTGATCGTGCCCCCGGATTTTATTCCCGGTTACCACAGTCCCGATCCGCTCCCGATGGACATCGAGGAAGCTCGCCGCCTTCTCGCCGAAGCCGGCTTCCCCAACGGCCAAGGCTTCCCCACCATCGAAATCCTCTACTCCAACGAAGTCCTGACCCACGGCTTCATTGCCCAAGCCATCGGCCAAATGTGGGAACAAAACCTCGGCCTCCACGTCACCTACCGCGGCACTGAACGCAGCAGCTTCGGCGAAGCCAAACGCTCACAGAATTTCGACGTCGCCCGCGGCGGATGGTACGGCGACTACCTCGATCCCACCACCTGGCTCGACATCCTTCGCTCCAACGACGGCAACAACGACGGCAAATTCTCCGACCCTCACTACGACGCCCTTCTCAACCAGGCCGCCCTCGAGTTCAACCCCGCCAAACGCATGGCCCCGCTCACACAGGCCGAAGCCATCCTCGTACACGACCAGTTCCCCTTCATCCCGCTCTACCAATACTCCGACGGCCTGATCTACGACCCCACCAAAATCCAAGGCCTCTCGCTCAACGACCGTATGCTCACCCCCCTCAAATGGATCCACCGCAAGTAAGAACCTATCCGAATAACCGCTAGCGACCCCGCCTCGCGGGGTGGAGCCCCGCATGGCAATGCGGGGCTTTGGGGGGAGGGTCGTGTCATTGAGAGTTTAGTCGTTGATCGAAGATCAACGCTCGCTGAGCTATTTCTGCGTCGCGGGAATGGCATCCAGCCAGGAAATTGCGGCCGCGCGGAATTCAACGTCGCTCGGAAAACGCTTGTTCTTAACATGGAAATCCGCCACCTGACTTCCACAATGGGCCCCCCGGATTTTTATTGATACAACAATTTGTGGAGTAGCCTTGTGGAGTAGCCGGTGTTGATCATCCATTT
>WQYP01000087.1 GCA_009781185.1 Phycisphaerales bacterium | reverse complement strand
TTCAAAAAGTGACGCCCTCGCAGACCAGTGAGGCGATGCGAGGACGTCGGAAGGATGGGAAGGTTATGTGGCAAGGAACAGTGGAACGAGCCAAGATCGGGGACGCTTGGTCGATTGCGGGATGTGCCGATTTTGTTTGTCAGGTCAAAGTATAGACACGTGGAACAGCTGGACTGCTTAGGATTGAACATGAAATACTCCCTTTGAAAGTACGGTGGGAGAAAGTATCGTGGCTGGTGCTCATACAGCTCCGCCAAACTCCCACCTGGTGAATTCGCCTACGGCTACAACCGTGGGCGGTTTTATTTTCGCCCACCCTTCTCCTCTTCACTTTCCGCATCAGTGGTGATTATTTAATTGGTTGCCAAAAGTGAATATCGCTGAAGCAAAACGCTCGGAAACCGTTAACGATTTTCGACCTCCAGAAGAACCTATACCCTCGGTGTCTGCCTGCCTGCATCTCCCTCCATCATCGGAGCGTTGGCAAACAAGGTCGTGATAGCCGTTAGGCCTTACGACCGCGCCCGGAGGCGTAGCGTAAAGTCGGTCGCGTATTGCAACTGTTCGCATTGGGGTCCGCATATCCTCGAGTGTCATTTCATTTCTACTTTCTGTAACCATTTGTCAAGACATACGATGGGCGCTACTTTGGATGATTTGGTGAATCTCATGGCCACGACGCCTTCGCCGGAGATGCTCACTTTATTGCTGAACAAGAATCCGGGCCTGAAGGATTTGGACGGAAAGCCAGTGACGAGTGGCTCTCAATCTCTGGCCTCAGGGACTAAAATCGATGTGAGTCCGCTTCTTGAGCTTTTCGACCAGACCGTACGCGCTAATGTGGTCAAAGATGCGCCGAAATTCAATGCAGCTTTCTCGTCGAGAGACGATGGCCTAAATAATGCGCCCCATACGGAAGCTACTCTTAACTTGTATTTTACTCCTGGAAATACTCGACCGTCTGATTGTGCGTTTGCTATTACCCTCATTTTCGAGAAAGCACTCATGGACTCCCTTCGACCTGGTGAATATTTCAATCCGAAGACGGGGAACGGCCTTTTTAAATTAAAAGATGACGGCCCGTTTATCAAACAGGATCCCACGACAGGTGAGGCGATCATGCCGATCATACCGGTGGCGGTGAATCTGCCAGAAACTCCAGCGTGGCGCTCAAACGCAGATGGAACTGCATTAGGCCGCGATTGACCGATGAGACACACATTTCCATCCCCCACTGTAGACAAATCCTCGCCGTCGGCAACAATAAGGTACCAGTGTCATCACTCACCTACCGGAGCCCCATATGTCATTCATCCCCCCCCCCCTTCGTTCTTCCCGCAGAACCCTCCAACTCCTCTTCCTGCTCACCGCCGCATTCCTCATCGCTTGCACCTCCCACTCCAACGAAAATCAAAAATCGAAAATGGGGGGGGGCGAAAATCGAAAATCCGACGGCCTCGCCTACTCCACCGAAACCCTCGACAACGGTCTCACCGTCATCTACGCGCCCATCCCGACCTCACCCGTCACACACGTCCGTGTGCTCTATCACGTCGGCTCCAAAGACGAACGCCCGGACCGTCAGGGCTTCGCTCACATGTTCGAACACATGATGTTCCGCGGCTCCGAGCACGTCGCGCCCGAAGAACACATGAAACTCGTCGGACAAGTCGGCGGATACTCCAATGCGTTCACAAGCTTCGATCAGACCGTCTACTACAACACCGTACCCCACAGCTATGCTCCGATGGCCCTGTGGCTCGAAGCGGACCGCATGAGCTCTTTCAAAGTCTCGCCGGAGATTTTCCACACGGAGCGCAAAGTAGTCACGGAGGAATGGCGTCTCCGCCGCAATCAGCCCTATGGCACACTCTTCGAAGACCTCTTCGCCGCCGTTTTCACGACACATTCCTACCGCTGGACGCCCATTGGCAACATGGACCACCTCGCCGCCGCTGATGCGGGCGAACTGCAGGCTTTCTTCAATAAGTATTACATTCCCAACAACGCCATCCTCGTGGTCTCCGGCCACGTCGACCTCGATCAGACGAAGAAACTCGTTCGCCAATATTTCAATTGGATTCCCAAAGGCGAGCCGTTCACGCGTGTTTCGCCGAAGGAGCCCGAGCAAACCGAGCCGCGTCGCGTGGATGTGACGATGAAAGTGCCGTTGCCTCGGGTGATTCTGGCTTATCACATGCCGCCGGAACGATCCACGGATATCGATGCGATCGGGTTGATGATGGCGATCCTCGGCGACGGCCAGTCTTCGCGACTTTCTCGCGCCCTGGTCACCAACGAAAATCCCCTCTGCATGCAGGCGGATACGATAGTGGAGAGTCTTGAGGATGGCGGATTCATGGGCGTGATGGCAACGCCGTTAGCGGGCAAGGCCCCGGCCGCGGTCGAGAAGATTCTGCGAGAGCAGATCGCCGCCATGCGTAACGCACCCGTGACGCCCGAAGAGCTCGAGAAAGTCAAACAGCAACAGCGTGTGGAACTTGCCAAACGCTGGGAGACTGCCGAGAGTGCCGCCAGCGTGCTCGGCGAAGAAATGCTCCTGCACGGCAACCTCGACCGCGTTGCGAGCGCTCGCGCCCGCCTGGAAGCCATCACCACCGCCGACATTCAGCGCGTTGCCAAGATGTATCTTGCCGATAACAAGGCAACAACTTTCACCGTGCATCCAGGAACTCCCGCGCCGGAGCAGGCAGCCACCGCACCTTTCGCATCAGCATTGCCGCCGATTGCGACCGCCACTCCCAGAAAGGTGAACTTCCCCGCCGACTATCCCACTTCGCCGCCGATGTCCGGCAAACTCCCCGCCGCCATTTTCGAAAAAGGCACCGAAGAACTCATCCACGGCGTACACGTGATCGTCATGGAAGACCACCGCATCCCGATCGTCAACTGGACGCTGACCTTCCGCCAGGGCGGCCACGTGGAACCGGCCGGCAAGGAAGGCCTCGCCGCCATGACCGCCGACATGGTCCGACGCGGCCCCAAAGGAAAATCCTTCGACCAGTTCAATGACGATCTCGAATCCCGCGGCATCGATCTGGGCATCTCCGACGGCGGCGATTACACCGAAGTCTCCGGCCCCGAAGGCAACGCCGCAGAGTGCCTCAAAGAACAATTCCCCTACGCCGTCCAGGCCACCCACGACATGCTCGCAACGCCCGCTTTCGACCCCGCCGAGTTCGACAAGCTCAAAGCCCAGACGCTCAGCGCCCTGCGACTGTCGCTGACCAACACCCAGCAAGTTGCCGGCCGCGAACTCAAGCAAGCCCTCTACGGCGATTCTCCGCTCGGCCGCCATAAAACGCCCGCAACCATCCAATCCATCACGCTCGACGACGTGAAGCAGTTCTACAATGCTGTCTACCGCATCGACAACGCCGTGCTGATGATCTCCGGCGACATCACCATCGCCGACGGCCAAGCCGCCGCCGAAAAAATGCTCGCCGGTCTGCAAACCGGGCAACCTCCCAAAGCGACCTACAGCTTCCCCGCGATTCCCGCGAAGCGCAACATCCTTCTCATCGATCGCCCGGAATCCAAACAGAGCACCATCCGCATGGGCATCCGCGCCTACGACATCACCAGCAACGACAAGTACCCCGGCTCGCTCGCCAGCCAGATGCTCTCCAGCGGCATCGATTCACGCCTGGGCAAATACGTCCGCGCGGAAAAAGGCTATGCCTACGACGTCGCCGGCTACTTCCGACCAGGACGTCAGGCCGGCGCCTTCTTCGGAAGCACCGACACCAAATGCGAAACCACCGCCGACGCCATCGAAGCCATGTTCAGGGTTTTCAACGACATGAGGACAACCCAAGTCCCCGCCAAGGAACTCGCAGACGCCCAGTTCCGCGTTGCCGGCCAACTTCTCATGTCCACCCAGACCATCCAGCAGCAGGCCGCCCAACGCGTCGCCGGAATCCTCAACAACTATCCCATCGACTACTACGACAACTATGCCCAGCGTATCGGCCAAGTCACCACCGACGAAGTAAAAGCCGTGATGAACAAGTACGTCTTGGACGGCCAGATGACGATCATCATCGTCGCCCCCGCCGCCACCGTGAAACCCCAACTCGAAAAACTCGGCAAAGTCGAAGTGCAGCCTATGCCGGCGACGGAATAGGCGAGCGCTCGGATGTATCACCCTGTCATTCGTGTAGCGATGGCGGCGTGAGTTCGCGCATCCCCGATCGGTTTAAAAATAAAAATCGTCGGCTTGGCGGAGCGGGCGAAGTGGGCGGCGGTTTTGGCGGTGAAAAGTTTTTGGAGATGATCGGTATCGATGCCCGGGAGTTTACCGCGGGTCTTGACTTCGATGTGCGCAGATTGGGTGGGCGGGATGGCAAGTTTTTCAAGAGCATTGAGAAGCTTGGATTCGGAGTAGGGCAGAATTTGGTGGAGTTGGAACGCGGTGAGTGCAGGATGTGGCGGAAGTTGAGGGGAGGGACCCAGAAGATAGCCGCCGTCGATGGTCAGTGGCGTGAGATGAAGGGAATCCGCGAGAGGGGCGGCAAGCTGGCAACGGGTCAGAGCAGGGTCGAGTTCGTAGAGAAACTGGTAGGGGGGAGCCCATATAGCCCCGGCTTTAGCCGGGATTTGCTTCCGATCGGGCGTGGCAGTGTAGCTGAAGAGGAGGCGGTGATTTTTGAAGAGGGTGGCGGTGCGGGTGTTGGGAGGGAATGAAAGGGGGGGGGCGGCGAGAGCCCCGACCCACAGGACCGCTTGGACGACAACTTGGTTATGACTGATGATTTCAAGGTGGCAGGGGGGAGGTGGCAGCGAGTCGAAGTCGACAGCACTGCTGAGTTTGACGGCCCCGCCGGAGAAGTTTTTCGAGGTGATGAGTTTGTCGAGAAAGTCTGGTCCGGGAATGAGGTCGTGGTAGCTGGCGGAGCGTTTGCCTTGCCAGCGGCGAGCGGGATCGATGTGAAAGAATAGTGAATGGTGAATGCTGAATGCTGAATGCTGAAATAAAGGGGCGGTGATGTCGGCTTGTTGGGTTTGAATCGGAAATTGGGGCGGAGCGGTTTGGGCGTTGTAGCGGAGACAGGCCAAACGCGCAGCGGAGAGATCGACGGCAGTCGTGGGTGCGACGTTCGCGAGCGCAAGCGAATCGCCGCCGATGCCGGCACAGAGGTCAAGGATTTGCCCGCCGGAAGGGAGTACCTGTGCGAAGCGCCCCGCTTTATGGCTGGCAACGGCGGAGTCCGTGGCCTGCTCAAGCGCCTCAGGAATAGCGTAAATAAAACGATCGGCAAGAGCGGGGAACTTCTGACGAGCTTTAGGCTGAAGCTGCGTCAGAGTAAGAGCAGCATGGACGGCAGCTTGGGGAAAAAAGTTGCGAAGTTTCTCAATCTGAGCGATTGTGGGCGACGGATTGTCGGCAAGCCGGGCCAGGAGCGAAGCACCGTCGTTGGAGTGGAGAAAGTCGAGAGCTGCGGCAGTGATATCCGAGTCATTGGGAGAATAAATGCTCATGAATGCCATGATAGCGTAGAAGCCCAGGGACTGGGGGGGGCAGTCCCTGGGTTTTTGATGTAGAGTAAGAGCAATGCGTTGAAAGGACGGCGGCGTGTCAAAAGCGGCGGACGATCAAAGGTCGGACGGAGAATTGGTCGCAGCGATCAATGCCGGCGATTGGACCGCTTTCGAAGTCCTCTACTTCCGCCATCGCGATTGGGCCTATCGCCTGGCATGGCGGTTCTCGGGCGATGAAGCCGACGCACAAGACGTGGTCCAGGAAGTCTTCGTCTATCTCGCACGAAAATTCCCCGGGTTGCAGTTAACGGCAGGGCTGACGACGCTGCTCTATCCGGCGGTCAAACACACAGCCATTACACTGCGAAAAAAGCGACAGCGGATGGTAGGGGGGGGAGAGCTGGGAGATTTGGAGATGGGGGGAGTGGGAGACAAGGGGACAGAAGGAGATGGGGAGTTACGGGAGCAGTTGCGTGAGGTGATGCGGGGGTTATCGGAGGAGCATCGGGAGGTGGTGCTGATGCGGTTTGTGGATGAGATGAGTTTGGACGAGATAGCGGCGGCGTTGGGTGTGCCGACGGGAACGGTGAAAAGCCGCCTGCATCACGCGGTGAAAGGACTGCGGGCAGATTCGCGGGTGAGGAGGTGGTTTGAGGTGTGACCGAGGAAAGGCCTTATTTAGCCGGCAGGCTTGCCTGCCGTTTTTTGGGTGGGGAAAAAATTGTTTGAACCTTTTTGGTGGGCTGGGTGCTTAAGGACATGAGGGCTTATGATGGATTGGAATGACGAAAATTTGCCGGAGCGGGTAAGGGAGGAGTTGAAGGGCATGTATACGCCTCGGGGGTCATTTTCAGCGGGGCGGGACGAGCGGATCTTGCGGGCGGCGATGAGTCATATAGCCCCGGCTTTAGCCGGGATAGGCTCGCAGAGAAGGGAATGGCGGATCAGGCGCTGGGGGATGAGCGGGGCAGTGGCGGCAGCAGTTGCGGTAGTGGTGGGAGGATTCTGGTATGTGGAGTGGGGACACGAAGCGAAAGGGGAGAATTATGTGCGGACGGGCGATGTGCGGGATGCGTTTTATTTGGCGAGGGAACTCAAGGCGGGCAAGGCGATGGGGGCGCAATGGGATGTGGAGGGCAATGGCGTGGTGGACGAGCGGGCCGTCAAGGCGTTAGCGATGGCGGCCGTCAGAATCAGCGATGCGGAAGGGGGCGCGCGATGAAGGGCGTCAAATTCGTCAAATTCGTTCAAGTCGTCAAATTCGTGGTGGGAGCAAGGCAAATCAGAGCCGCGACCGTTAGGGAGCGACAGGCACCGCTCCAGCCTTGTCGCACGGTCGCTCCCTTACGGTCGCGGCTCAGATGGCCTCTGGTGTTGTGGGTGGTGCTGATAGGTGTGTGCCTGGCGCAAGCGAGCGATCAGGTGGCAGCATTGCAGCGACCGCGATTTGTCGCGGTGGACGTGGTGGTCGATTCGAAGGGCGTAGGCTTGGGCGCATATCAACTTGAGGTCAAAACGCCGGTAGGGACGGAGATCGTGGGGCTGGAAGGTGGCGAAGGCCTGTTCGCGGAGGCGCCGTTTTATGATCCCAAGGCGTTGATGGGCCGCCGGATCGTGATGGCGGCGTTTTCGACCCAGGGCGCGGAGAAACTGCCGCACGGCCCAACGCGGGTGGCGAGATTGCATTTGCAGACTTCGGGCGGGGCAGGGGGGGGGGCGGGATTGGACAAAAAATTAGTAGTAGCGACGGATTCGCATGGGAAGACGATCCCGGCGGATGTGACGCTGAAGATTTTTGAAGGAGCGAACAGATGAGAAGTCGGAAAAGATTGTCGGCATTGCGGATGTGGACGCTGCTGATGGCGGGGCTGGTGCTGGCGGGGCTGGTTTGGACATGGGCCTGCAGTTCTTCGCTGACAAGAGAAGGCAACAAGCAGAGCGGAACCTTGCTGCTGCCCACGGGCGACCGCGTATCAGCAGTCTCCCTGATGCCGGCATCCCCGGCAATAGCCTCCTCGCCGTCGGAGCAATTCGAGTCTCAGTTCGCCCAAAGGCCATCGCCGGGGTTGAGGGGGGGGGGTGGTGGAGGCAGTGGAGGCATAAGAGCTACGGAGAAGCATCAGTACCAAAATGTCATGAGTCCCCCTTACGATTCAGAGAGGTCGCTCGTCCCGCCGTCGCCAACCATGCGATCAGAGAAGCCCAGGTCCTCGGCGCAGGCGGCCTCCTCGACGCTGTCGAATGAAGAACTGTTGGTGATCGAGAAATCGCAAGTTGGAGCGGCAGGCAAGGAAATGCCCATTCCCGGCGGCGGAACTTTAGCCGCGGAAGTCGGTGGAAAAATGGTAACGGTGCCGCTCAAGCACACGGAAGTCTCCGCCGAAGTCTCCGGCTATATCGCGTCCGTCGGCGTCGTGCAGCAGTTTGAAAATCCCTATTCCGAAAAAATCGAAGCAACGTATGTATTCCCGTTGCCACAAGATGCCGGCGTGAACGATTTCGTCATGACGATCGGAGACCGTCACATCCGCGGAATCATCCGGGAACGAGAAGAAGCACGCAAAATTTACGAAGAAGCCAAAAGTCAGGGCTACGTCGCATCACTGATGACGCAGGAACGCCCGAACATCTTCACGCAGAATGTCGCAAACATCGAACCCGGCAAGCGTATCGACGTATCCATCCGCTACTTTCACACGCTCACCTATAAGAACGGCTGGTACGAGTGGGTCTATCCCATGGTCGTCGGCCCACGCTACAATCCCGCAGGCAGCACGGACGGCGTCGGAGCGGTGGCAAAAGGAAATCAAGGCGCCTCCGGCCAAAAAACCGAAGTGCAGTACCTCCACCCAACAGAGCGAAGCGGCCACGACATCGGCCTGACCGTCAAAGTGGACGCCGGCATGAAAATCGCCGAAATGGCGTCGGTGAATCACATCGCCCATCGTCGTGACGACGGCGAAGGCGGAGCCGTGGTGACGCTGGATGCGACGGATGCGATCCCGAATAAGGATTTTGTATTGCGTTGGAAAGTGGCGGGAGAGTCGGCAAGACCGGCGATGTTTGTGCATAAGGATAAGGATGGGAAGGGTGGGACATTTTCGCTGATGATCGTACCGCCGGAGAGTTTAGCGAGTTTGCCGCGGCGGCCGCTGGAGATGGTGTTCGTGGTGGACACGTCCGGGTCGATGAGCGGGCGCCCGATCGCGCAGGCGAAGGCGGCGGTGCAGGTGGCGTTGGGCAAAATGCACGCGGATGATACGTTTCAGATCGTGAAGTTCGCGAATAGTGCGGATCAGCTATTTCCGACGGCGATGCCCGCGACGGCGGAGAACGTCGTGGAGTCGCAGAAATATGTCAAAGCGATGCAGGGCGACGGCGGGACGGAAATGCTCACCGGCATTAACAAAGCGATGGATTTCCCCCGCGATCCGAACCGGACACGCGTGGTGGCGTTTTTGACGGATGGATATATCGGCAATGAAGTGCAGATATTGAAGGCGTTGCATCAGAAGCTGGAAGGCGGCCGGGTGTTCAGCTTTGGGGTGGGGACGTCGGTGAATCGTTATTTGCTGGATTGGATGGCGGTGGTGGGTCAGGGGGATGCGGCGTATTTGTCGCTGAACGAAGCGCCTGAGCCGGTGATGGATGCGTATTTTGAGAAGATCAGCCATCCGGCGCTGGCGAATGTGAAGGTGGAATGCAAGGGGATGGAAGTGACGGATGTGTATCCGCGTCGGATACCGGAGCTGTTTGTGGGGCGGCCGATCGTGATTGCCGGTCGTTTCAAAGGAGCGCCGACGGGCGAAGTTGTGGTGAGCGGCAAGGTTGGCGGCAAAGAAGGTGAGGCAATGAAGTTCGTGATGTCGCCGGCAGGACGGGTAACGGAAAACGCAGGCATTAACACGGTATGGGCCCGGATGAAAATCGCGGATTTGGAGTTGGAAGGAATCTGGGGCGAACGCAACGTTTCGCAAGAAGTAAAGAACGTGGCGTTGGAGCACGGTTTGATGTCCGCATATACGAGCTTCATTGCGGTGGATTCAACACGGAAAACGGAAGGGGATCATGGGACGACCGTAGCGGTGCCGGTGCCTGTGCCGGAAGGCGTGCGGTATGACACGACGGTGCAGGAAAGGAGAACGGATTAAATTCGAAATTCGAAGCTCGAAATTCGAAACAAGTTCAAATGATCAAATGACCGAAACGGACCTGGTGTCTAGTGTTTCGGTCATTTGAACATTTGAGCATTTGAATTTGATTCGAATTTCGAACTTCGAATTTCGAATTTTACAAGGGGTGTGTTTTAATCGCCATTGCGCGTAGAATAAGGGGCAGTTGTGAGGAGCACTTATGGTTGCGACGAAAGTGAAGGTGGCAGGAGGGGTAGAGGATGAATTTGCTAATTTTGTGCGGCAGATGAGTCAGTTGGAGCGGGAGTTGAATTATCCTGGGATCGGTTTTTCGCCGACGGATGCGTTTCGGCCCGCGGTGAATCTTTACGAAACCGCTAATGAATTCGTCGTCTGCGTCGATCTGGCCGGAATGGACATGCGGGACATGGAAGTTTCGCTGGAGAAAGGAACGGTCGTGATCCGAGGACGGCGACACAGCCCGATGCCCCCAAACGGTGCTCAGGCCGTCGCGGTGCATTTGATGGAAATCGATCATGGCAACTTCTGCCGCACGGTGGAAGTCCCCAGCACCGTGGAGCAGGGAAGCATCGTAGCCAATTATCACCTGGGAATGCTCTGGGTGAGACTTCCGAAAAAGTTAAAAGTTTAAAAGTTAAAAGGTAAAAGAGGGATTTGTTTTGTGAGTGACGAAAAAGACAAGAAGGCGGGGAAGGGAGCGGAGGTGGAGGAGATGCTCTCGGGCCCGCCGGTGGTGGCGGTACGCAAGGAGAATGGCGAGAAGTCGCAGGAGAAGAAGGAGGAGGGCGGTGGGGGGGAGGAGGGTGGTGTACGGATTACGCCGGTCCCCTCGCCGTTGATGCAGGCGATTCAGGTCCCGAACATTTTGCCGATTCTGCCGGTACGCGGGTCCGTGGGATTTCCGGGCTCCGTGCTGCCCCTGACGATCGGCCGCCCGAAGAGCAAACGCCTCCTGGACGAAGCGCTCACGGCCGACAAAATCGTCGGATTGGTCACGCAACGCAACGAAACCCACGAAGAGCCCGTCGCGCAGGATTTGTATTCCTACGGAACGGCAGCACTGGTGCTCAAGATGGTCCGAACGCCAGAGGGTCATGCAAATATCTTAACGCATGGCCTGGTCCGTTTCCGGATCATTGAGATCACGGAGACGGAGCCGTACATGCGGGCGAAGGTGGAGATCCTGCCCGACTCTCAGCCGGAGATAACGCCCGCGTTTGATGCGCTCATGAAATCCGTGAAGCAGGCGGCAGATCGGATGATCCAGTTATCGCCCAACGTCCCCGACGAAGCGGCCGCCATCGTCGAAGGAATCGAACTGCCAGGAATGCTGGCCGATTTCCTCGCGGCAAATCTGTCCGGCGATTTCCAGGAAAAACAATCGCTGCTGGAAGAAATCGACGTCACAAAACGGCTGGAACGAGTACGGGAAAAACTCGGAGCACGCATCGAACTGCTGGAACTGCAGGAGAAAATTCAAACACAGGTACGCTCGTCGATTGATAAATCCCAGCGGACCTATTATCTCCAGGAGCAGATGAAGGCGATCCAGAAGGAACTCGGCATCGATGGCGGAGCGGAAGCGGAAGTCGCCGAACTGCGAAAACGCCTGGAGACCTGCAAGCTGCCGGCGAATGTGCAGAAGGAAACGGATCGCGAATTGGGCCGTTTAGCCGCGATTCCGCAGGCCTCGCCGGAATATGGCGTGATCCGCACGTTCCTGGAAACTGTCGCGGAACTCCCCTGGAGCATACGGACGCAGGACGATCTGGACATCAAAAAAGCCCGGCGAATCCTGGACCGCGATCATTTCGACCTCGAAAAAATCAAACAGCGTATCGTCGAGTTCCTGGCCGTTCGCCGTCTGAATCCCAACGGCCGCGGCCCGATCCTCTGTTTCGTCGGACCGCCTGGTGTAGGCAAAACATCGCTGGGCAAATCCATCGCGGAAAGCCTCGGCCGGCATTTCGTACGCCTGTCGCTCGGCGGCGTACGTGACGAAGCCGACATCCGCGGCCATCGTCGGACATATGTCGGCGCAATGCCAGGCCGAATCATCCAGGAACTGCGAAAAGCCGGCTCAAACAATCCCGTCATGATGCTCGACGAAATCGACAAACTCGGCGCCGATTTCCGCGGCGACCCATCCGCAGCACTTCTGGAAGTCCTCGACCCGGAGCAAAATAGCACCTTTACAGATCATTACCTGGGCGTACCCTTCGATCTGTCCCGTGTGATTTTCATCTGCACGGCCAATTACATGGAGCCTGCTCCACCAGCGCTCAAGGATCGCATGGAAGTCATCGAAATCCCCGGCTACACGCAGGCGGACAAGCTCTCCATTGCAAAAAAGTACCTTGTCCCCCGGCAACTCAAAGAGCACGGCGTCACAAAAAAGCAGGTGAATCTGCCGCAAAAAACGCTCGAAGCAATCATCGATCAGTACACGCGTGAATCGGGCGTACGAACGCTGGAACGTACGATCGCATCGGTGATCCGCGGCGTGGCCGCAAAGATCGCCGAGAGTGAAGAAGCCAGAAGTCAGAAGCCAGCCCCCCCCCAAGCCAGAAGGGAAAACTCGAAACTCGAAACTGGGGGG
This sequence comes from Phycisphaerales bacterium, assembly GCA_009781185.1. Taxonomy (GTDB): domain Bacteria; phylum Planctomycetota; class Phycisphaerae; order WQYP01; family WQYP01; genus WQYP01. Next base: position 5,972 of record WQYP01000087.1, on the reverse strand, counting down.
GGGCGAAACTCGAAACTGGTTATGGTGGAGCCCGGCGATCTGGAAAAAATTCTTGGCCCGACGCGATTCGAGTCGGAACTGGCGCAGCGGACCGCAACGCCGGGCGTGGTCACAGGTCTGGCCTACACGCCGGTTGGCGGCGAAATCCTGTTCATCGAAGCAACGCACATGCCGGGCAAGGGAACGCTGGTCCTCACAGGCCAGATCGGCGACGTCATGAAAGAATCCGCCCAGGCGGCCTATTCGCTGCTGAAACACAACGCCAAAGAATTAGGCATCGATCCGGATCTCTTTGGCAAAGTAGACGTACATGTACATGTGCCCTCAGGTGCGATCCCGAAGGACGGTCCGTCAGCAGGCGTAGCGATGTACACCGCTCTGGCAAGTCTGTTCACAGGAAAAGCCGTTCGCCCGGACGTCGCAATGACAGGCGAAATCACCTTACGCGGCCTGGTCCTGCCGATCGGCGGCGTCAAAGAAAAAGTGATCGCCGCCCGGCGTGCCGGAATCAAAACCGTGATCCTGCCGGCACGTAACCAAAAAAATCTCATCGAAGTACGAGAGGATGTACGCAAACAGTTAAAGTTCAAGTTCGCCGATCGCGTGGAAGACATCTTGGCAATCGTGTTCTGATTCCCCCATATAGCCTCGGCTTTAGCCGGGATTTGTTCGCATGACGAATGACGAAACAAAATCGAAAATCGAAGTCGTGGACGCGGGTGTAATGGAGTATCGGGCGGCGTGGGATTTGCAGTTAGCATTGCACGAGCGAGTATTGAGCGGAGAACTGGCGGCGGGAGCGTTAATGCTGGTGGAGCATCCGCCGGTAATCACGCTCGGTCGGCGAGCAAACGCGGCGAAGAATCTGCTCGCATCGCTGGAAATGCTGGCATTGCGGAAAGTGGAAGTGGTGGAAACAGACCGCGGCGGCGACATCACCTTCCACGGCCCAGGCCAACTGGTGGTATATCCGATCATCAATCTGAATACGTACAAGATGAACCTGCATGCGTACATGCGATTTCTGGAGGAGGTGGTAATCGAATTGCTGCGGAGGTACGGCATCGAGGGGACGAGATCGGCAGGAGCGACCGGAGTCTGGGTCGCGGAAGGGGGGGGGGCGGAATTAGCAAAAATCTGCGCCATGGGCGTGAGACTCAAACGCTGGGTAACGCTGCATGGCCTGGCCCTGAACGTCACAACTGATTTAACCTTCTTCGACCTGATCAACCCCTGCGGCCTGGGCCGCCCGGTAACCTCAATGGCAAAACTGATGGCGGAGCAGACGCCAACGATGCACGAAATAAAACGGCGGATGATCGAAAAAATAGCCTTGCGTGGTAACGCAAGACTTAACGCCTCCTGCGCGTCTCACCTTTACATTCCATGAGGGGACTCCGGCGTCCGAAGCCTTGCGTTTCCATGCAAGGCTATTACGCCTGTTGCATACCCCGCCAGCTATCGCGCATAATGCACCATTCGACCACATTTATTTATCACATGGAGATACGATGCAAGTCAAGTTATCCACCGGCAAAATGATTCCCATCGAAATGTACAAGGTTCGCGTGGTGCAAAAGGCCAACCTCGTCCCCGCCAGCCAGCGCCTCACCGCCATCGAAAACGCCGGCTACAATACCTTCCTCCTCCGCACACGCGACGTCTTCCTCGACATGCTCACCGACAGCGGCACTAACGCCATGAGCGACAACCAGCTCGCCTCCATGATGGTCTCCGACGACGCCTATGCCGGTGGCGAAAGCTACTACAAACTCCTCGACGCCGTCCGCGAAATCCTCGGCTTCGAGTTCTGCATGCCCGCACACCAGGGCCGCGCCGCAGAACACCTCCTCGCCAAAGTCTTCGTCAAGCCCGGCGACCAGGTCCTCATGAACTACCACTTCACCACCACCAAGGCCCATTTCGAACTCCTCGGCGGTACCGTCCACGAAATCTACCGCGACGGCGCCCTCGAAACCACCAGCACCAACCTCTTCAAAGGCAACATCGACCTGAGCAAACTCGAAAAACTCATCGCCCAGCACGGCCCGAAAAAAATCTCCTTCGTCCGCATGGAATGCACCACCAACCTCATCGGCGGCCAACCCTTCTCCATGGAAAACCTCCGCCAGGTCTCCCAACTCGCCCGCAAAAACAACATCCCCGTCGTCATCGACACCAGCCTCGTGAGCGAAAACGCCTACTTCATCAAACGTCGCGAAAAAGGCTACGCCGACAAATCGATCCTTGAGATCGTCAAGGAAATGATGTCCTATGCGGACGTAACGTACATGTCCGGCCGCAAGAGCACCTGCGTCCGCGGCGGACTCCTCGCCACCAACGACCGCAAAATCTTCGACCGCCTCCGCGAATGGCTCCCCGTCTACGAAGGCTTCCTCACCTACGGCGGCATGAGCTCCAAGGAAGTCGAAGCCATGGCCGTCGGACTCCGCGAAATGTGCGACATCGAAGTCGCCAGCAGCAGCGCCGACCTGATCGAATACTTCGTCGCCAAGATGCTCGAAGCCGGTCTGCCGGCCGTTACGCCCGCCGGTGGCCTGGGCGCCCACGTCGACGCCATGAAATTCCTGCCACACGTTCCGCAATCCCAGTACACCGCCGGCAGCATGTCCGCCGCCATCTACATCGTCTCCGGCGCCCGCCCCATGGAACGCGGTACCGTCTCCATGGACCGCGACAAAAACGGCAACGACGTCCTCTCCGACGTCGAGCTCGCCCGCCTCGCCGTCCCACGCCGCGTCTACACCATGGCACACATGGACTACGTCGTCGACCGCCTCAAATGGCTCTACGCCCACCGCGACCTCGTCGGCGGCCTCAAATTCATCGAAGAACCCCCCGTCCTCCGCTTCTTCTTCGGCCGACTCGCCGCCCTCAACGACTGGGGCACCAAACTCACCGCCGCCTTCCGCAAAGATTTCGGCGACGAGTACTAATCGCTTATCCGAACAACCCGTAGCGACCCCGCTTTGCGGGGTGGAGCCCCGCATGGCAATGCGGGGCTTTTTAGAAATGCGCCCGAAACAGCTTCCCGATTTGCATCACGCTTTCGATCCTTGCTTGCAGCGTCGCGAACCTCCCTTGTCGCCTCAGATCGGGAAGTTATCTCAGACTCATTCCTTACTCTTATCAACAGTCCATGGGGCATCAATGGCAGAAGTCGGCCGTGTAGACCGTTTTGCCAGGAGCAGGCGAGAGGTTTTGAACGTTCATCGAGGGCACAAGGGAGACAGCATCGGGGAAGTCTCCACGCGGAGCGGTGACGACAATGGCGGTGTAGGCAACTTTCTGGCCGTCACGGGTCAGCGTGATCTGATTGATGGTCTTGTCGGCGGGCAGTGCGCCTTGGGGGATCACGACAACGGCCGTCTTGTTCGCGTCATTGATATAGGCTCGAGCTGCAAGTTTATTATCCTGGTGAATAGCGACCTGATCGACCCGCGGATTGATCAAATCCGCGATGACGGTATCGCAGTTGTGCTTGACGAGTGAGAGTTGTTTCTGAATGGCCATGTTGTACCACGCACCGGCAGCAAGAAAAGCACAGGCCGCCACGAACCCCCATCGATAAAACCGCCCCGTCTCGCGGGCCGCCTTGCGATAATCTTCCATGCGAAACGTTTGCGGCGCGGTCGCCTGAAGAATCCTCCCACGCAGACCCGCCGGCGGCGCCATATAAGGACTCGCGGCGGCAAGCTTCGTCGCAGCTTCGCTCAAATCCTGATCCGTATCAACATCGGGTTGGTTATAGCGGGTAGTCATTGGACAGGCTCCTCGGAGTGCGACGGCTTGGCGGGATGGGCGGGGGCAGGATACCCCATGAGCTCCTGCAAGCGGTCGCGGATTTTGATGAGTCCCAGGCGGATACGTGTTTTGATAGTACCCAGCGGAACGGAAAGTTTTTCAGAGATTTCGACGTGTGTCAATCCGTCGAAGAAGGCAAGTTCGATCGCATATTTCTGATCGTCCGGTAATTCAGCGAGCGCTTTGCGAACCGCCGCCGCTTCTTCATGCGTGATCGCCAAATCCTCCGGCCAATCCTCCGCATCCGGCGCATCCGGCAGATTATCCCCAACAGGTTTCAGAATAATGCCCGAATTTCGTGAGCGTAGCCGGTCAAGGATGCGTGTGCGGGCGATCATCATAATCCACGCTTCCGGGCTTCCGCGTGAGGTATCGTAATTCGCCGCCTGCCGCCAGACCTGCACAAAAATATCCTGCGTCACATCTTCCGCCGCCGAACGATCCCGAAGCATCCGCACCGCCAGCGAAAAAACAACAGATCCGATAAGATCGTAAGCCTTAGCGAGTGCCGGATGATCCCCAGCAGCCATCGCCTGGAGATGCGAAAGCAGAGCCGTAGATTCGTTAGAGCGATTCAAGTTGGACCTCCTTCGCCGGAGTATAGACGAAAGAGGGGGCGAAGTGTGGGTGGAAAGTGGAGGAGAATTGGAAACGTTACTGTGTAGAAGGACGGACACCCTTGCACCTCTAGTTTCGGTACCAGAAGTGTTACGGTTGTGGTGAGGATTCGGATGGATTCATACGATTGGGTGATCTGGTAATCTGGTGATCTGGTGATTGTCGCTGTCGCGTATGTGGAAGTGCCAGCCAAATGCCAGAGTCAAAATCACCAAATCACCAGATTGGCAGATCACCAAAATCTTATTCCCACTCAATCGTCCCCGGCGGCTTACTGGTAACATCGTACAGCACCCGGCTCACCCCGCGAACCTCATTCACAATGCGATTACTGACGCGTGCCAGAATCTCATGCGGAATCCGCGACCAGTCCGCGGTCATGAAATCGCTGGTATCCACACTCCGCAGCGCAATCGCGTACTGATAGCTGCGGTCATCCCCCATCACGCCCACCGCCTTTACCGGCAAAATCGCCGCAAACGTCTGTGCCGTCTGCCGATAAAGCCCCTCCGCAACAATCTCCTCCAGAAAAATCGCATCCGCCTCACGGAGAATCGCAAGCCGTTCTTCCGTAATTTCCCCGATACACCGAACCGCCAGCCCCGGTCCGGGAAAAGGATGCCGCCAAACAATATGCTCCGGCAGCCCCAGCAACTCGCCAAGCTTACGCACCTCATCTTTGAACAAATCCCGCAACGGCTCGACAAGTTCAAAGCCCAATTCCGCCGGCAACCCGCCAACATTATGATGCAGCTTGATATTTGCCGCCGTCCCTGCATGTCCGTGCCCGGATTCAATCACATCCGGATAAAGCGTCCCCTGAGCAAGGAATCGCGCATCTTTGACGTCGGCCGCCTCTGCCTTGAAAACGTCAATAAACGTCTTCCCGATGATCTTACGTTTCTCCTGCGGATCCGTTACGCCTTTGAGGCCGCTCAGGAATTGCCGCGAAGCATCCACAACGCGTAAATCTATTTTGAAATGATCGCGGAAAGTCGCTTCGACGGATGCCCGTTCATTTTTCCGCAATAATCCGTGATCGACGAAAATGCACTTGAGCTGATTACCGATCGCCTTCTGCAAAAGGGCCGCCAGTACGGACGAATCCACCCCGCCGGAAAGCCCGCAGATCACAGTCCCGCTCCCGACCTGTTTGCGGATGCTTTCAATGGATGCATCGACAACATTGCCCATTTCCCACGTACCCGCAGCCTTGCAGATACGGTACAAAAAATTCTCCAGGATCTGTGTCCCATGCGGCGTGTGCGTCACTTCCGGATGAAACTGCACCCCAAAAAACGGCTTCGTCGCATGCCGCATCGCCGCCAACGGACAAGTCGCCGTGGAAGCCAGTCGTACAAAATCCGGCCCCAGCTCATGCACCTGGTCCCCATGACTCATCCACGCGCTCGTCTCGCTCGGTACCCCATGAAAAAGCTCATCCCCCCCCCCCCCCCCCCCCCCCCCAACCACCTCCCCCCCCCCCCCCCCCCCACCCCCCCCCCGCCCCCCCCCCCCCCCCCCCACCC
>WQYP01000086.1 GCA_009781185.1 Phycisphaerales bacterium | reverse complement strand
GGGAGGGAGGAAGGGAACGAAGGAGGGAGAGAGGGAGGGAGAGAAAAGGAGTGAGGGAGAGAGGGAGGGAGGGAGGGAGGGGGAGGGAGGGAGGGAGAGGGGGGGAGGGGGAGGGGGGGGGGGGGGGGGGGGAAGAGGGGGAAGCATGGGAGAGGAAAGGAATGAGAAGGTGAGGGGGGGGGATAAGAATGTGACGAGGGAGGGGGGGGGGGGGCGGCGGATTGTGATTTGCGCGGGGACGGGGTGCATGGCTAATGGGGCGATGAAGGTGTTTGATGCGTTTGTCGCGCAGATTCGGGCCAAGGGGTTGGCGGTGGCGGTGGAGTTTAAGAAGGAAAAGGTGGGAGGGGGGAATGAGGAGTTAGCTGTCACTAAGAGCGGGTGTCAGGGGTTTTGTCAGATGGGGCCGTTGGTGACGATGCTGCCGGAGGGGATTTTGTATACGAAAGTAAAGGCGGGTGATGTGGGCGAGATTGTGGAAAAGACGTTGGAGCGTGGGAAGGTGGTGGAGCGGCTGTTGTATGTGGATCCGCGGACGGGGACGCCTTGCCGAGGGACGGAGGAGATTCCGTTTTACGCGAAGCAGAGGCGGTTTGTGCTCAAGGAATGCGGTTTTATCGATCCGGAGAGCCTGGATGAGTACATGTTGTATGGGGGATATGAGGCGGCGCGGAAGGCGTACACACGGATGTCGCCGGAGGAAATTTGTGCGCAGATAAGCCAGAGCGGGCTGCGTGGTCGTGGCGGCGGGGGCTTTCCGACGGGGCGGAAATGGGAGGCGGCCAGGACGCAAAAAAGCGAGAAGAAGTATGTGATCTGCAATGCGGATGAAGGAGATCCGGGGGCGTTTATGAACCGATCGGTGATGGAGGGGAATCCGCACAGTGTGCTGGAGGGACTGATGATCGCGGCGCGGGCGATTGGTGCGGACGAGACGCTGGTGTATGTGCGGACGGAGTATCCGCTGGCGGTGAAGCGGCTTCGCCGGGCTGTGGCGGACGCGATGGCGGCGAGGGTGTTGGGGGATGATATGTTTGGCACGGGCTTGAAACTGCGGTGCGACATCATGGAGGGAGCGGGGGCGTTTGTGTGCGGGGAGGAGACGGCGATGATCGCGAGCATTGAGGGGCATCGTGGGATGCCTCGGCCCAAGCCGCCGTTTCCGGCGCAGAGCGGGCTGTGGGGGAAGCCGACGATTATTAATAATGTGGAGACGCTGGCGCACGTGGTGCGGATTGTGCGGGAAGGGGCGGAGAGTTTTCGGAAGTTGGGGACGGCGGGGTCGCCGGGGACGAAGACGTTTGCGTTGACGGGGCATGTGGCGAATACGGGGCTGATCGAGGTGCCGTTTGGGGCGAAATTGCGGGAGATTGTTTTTGATATTGGTGGCGGGGTGACGGATGACGCCGGGAAGATTGATCCGGAGGGATTTAAGGCGGTGCAGATTGGGGGGCCGTCGGGGGGATGTTTGACGAAGGAGCATTTGGATTTGCCGCTGGATTTTGATTCGCTGCGGAGTGCGGGGGCGATGGTGGGGTCGGGGGGACTGGTGGCGATGAACGCGGGGACGTGCATGGTGAGCGTGGCACGGTTTTTCCTGGAGTTTACGCAGCGGGAGAGCTGCGGGAAATGCGTGCTGTGCCGGGAGGGGACCAAGCAGATGCTGGCGATGATGGATGAGATCATCGAGGGGAAGGCGGATGAAGGGACGCTGGTGCTGCTGGAGAAGCTTGCGCGGGCGGTGCAGGTGGGGTCGCTGTGCGGGCTGGGGAAGACGGCGCCGAATCCGATGCTTTCGACATTGCGGCATTTTCGCAGCGAATACGAAGCGCATGTGAAGGAGAAGCGTTGTCCGGCGGGGCGGTGCAAGGCGCTGTGTAAGCCGAAGATCAATGCGGAGAAATGCAAGGGGTGCGGGCTGTGCATGCGGAAATGCCCGGTGGGAGCGATTACCGGTGAGCGAAAGATGGCGCACAAGATTGAGGCGGATAAGTGCATTCGGTGCGGAGCCTGTGCGCAGGCGTGTAAGTTCCAGGCGGTGGAAGGTTTTTAGGTGGTGTGGTCAAACGGAGTTCACGCTTTAGCGTGCTTCTCCGCGAAACACGCTAAAGCGTGAACTCCGGAAAGGATAAATGGTTATGGCGACGTTGATGATTGATGGGAAAAACGTGGAGGTGGAGGGGGAGCGGAATTTGTTGGAGGTGATTCGCAAGGCGGGGATTGATCTGCCGACGTTTTGTTATCACTCCGAGCTGAGCGTGTATGGGGCGTGTCGGCTCTGCCTGGTGGAGGTGGAGGGGCGTGGGATTCAGGCGGCCTGTTCGACGCCGGCGGAGGCGGGGATGAAGGTGCGGACGGTGACGGAGGAACTCCGCGAGATGCGGAAGATCACGGTGGAGTTGTTGCTGGCGAATCACGATCAGCGCTGCCCGACGTGTCCGAAAACGAGGAGCTGTCAGTTGCAGGAATTGGCCCGGCGGCTGGGAGTGACCAGCGTGCGGTTCAAGGACGTGCATAAGAACGATCCGATGGACGACAGCTCGCATTCGCTGATTCGGGATCCGAGCAAGTGCGTGCTGTGCGGAGATTGCGTGCGGTTTTGCGCGGAGATCCAGGGGGTCGGCGCGATTGATTTCGCGCATCGGGGTCATGCGACGGTGGTGCAGCCGGCGTATGGGATGGGGCTGGCGGATGTCGAATGCATCAACTGCGGGCAGTGCGCGAGCGTCTGTCCGACGGGTGCGATTTTGCCGAAGTCGGAAGTGGAGAAGGTGTGGAAGGATTTGGGGAATCCGAAGAAGAAGGTGGTGGTGCAGATGGCGCCGGCGGTGCGGGTGGCGATCGGCGAGATGTTTGGGATCGAGCCGGGATCGGCGCTGACGGGGAAGGTGGTCGCGGCGCTTAAGAGCATGGGTTTCGCGGCGGTGTACGACACGTCGTTTGGGGCGGATTTGACGGTGGTGGAGGAGGCGGAGGAATTTATCAGGCGGAAGACGGGCAATGGAGTTTTGCCGCAGTTGACGAGTTGCTGTCCGGGGTGGGTGAAGTATGCGGAGCAGTATTTGCCGGAGATGCTGGGGCACTTGTCGAGCTGCCGATCACCGCAGCAGATGCTGGGGTCGCTGGCGAAGGAGGTGTTGCCGGCACAATGGGGGATGGCACGCCAGGACGTGGTGATGGTGTCGATCATGCCGTGCACGGCGAAGAAGTTTGAGGCGAAGCGGCCGGAGTTTGGGGTGGGTGGCAATCCGGATGTGGATCATGTGCTCACGACGCAGGAATTGGCGCGGATGATGGAGGAGGCGGGGATTCGGCTCGACCGTCTCGAGCCGGAGAGTTTTGATTTGCCGATGGGGTTCAAGACGGGCGCGGGGGTGATTTTTGGGAATTCCGGCGGTGTGAGCGAAGCGGTACTGCGGTACGCGGCGGAGAAGATCACGGGCCAGACGCTCAAGAATCCGGACTTTCTGGAGGTTCGCGGCGAGGCGGGAACGCGATTGGCGAGATACACGCTTAGCGGAATCGAACTCCACGTGGCGGTTGTGCATGGGCTGAAGAATGCGCGCGAGCTGGTGGCGAAGGTGAAGGCGGGGGAAGTGAAGGCGGATTTGATCGAAGTGATGGCGTGTCCGGGCGGATGTATCGGCGGGGCGGGTCAGCCGACGGCGCGGATTCCCTCGGAGCTGCGGCGCAAGCGCACCAAAGATCTCTATGCGGCGGATAAAACGCTGGAACTGCACAAATCGCAGGAGAACGAGTTTATCAAAGGGTACTATCGCCAGACGCTGGGGGATGTCGGCGGGCCGACGGCACATCGGCTGCTGCATACGCATTACAGCCCGCGGCGGCGGACGGACACGGGGGAAATGGTGTTGATGACGCCAGCACATCCGAAGCAAAAAGTGACGGCGAAAGTGTGCGTGGGAACGGGATGCTTCCTGCGAAATTCGCGGGAGATTCTGCATTCGCTGATGGAGCACGTGGAGGAAAACGTGCTGCAGGACGAGGTGGAAATTCGCGCGTCGTTTTGCCACGAGCATTGCGAGCGTGGGCCGACGGTGGAGATCGGCGGGAAGTTGTTGTACCGGTGTACGAGCCAACAGGCGATCGAAACGATCGAGGCGGAACGAGCCAGGCAAACGCAGACATCGAAGACGTCGAAGTAAACGAAAGGACGATGGATCATGACGGTCATGGGACGCGCGGTGGAAACAGCAGAGTTTATTGCGGAGGGGGGGATTCACGCGACGCTGGATGCGGCGAAGAGGAGTTCGGCGGCTCGGGTGCGGGAGGTGCTGGCCAAGGCGCGGGAGATGAAGGGCTTGAGCCTTGAGGAGATGGCGGTGCTCATGGCGATCGACACGCCGGAGCTGGAACAGGAACTTTACAAGACGGGCAAGTGGATCAAGGATGAGATTTACGGCGATCGGCTGGTGCTCTTTGCGCCGCTGTATGTGTCGAATTACTGCGGCAACGAGTGCGTGTACTGTGCGTTCAGGGCGAGGAATAAGGAGATTCGTCGGGCGGCGCTCACGCAGGAGCAGATCGCCCGAGAGGTGAAGATCCTGGTGGAGCAGGGGCACAAGCGCGTGCTGCTGGTGGCGGGGGAAAGTTATCCGACGGTGGGGGAGCATCGCGGGCTAGATTACATTCTCAAGGCGGTCGAAACGATTTATGCGACGCGCTCGGGCAAAGGGGAAGTGCGGCGGGTGAACGTGAACCTGGCGCCGCTGACAGTGGCGGATTTCAAGCGGCTCAAGGCGGCGAACATCGGCACGTACCAGATTTTTCAGGAAACCTATCACCGCGAAACCTATGCGCGCATGCACCTGGGCGGTCTCAAGCGGAATTATGATTTTCGCACGACGGCGTGCGATCGCGCGATGGAAGCGGGGATCGACGATGTGGGCATCGGAGTGCTTTTGGGGCTGTGCGACTGGCGGTTTGATCTGCTGGCGATGATGCAGCACATCCGGCATCTGGAGGAGCGATTCGGTGTGGGGCCGCACACGGTGAGCGTGCCGCGGCTGGAGCCGGCGACGGGTTCGCCGCTGGCGAGCCATCCGCCGGCGCAGGTGAGCGATCATGATTTCTGGAAGATCGTGGCGATGATCCGGCTGGCGGTGCCGTACACGGGCATCATCATGTCGACGCGTGAAAATGCCGAGGTGCGGCGGAAGACGTTTGCGATGGGCGTGTCGCAGATTTCCGCGGGGAGCCGGACGAATCCGGGCGGATATGCGGCGGAGCTGAGCGGAGAGGAGGACGGGCAGTTTCAGTTGGGCGATCATCGCGGTCTGGATGAGGTGGTGCGAGACTGCGCGGAGCTGGGGTACATTCCGAGTTTTTGCACCGCGTGCTATCGCCTGGGACGCACGGGGCGAGATTTCATGGATCTGGCCAAGCCGGGGCTGATTAAGGATCACTGCGGGCCTAATGCGCTGGCGAGTTTTTATGAGTATCTGCTGGATTACGCCTCGCCTGAGACGAAGGCGGCGGGTCGGAAGCTGATCGCCGGGAAGCTTGCGGCGATGGAGCCGAAGATTCGGGAGCGGTCCGAGACGATGCTGCAGATGCTCGACGATCAGAAGCGTGATGTATTTGTGTGAGTGGCGATGATGAAGACACCCAAAGGGCTGCGGCTGCATATCGGCATTTTCGGCCGGCGCAATGTGGGCAAGTCGAGTTTGCTCAACGCGCTGGCGGGGCAGGCCGTGTCGATCGTCTCGGCGCAGGCGGGGACGACGACCGATCCGGTGGAGAAGCCGATGGAGTTTTTGCCGCTGGGGCCGGTGCTTTTTATCGATACGGCGGGCATGGATGACGAGGGGGCGCTCGGCGAGTTGCGGATGGCCAAAACGCGGCAGGTGTTCGAACGGACCGATGTGGCGATCCTGGTGACGGATGGGATGTGGACGGCGTTTGAGGAGAAGTTGCTGGCGGAGCTGCGGGATCGCAAGACGCCGGTGATTGTTGTTCGAAATAAGAGTGATCTGACAAATTGTGACGATCCGAGGCGCGACCGTGAGGGAGCGTTGGGCGTTATCTGTGACGACAACGCTTCCTTACGGTCGCGTCTCGGATTGACTACGGTTGCGACATCTGCGGTGACTCGTGTTGGGTTGGCGGAGTTGCGTATGGCCATTCTTGCCGCCGCGCCGGCGGATTTCATTGACAACCCCGCCATCGTCTCGGATCTGGTCGGCCCCGGCGAGTTGGCGGTGCTGGTGGTGCCGATTGATAAGGAGGCGCCCAAGGGGCGGCTGATTCTGCCGCAGGTTCAGACGATTCGTGATCTGCTCGATGGCGAAGCGATGACGATGGTGGTCAAGGAGCACGCTCTTAGCGCCGCGATCGAGCGGCTCAAGGTTCTGCCCAAATTGGTGATCACCGATTCGCAGGCGTTTTTGAAAGTGGCGGGTGATACGCCGGCGGATGTGCCGCTGACGAGTTTTTCGATTTTGTTTTCGCGTTTCAAGGGCGATCTGCTGGCGCAGGTGCGTGGAGCGTTGGCCATCGACACGCTGCGAGGCGGCGATCGCGTGCTGATTGCCGAGGCGTGTTCGCATCATCCCATTTGCGAGGACATCGGGCGGGTAAAGATTCCGCGCTGGCTGACGCGGCACGTCGGCGCTCCGCTGATGATTGAGCACGTGCAGGGACATGATTTTCCGGCGGACCTTTCGCCCTACAAGCTGGTGATTCATTGTGGCGCGTGCATGTGGAATCGGCGTGAGATGCTTGGCCGCATCGCGCGGTGCCAGGACGCGGGGATACCCATCACCAATTATGGGCTGACCATTGCCTACAGTTTGGGGATTTTTGAGCGGGCGTTGGGGCCATTCCCGGCGGCCCGGGAGGAATATCGTCGGCACATCGCCACACGGAAAGAAGGGGGTGGATGATGATGGCGCTCGATCATGCGGTGATTCTCGGCTGGCTTCGGGAAACGGATGCGGCCCGGTTGGAAGAGCTTTTCGCCGCCGCGGATGCGACGCGTCAGACGTATGTCGGTTCCGCGGTGCATCTGCGTGGTTTGGTGGAGATTTCCAATCACTGTTGTCGGCTGTGCCACTATTGCGGTTTACGAGCGGCGAACCGGGAGTTGACGCGTTATCGCATGTCGCGTGAGGAGATTCTAGCGTGTGCGTCTCTGGCGGTGAAGCTGGGTTACGGCACGCTGGTGGTGCAGGCCGGTGAGGACCCGGGCATCACGCGAGAGTTTCTTGCCGAGGTGGTCCGCGCGATCAAGGCCCAGACGCCTCTGGCCGTGACGCTCTCCATGGGCGAGCGAAGCGGCGGCGATCTGGCGGCGTGGAAACACGCCGGGGCGGATCGCTATCTCCTGCGATTCGAGACCTCCGACCTCGCTCTTTTCAATACCATCCACCCCTCGCTCCCCGGCAAACGTATTGGGCTATCCGAGACGCGACCGTCAGAGAGCGTTTTTATCGCAGATAATGCCCAACGTTCCCTTACGGTCGCGGCTCGGATGGAGTCGGACCGTCTTGCCATCCTGCGCGAACTTCGCACGCTGGGCTACGAAATCGGCAGCGGCATCATGGTCGGCATCCCGGGGCAGACCCTTGACAGCATCGCACACGACATTCTCCTGTTTCGCGAGCTGGATTTGGACATGATCGGCATCGGTCCGTTTATTCCGCATCCGGATACGCCGTTGGGGGCAAACGTATTGGACCATCCGAGCCGCGACCGTAAGGGAGCGATCGGTGTTATTTCCGCATCGCCACACATGTCGCTCCCTGACGGTCGCGGCTCGGATACATGCGCCCAGCCGACCGAGCTGATGGTCTACAAAGCCGTCGCCCTGACCCGCCTGGTCTGTCCGGGGGCGAACATCCCTTCGACGTCGGCCTTGGCGACGATCAACCAGAATAACGGCCGCGAGTTGGGCTTGGCTCGTGGGGCCAATGTGATTATGCCGAACCTGACGCCGCAGCCTTATCGGAGTCTTTATCAGATTTATCCCAACAAGGCGTGCATCACGGAAGAGGCCGTCGTTTTCGCCGAGGGACTTCGCCGGCGCATTCTCGCGATGGACCGCACCATCGGGATTGGGCCGGGCAGGCGAAAGAGGGATGAAGCCGCCATGACCGTGTCCCATGATTCCTCAGGAGTCCGCCATGTCTGACCGTTCTGCGCCTGATCGCCCCGTTATCTCCGTGACCATCTGCATGGGCAGTTCGTGCTTTTCGCGTGGCAACAACCGGAACATCGAGATCATCCAGGAATACGCGAGCAACGCCGAGCTGCCCGTGCGCATCGAGCCTCGCGGGCATTTGTGCGAAGGGCTTTGCAAACATGGCCCCAATTTGATTATTGACGGTCAGCTTTACCAGGCGGCGGACCCGGTTGCCGTGGTGGGCGCTTTGAATCTTGCCATTCATAAGGCGAAGTCATGAACTATCTCAGCCCTATTTTCACGGAACATCGCGAATGCCAGGACTGCTACAAGTGCCTGCGTCATTGCCCGGTGAAGGCGATCAAGATCGAAGCCGGCTGCGCCACGGTGCTGCCGGATCTGTGCGTTTTTTGCGGACAGTGCGTGGAAGTTTGCCCCAGTCATGCCAAGCGCGTCCGCGACGATCTTGGCCGCGCTCGGCAGTTGCTTGCCAGCGGCAAACGGGTGTTTGTTTCGCTGGCGCCGTCGTATCTGGCGGAGTTTCCCAGCGTCAAGCCGGCGCAGATGATCCGCGCTCTCAAGCAGTTGGGGTTTGCGGAGATTTCCGAAACGGCGCTTGGCGCCCAGCAGGTTTCGGCCCACGTGCGAGCGGTACTGGGCGAACCCTCGCCACGGGTGCTGCTTTCGTCGGCGTGCCCGTCGATTGTCGCCTACCTGCAAAAACACCGACCGGAGCTGACGCCCGCGGTCACCGAACTCCTTTCGCCGCTGCTGACGCATTGCACGATGCTCAGACGCACCTTTGGCGAGGAGATCGCGATCGTTTTCATCGGCCCGTGCATCGCCAAGAAGCTCGAAGGCGATGCGCATCCGGAACTCCTCGACGTGGTCCTCACCTTCGACGACCTCCACCGCTGGCTCGATCAGGACAACATCATCCCCGCCCAGCTTGTCCCCCAGGCCGGCGACGCGTTTGTGCCCGAGGCCGCTGGCGAAGGGGTTCTCTACCCCGTCGATGGTGGCATGATCGCCGGCATCAAGGGCAACTGTGCCGTGGCCGACGCGGCGTTCATGACTTTCTCGGGGCTGCCGGTCATTCAGCGAGCCTTGGACGGTCTGGAGACCCTGAAGCCGGATCGCAGTTTGTTTATCGAACTGCTGGCCTGCGAAGGCGGCTGCATCAACGGGCCGCGCATTTGTCGCAAGGCCCAGACGATCCGCAAACGCTTCGAAATACTTAAGCAACCCAATCTGTCCGCAATGCCGGAGGCTCGCGTGCCGGCGTTTCCCATTCCGGCGACGTTTCCGAACGTGGCGCAGCAAATTCTCGAGCCTACCGACGCGCAGCTCCGCGAGGCGCTTCATAGCGTGGGCAAAATTTCGCTCGACGACGAACTGAACTGTGGCGGCTGCGGCTATGACTCGTGCCGTCAGTTTGGCCGAGCCTTGCTGGCGCACAAAGCCGAGCGATCCATGTGCGTGACCTACATGCGCAAGCTCGCGCATAAAAAAGCCAACGCGTTGATTCAGAAGATGCCCTCCGCCGTGGTGATCGTCGATGAGACGCTCAAAATCCTCGAGCATAACGCCGCGTTTTTACGCCTGTTTCGCCGCGACCAGACCGAGGCGTTCGAAGGAACGCCGTTGGCCACACTGGTGCCATTCCATCCGCTTTTTGCCGCGGTGCTCAAGTCCGGCGAGGACATGCTCGAAAAGGATCTGCGCTACCGCGAGACGATTTTGCATCTGTCGGTCTTTACGATTGAAAAACACTGCGTCGTGGGCGCGATCATCCAGGACATCACCAAGCCGGCCGTGCAACGCGAACAGGTCATCAGCCGGGCCCAGGAAGTGATCCAGAAGAACCTCGCGACGGTGCAGCAGATCGCCTACCTGCTCGGCGAGAATGCCGCGGAGTCGGAAGTGACGCTCAACTCCATCATTGACTCATTTTCCCCCCCCAAGCTCGACGAACTTACCCCCCCTCCCAACGACGGCGACTGGCGCAAGCTCTATCGGAAGTAAGAGGCCACAATGAACGATTCTTTTATCGATGTGGATTTCGCCCAGCGTTCGAAGCACACCCAGCACGTCTCGGGCGACGTGTTTGTCACGCGGAAGATCAAGGAAGAGACCCGCACGCTTTCGGTCCTTTCCGACGGTCTTGGCTCGGGCGTGAAGGCTTCGGTGCTGGCGAACATGACCGCCGCCATGGCCATCAAGTACACCTCGGCGTTCGTCGACGTCCGCAAGTCGGCCAAGACCATCATGGACACGCTGCCGATCTGCGAGGTACGGAAGATCAGCTACTCGACCTTCACCATCGCCGATCTCGACGACGATGACGGCACGGCCCGATTCATCGAGCATGGCAACCCGCCGCTGGTCCTGTTCCGCGGGCCGGAGGAACTGCCACTGGAAAAAGCCAGCATCCAGCTTGCCGAGTGGAAAGACCGCGTGATTTCGTACGCCGAGACGCAGTTGCAACTTGGCGACCGCGTGCTGTTTTTCTCCGACGGCATCTCGCAGTCCGGCATGGAGCAACGCAATATGCCCATGGGCTGGGGCCGCGCCGCCGCCAAAGCCTACGCCAGCGAGGCGATCCGCCAGACGCCGGACATTGCCTCACGCCAACTCGCGGCGATGCTGGTGGATCGCGCACACACCAATGACCTGCGAAAGGCCAAGGACGATATCACCTGCGGCGTGATCTACTACCGCCGCCCCAGACGCCTGCTTGTCATCAGCGGCCCACCCTTTTCCAAAGAACGCGACGCCGAGCTGGCGACCCTGGTGCAAACGTACGCGGGCAAAAAAGCCATCTGTGGCGGAACCACCGCCACCATCGTCTCGCGGCTCCTCCAGCGGGAAGTCCACATGAACATCATGGACATGGAACAGTTCGACCCCGAAGTTCCGCCCACCTCCAGCATGGAGGGCGTCGATCTGATCACCGAGGGCACGCTGACCCTCGCCAAGATCGCCGAGATGCTGGAGCGCCACGTGCGTCCCGCGCCGCCGCGGCTCAACGCCGCCGCCCGACTGGTGCAGTTGATGCAGGCCAGCGACGTGGTGGATTTTGTCGTGGGCACTCGGATCAATGACGCCCATCAGGATCCGAATTTGCCGGTGGAACTCGATTTGCGCCGCAACATTATCCGCAAGATCGCGAATCTGCTGGAAAAAATCTACCTGAAGAACACGTCCATTCAGTTTCTCTAAAAATGACTCTGTGTTGTCAAGAAAAGGAACACGATTCACATGGATCAGTTTCACCTTGCTCCGCTTGTGCGTTGGACGACCGGGCAACTCGCGGAAGTTCAGTGGCTGATCGTGGCAGCTCATCAGCAGTTGGCCGCTGGCACGTTGCTTCACTGTCACCTTCTTGCCAGCAAGGTCCAGCGAGGCATGTTCCGCCGGAATCTGCAGGAATTGATTCTGAAAGCGAACACACCAGTCCTGGCTCACAACACGCTTTTCCTGCACGCACAAAATATCCTCCAACACAAAATCCGGCGGAAGAACACGATGCAAATTCGTATCACGACGCGGCACAACCGCAAAGCGACGGTTCAAATCCGTCAGAAAAAAACGCTCCAAAAACGCGTTGGCCTGAGCCATGTCGCTGATGTTCCGCAGACGCAGTTCCTTCTATAACAGCTCCGCAGTCCATTGCTTGCAGTGAGCGATCTGGTCCTCTAAACTGAGTTCCATTTGGCTGGCGCATCCGCTGATCTGCGCGATAATGCCAACCACCAACCTGTGCTCGTTGCGAGGTGATAGACTTGAATGATTTGAAAAATAAGCCATCGCTGGCCCGTTCGTGATCAAGGAGACGCAGCCACAGCCGCTTGGCACGCGGTGCCGAATTCGGTGTCCATAACAGGCGAGTGCGTGATCAGGGGTGTCCCACGATGACGAGCCGTAAGTTCAGACAAATCCTGAACTTAACGTCATAAGCAATAGTTCTTACGAGAGTTATGGTTTCCCGTTCTTCGAATCCCTATCTCTCCGCTGCTTTTGTTCAGTTTGATTCAATTTTGTCTCATTTTGTCTCATTTTATCCCCCAAAAAGAAGAGTTTTATCATGAATCGGACGGTTTTGGTTACGGGGGCGGCGGGATTCATTGCAAGTCATATCACGCGAGCGTTGGTCGATCGAGGGTATCGGGTGCGAGCGTTCGATGATCTCTCCGGCGGGATGGGATGGTCGAAGTTGGAGGATCTGGGGAATCGGGTTGAGCGGATCACGGCGTCGTTACTGGATGAGAAGGCGGTTGAGGGGGCGATGCGAGGGGTGGACATGGTTTGTCATCATGCGGCGTTGGTGAGTGTACCGGAGTCGGTGGGGCGGCCGTTGGATTACCATGCGGTTGATGCGACGGGGACGTTGTTCCTGTTGGAGGCGGCGAGGCGGGCGGGGGTGAAGCGGGTGACTTATGCTTCCAGTAGTGCGGCTTATGGGGAGGAACCGGAACAGCCCAAGCGGGAGTCGCATCGGGCTATGCCGATTAGTCCGTATGCGATAGCGAAGTATGCGGGGGAGCTTTATGTGAGTGCTTATGCGAAGCTGTATGGGATGAGTACGGTGAGTTTTCGATATTTCAATGTGTTTGGGCCGGGGCAGAATCCTAAGAGCCAGTATGGGGCGGCGGTGCCGAATATTTCTTCGCTGATGAAGGCGGGGAAGTCGCCGATCGTTTATGGGGATGGGGAGCAAACGCGGGACTTTTGCCATGTGAGTAATGTTGTCCATGCGAATCTGCTGGGGCTGGAAGGGATGGAGTTGCATGGGGAGGTGGTGAATATTGGGTGTGGGAAGCGGGTGAGTATTAATGAGTTGGTGCGGCTGGTGAATAAGTATTTGGGGACTTCGATTGTGCCGACGTATGAGGCGGCGAGGGCGGGGGATGTGCGGGATTCGTTGGCGGATATTGCGTTGGCGGAGAAGGTACTGGGGTATCGGCCGCGGGTTTATTTCGAGGAGGGGTTGGCGGGGTTGCTCAGTGGGATGGAGTAAGGACGGTTGTCAACTACAGAGGCACAGAGGACACCGAGACGCACGAAGAAAGATATCAAATAATTTTTGTGTTCTTCGTGTTCTTGTATGTTGAAAGCCAACATGTTCAAACCACCGTTCATCTGGTCTAATAAGCTCCGTCGCATCGGCGTGACGACGAGCGAAGCGAGGAGTCACGCGGACGCGGCGGACGGCCCACAACCGATCGTGTTCAGGCCCGATCCGGCACTCCCCTGACGGTCGTGATACCAAGTGGGGGGGGGCACGACAGAAAGATGGGCAGGCCCGTCAGCGGCCGTTGTTGTTGGGGAGCTTGATCGTGCTGGCGGCGACTTTGCGGTAGCCGAGCTGCTTGACTACCTCCAACACTTCGGTCCAGGTGGGGAATGGGCGGTTGTTGAGTCGCTTATAGGTATCAATGGCCATGACGAACTCGAACTGCTCGTCGGACATTTCGCCTTCTTCGGCACTTCGCCGGTCGTCGGATCGGCGGCGACCAGGTCCGCGGCGGCGTTCCAGGCCAGTGGGCGAACCGATGTCGACGACACGCCGATCCGTGATGGCCCGGCGGTCGGCGATGTTCTTTCGCTGGTCTGCGCCGCTGAACTGCTCGGTTCTCTGACGGCGGTCTACTTGTACAGGCTCTGTGGGAGCGTTTTCGGTGGTGGGGGGAGTGGGGGGGGCAGAAACGGAAATTCCCACCGTGGACGAATCCGTGGCGGGCGCGTCGTTTGTATTTTGCGGCTGGCTGTTCATGGCTCGTTCCTCGCGCGCCGGGCTGGCCTGGAGGAAAGACCATCACCCGTTACTCGTCGTCGTCGTCATCGTAAAAGATGTCGTCGTCATCGTCGTCGAGATCGTCATCGTCGAACTCTTCTTCGAAGTCGTCTTCATCCTCTTCGTCGTCGAAGTCCTCGTCTTCTTCTTCGTCCTCGAGGTCTTCCTCTTCCTCCTCCTCATCGTCCATTTCCTCGTCGTCCTCAACATCCTTCTTTCGCTTTGCCAGCACGAGTTTGGCGAGGTCGCGATTGGGTTCCTCGACGATCACGAGCCAGGTGTCTGCGTCCGGTTCCAGGCGGCGCTCGACGCCTGCGGCCGATAAGACGCGAGCCAAGGCGGCGGTTCGGTTCGCTTCCGCCCGGCCAATGGCGGCTTCGCTCGTGGATGAGACAGGATCAATCAGGGATTCACTCATGTTTTGCACTCCTGGTAATGCGGGCGGTTCTCTACGGAGCCCCCCCCGTCCCGCGAAACGGGGTCGCTACGATGCGACGGTGTGCCCCAGACGCCGGTACATTACGCGGATTTCGCGCCAAGTCAATACGTCATTCACATAAATTCTTGGAACGGCGACAAATTTTTTGGCCGACGCCTTGCGTGCCGCCCGATCCCACCTCTACACTCAGGAATAATTCATCCAATCACCGATCTTATCGGAGGTACTCGTGGCGGTCGTTCACCCGAAAATCGGAGTCTTTCCCGGTATGTTTGATCCCCTGACTCTGGGGCACCTCGACGTCATCGATCGTGGCCGAAAGCTCTTCGATCAGCTCATCGTTGCCATCGGCGTCAACCCCGAAAAAGATCAGCTCTTCAGCGCGGAAGAGCGGTTCGAACTTGCTGTCGAATTGACAAAGAAATTCCGTAATGTCAAGGTCGAGGCTTATGAAGGTCTTACGGTTGAACTGGTCAAGAAGCGTAAGGCTGCCGCTATTCTCAGGGGTCTGCGCAATCTCACGGACATTGATTATGAATTTCGCATTGCCTTGATGAATCGTAAAGTCGCCGGCGTCGAAACCGTTTTCATCATGACCCGCGAGGAGTTCGGATTTACTTCGTCAAGCCTGATCAAACAGATCGTGACGATGGGCGGCGATCCGCATCAGCTCCGGGAACTTCTGCCGAGCCGCGTGATCGATCGGCTGATCTACTACCGCGATCACAAACTTGGACCTTTCGGCAAGCAACCCGTCGATCACGCGATGTAGCGTTTTTGGGGAAAAGAAAAATAGCCTTGCGAGGAATCGCAAGGCTTCAGACGCCAGAGGTCCTCATGAAACGTATGTATGAGCCGCGCAAGATGCGTTAAGCTTTGCGTTTCCGCGCAAGGCTATTTTTCGCAAGGCTATTTTTAGGGGTTGGCGGGAGGAGCATCGGTCGCGGCCGGAGCGGCGGCTTGGCCCTGCTGGCCCTGTGGGTTGATCAGGCCAAGGGCGCCCAGCGAGTGCAGAGCGCTGAACCCGCAGTTGCGGCAGATCATCGCGGCCATCGGCATGCTGGTGCCCGGGAACTTCACCTGGCCTGAGCCTTCGTAAACCGGAATGCTCACCGGCACTTCGTGGACGACCCATTGATTCTTTTTGCACATCGGGCAGTCGCCGGAAAGGCCCTTCGCCTGGAGTGCCTGAATCACAACGGGGGCATAATTGTCAAAAACCGGCATGTGTGTGCTCCTAAGAAATGTGCAATTTCAATTCAATTCCCGCGAAAGCTTCCTCCACGGGATGACGGTGCGTCCGCGTGTGTATGGTCGGCCAACACTAACTTTGACTTTAATGGAGATTCAACGCATTATCAACTCTGTAGCTCATAAGAAAATGAGCACGGCTCGTTTGCATCGCTTCCCATTCTCGGCTATAGTTAACCCCTCGTTCGCCGGACCACGGGCGGTAAAAGTGGAAGCTTGGCGGCCAGCCATGCGAATCGCAGAGGTCCTACCCTCCAACCGAGGTTGAATCCGCGACTCTCCCCTCTTGGCCGCCGACTTCCCCATTCCAACGCGGTCCAGTTTTGAGTGTTTAGTTTTTCGTGTTTCCGTTTCGGGAGCAGCCATGTCCCTTCAGTTCCGCGGTAAGCGCTACAAGGAAGCCGCCAAGCTCGTGCCTGCCAGTCCGGTCGCGCTCGAGGCCGCCTTCCCGCTTCTCAAGAAAATGAAAAAAGCGAAGTTCGACGAAACGGTGAATATCGTCGTTCATTTGGGCATCGATCCGAAACAGGCAGACCAGATGGTCCGCGGCGCGGTGTCGCTGCCCAAGGGCATCGGCAAGACGAACCGCGTGATCGCATTTGTGCAAGGCAATAACATAGATGTTGCCAAGGCGGCAGGTGCGGTGGAAGCTGGCGCTGATGAACTGGTTGCCAAGGTCAATGGTGGTTGGACGGATTTCGACGTTGCGGTGGCTACGCCGGACATGATGCCCAAGATCGCTCGGCTGGGTAAGGTTCTGGGTCCGCAGGGGAAGATGCCTTCGCCGAAGGCGGGTACCGTGACGACCGATGTGAGCACCGCTGTTCGCGAATACACCGCGGGCAAGATTGAGTTTCGCAACGATTCGGGCGGGAATATCCACGCGGTTGTTGGGAAGCTTTCCTTTGCCGACAACGACTTGGCCGCTAACGCCAGCGCCTTGATCGACGTGCTCCGCAAGATGAAGCCCGCCGCGTCCAAGGGAACCTATATCAAAAAAATCACCGTCCATTCCTCCATGTCGCCCGGCATCGGCGTCGATACCACCAACCTGGGTGCACGCGAAGAACAAACCTGAGTCGTCTGAAAGTTAAAAGTATTCAAGTTAAAAGTTAAAAGTTGAAAATTTAATTATTCCTCAATGTGAGGTTCCAAATGAGTAAGCGTGTTAAAAATCTGATCACCGACGAGTTGCAGAATAAGTTCACGGGGGCGGAAGCGATCGTCGTTGTGGATTACACCGGGATCGATTCCAAAACGACCGCGGGCATCCGAGCCGGGCTTCGCAAGAAGAAGGTCAAGATGACCGTTGTTCGCAACGCCATGGCGGCCAAGGCTCTGGAAGGCGCCGGGCTCAAGGGCGCCAGTACACTGTTGACCGGGACCAATGCCGTGGTCTACGGCGGCGATTCGATCGTCGATATCGTCAAAGAGTTGGTCGACCAGGGCAAGAAAGTCGAAAAGCTCAAGATCAAGGGTTCGGTCGTTGAAGGCCAACTTCTGGATTCCAAGGCGACCTCCGCACTCTCGTTGCTTCCGAATAAGAAGGAGTTGCAGGGGATGATTGTCGGGCAGATTCTGGGGCCGGGCCGGAAGCTTGCCGGGCAGATCAAAGGCCCTGCTGGCAAACTTGCTGGGCAGATCAAAGCGGTTGAAGAGAAAGCCAAGGACAAGGAAGTCGCCCCTGCGGCGGCGTAACCCTATAGCCCCGGGCTTGCCCGGGATGTTTCGTGTTTTGTGATTTGTGTTTTTTAAGAGGTTCACGGGTCGTTCAGCCTGTCTTGAGCAGTGAAAACTGGGCTTGTTGCCTGGGCTGGCGATGGTGAACAGAGATGAAAGGTTTTTCCCATGGCAGAAGTCAAAGCTGAAATCAAGGAATTGGGTGACAAGATTGTTGCTCTGTCGCTGCTCGACGCCCAGGCGCTGAGCACGTACCTGAAGGAGACCTACGGGATCGAAGCGGCTGCCGGTGGCGCGGTGATGATGGCTGCTCCGGCCGGTGGCGCTGGCGCCGCTGCTCCCGCGGCTGAAGTTCAGTCCGTCTTCGACGTCGTTCTCAAGGCCGCCGGCGATAAGAAAATCCAGGTCATCAAGGTCGTTCGTGCGGCCACCGGTTTGGGCCTCAAGGAAGCGAAGGATCTCGTTGACGGCGCTCCCAAGACCGTCAAGGCGGGCCTCGATAAGGCCGATGCCGAGAAGCTCAAGAAGGAGCTCGAAACCGAAGGCGCCACCGTCGAACTCAAGTAACCCCCCCCTTTCCCCCCTCCTTTCCGTTTGACGTGGCATGGGCGTCGAGCTCATGTATCATGGCGGGTATCATTCGCGTGGCGGCGCTGTCAGCGCCGCCACGCGATCCTTTTTTATTGCCATCGCGTCAAAGAAGTACGAATCAGTCCGAATCCTCTGTGATTCTGGCTTTTTCATTACCGGCAGGGTTCTTTCAAGGAGTAGTAGGAATGGCCAAGGAACGAAAAAACTCGATGAAAAAGATATCGTGGCGCGAGTCAGAGACTTTCTGTTAAACAAAGAACGAAGCAACTGGCACGAAGATAAAGGCAAAGTATCGGAACTTCACGAAAAAGGCGTGGATATCCTGATGGTCGGCGGCAAACGAAACAGCGAATATTTCTTGCATCGAATGCAAAGGCAAGTCCCACGCAAAATCGGAAAAATCCATCAACAAAGAAGGCTGACTCAACGCATTGGGGCAACTCATTACACGCATGAATACCGCCCGCGTCATGAAGAGCGGCGAGCGCAAGGGTGAGATCAATCGGGCCTCTATTACGACAGCGCTACTTATGTTCCATGTTTCGCGGTTTGGTTTTGCGGCTGCGGAAGGACGCATCGTTACGCCGCTGATGGTAGGCGGTCGTTTGTTCCAAATGTCTCCATGAATCC